>DATDGP010000160.1:0-41025 GCA_036522035.1 Terriglobales bacterium
GGAGCCAGAAGCAAGATAGGAAATCCTAGCGGAACCATGTGGGTGATGCGCTGGTAGACCGGGCCGAGCTTAGGTTCGGCGGCGAACAGAGGAAAGATCCACACGCCCAGCGTAAAGACAACGGTATAGAAAGCAGCGACAATGGTCCGTGCCCACTTCAGGCCGGTCGGACGGGCAACCGCCTCTAGGACGAACGGCGGTCCGATGGCCAGCCACAAGTACATCAGGGCGCTGTGCATGAGTGCGCGATCGGTAAACTGCAGGCGGCCCACCATGGAATTGACGGTTACGCAACCGCCGATGGTCAGCAGCAGGAGTGACAGGCGTCGCCGCAGAGCCCCATCAGCGCGATTCATGTAGCCCGCAATCAGGATGATCCCGCCGAAGCTGATGGACTCAATTCCCACTCCCAACAGCTGGTGCGGTGGGCTGATGATCTTGACGTCCAGGCCGTAGTTGTTATGCCACCAGTTATCGAAAGGCGCGGAGATCAACATGGCCGCCGCACCCCAGGCACTGAGAAACGCACCGAGCGGTCCCCAGAACCCGAGTACGCGGACGGAAGATTCTTTGGCAGCAGCGCCAGGCGTGAAAAACGTCTTGCTGAAGATCAGGGTTGCCGCGGCCCCACCGCCGAGCACCGCGCCGAATTGGATCAGCAAATGTGCCGGAGTCCAGAATGTGTCGCGTCCAATGCTCAGGTGCCAGGAGATGTCCCAATAGAGGCCGGCCGAGATGCAGGCGGTGGCCAGGACCGATGTCCAGGCGTACCAGGGGATACTCTGGGCGTATGACTCAGCCCTGGCTCCGGCATAGTCGGCTGCCAGGCCTGGCAAGGTCCTGCCTGCTACGGTGGTGTTCATCTCTTAATCCTCCCACATTCGCGTACCACAGGATTTTACACTGCGCGCCCGGATGGTCTTCTGCCCTACATATCGATGATCACCACCGGATTCACTCCCCTGTGCCCGGCCACCGTGTACTTATATCATTTGGGCTCCGTCCGGTCGTGAGCCGGGCGGCTAGAGACGCTTCCGCCCGCCGGCACGTGGAAGTCGGTTTTCGTGGAACGGCGATCCGTCCTCTGGCGCGAACGCCACCATCGATTGCCCAAACCAACCGTGTTCCGAAGCGGTTACTGAGCGGTCCCCCGAAGTCTGGCCAACCGCGAAGTTTGGTTGCTGTAAAATGAGTGTTTACACGACTTCACTCGCTCAATCTTGAGCGCAAAGGGGAAACCATTATGGCGACCACGACTCTCGAGACCTCCAAACCTGTAATGCGGGTTCCTCACGGGCCATTCCGCAACGAGCCGGCCACCGACTTCTCGAACGCGGAGACAGCGCGGCGCATGCGCGAAGCGCTGGCGAAGGTGGGCTCTGAGCTGGGCCGCGAATATGACATCGTGATCGGCGATCGCCTGATCAGAACCACCGACAAGATCAAGACGGTGAATCCGGCGCGTCCTTCACAAGTGGTAGGCGTTTTTCAGAGTGCAGGACGCGAGCACGTGGAGCCGGCCATTCAGGCAGCGCAGGCAGCGTTTGCGAGCTGGAAACGGACATCGATCGAGGAGCGGGCGGCGTTGCTGCACCTAGTGGCGTCGATCCTGCGTGAGCGCAAGTTCGAATTCTGCGCCTGGATGATCTATGAAGTCGGCAAGAATTGGGCGGAAGCGGATGCCGATATCGCCGAGACCATCGACTTCGCCGAGTTCTACGCGCGCGAAGCGCTGCGGCTCGCCAAGTCCGCGACGCCGGTGCAACTGCCGGGCGAGCAGGATACGCTCCAGTACATTCCCCTGGGCGTGGGCGCGGTGATTCCGCCCTGGAATTTTCCCTGCGCCATCATGGCCGGGATGACCATGGCCGCTATCGTAAGCGGCAATACGGTCGTGATGAAGCCCTCACACGACTCTCCGGCCATCGCCTTCAAATTCTTTGAAGCGCTGCAGGAAGCGGGGATGCCGTTCGGCGTGGTCAACTTCTGTCCGGGTTCAGGTACGACCTTTGGCGCTGGACTGGTGGAACATCCGCAGACGCGTTTTGTTGCTTTCACGGGATCGAAGGAAGTAGGTCTGGACATCAACCAGCGCGCGGCCGCGACCCGTCCCGGGCAAAGGTGGATCAAACGCACCATCCTGGAGATGGGCGGCAAGGATTCGATCATCGTGGCCGATGACGCCAACATGGACGCGGCGGTCGAAGGCGTGGCTCTGTCGGCTTTTGGTTTCCAGGGACAGAAATGCTCGGCCTGCTCCCGCGCCATCGTAGACGAAACTATCTATGACGTCTTTTTGGAGCGACTGAAGGATCGGGTCGCGAAGATCGCCGTGGGCGATCCCACGGAGAACAAGTTCATGGGCCCGGTGATCAATGACAAGGCCATGAAGAGTATTCTCGACTACATCCAGGTCGGCCTGAAGGAAGGACGTCTGCTGACCGGCGGTGGACCGGCGCGAGAAGCCGGCGAAGGCTATTTCATTCAGCCTACGGTCATCGCCGACGTGCCGCCCGGCGCGCGCATTTCCCAGGAGGAGATTTTTGGGCCGGTGCTGGCTGTTATCAAAGCCCGCAACTATGATCACGCCCTGGAGATCGCCAACAACACCGAGTTCGGTCTGACCGGCGCAGTCTACTCCACTTCGCGCGAAAAATTAGAGCGTGCGCGAAACGAGTTCCACGTGGGCAATCTCTACTTCAATCGCAAGTGCACGGGGGCGATGGTAGGCGCGCATCCGTTTGGCGGTTTCAATATGTCAGGTACCGATTCCAAGGCCGGCGGTCCGGATTACCTGCTGTTGTTCACGCAGGCCAAGTCGGTCGCCGAAAAGCTAGGAGACGCGGCACCTACGCCGCGAAGGGGCTAGCCAAGATCAACCGCCGCGAATATTTGACTTGAGCGGGACGCCTGCCGGAGAATAGGCGAGCCAACGCCCTTGGCTTTCGGGGAGCCAACACCGGTTAGTTAGAGGAAATCCACTATGGCCCGCATCCTGTGCGTGGACGATGAACCACACGTCGTTACCTTGAAGTGTGCGATCCTGGAGGCGGCCGGCCATACGGTAACTGCGTCAACGTCCGCGCGCGACGCTATCGACAAGCTGCAGAACAACGCCTACGACGCTGTGGTCACCGACTGGCGCCTGGGCGATGCGAGCGGCCGTGCCGTAGTCCAAGCCGCCAAGACCCAGAGCCGCATGCCGGTGGTGGTGGTCTCCGGCTACGTCGCCGAAGCCTTTCAGGCGGCCGAACCGTTGGCCGATCTGTACCTGGAAAAACCCGTCAACCCCGAGGAGTTGGTGACGATCGTCAATGAACTGCTGAAAAATGACGGGGATCCCCTCTAGCGCCGCACGGAGAACTCCTCAGATACGACTTAGCGCTGGCTTGCTGCCGCCACCGAAGTCGCCGCGGCTTCGGCGAGAATACGGTGATGAATCGTAAAGAGCGCGAGTTCCAGACGGTCCGAGACCCCAATTTTGTCGTAAACGTTGCGCAGGTAGTTCTTGATGACCTGCTCGGTGGTGCCCAGCTGGGCGGCGATCTCTTTATTCTTATAGCCCTGGACAATTAAGGCCACGATCTTCAATTCTTTGGCCGTCAGACGGTCACGGACGCGCGCACCGACAAGGTCGTTCTCGGCAGTCTCTTTGCTCTCCTGCGTGTCCTGGACCCAGCTCTCGCCTTTGGTGACTCTGCGCACGCATTGGACCAGAGACTCGCCGCTCACGTTGCGGTAGATCACGCCGTGCACGCCGTTGGTCAAATAGTGGCGGGAATCCTGGCCGGTGTCGGCAATGACCACCAGCTTGGTCTTGAATTTTCTGGCGCTCTCCACCACCTCAGGCAGGCTGCCGAGCGTATCAGATCCGAAAATCATCACCGTGGCATGGAATTTCTCGAGCGCCATCATGGCTTTCTCCGCGCTCTCCGCCTGCGCCACAATGCGCAAGTCGTCCTCGACTGCCAGCACCTTTGCTGCCCCGGTACGGAAGATTGCTTGATTGTCGGCCAAAATTATCTTCAACATTTATCGGCTTCCTTTGCCTTTTCGGATGAATTGATATTGGTCGATGACGCAAGCCACGCCGCTCTTCTTCTTTTTCTTGCCGGCCTCATCGCCGGATTCTTTCCGGACCACGCGCCCGGAACAGCGTACTTCAACATCGGCCGGCGTTCCCAGTACCTCAGCCGGCAAGGTGATGTCGAACTCAATTGGAGAACCGACCGACAGATCGGTGTCGGCCATGATGTAGACGCCGGCCGCGCTCAAATCTGCGGTGGTGGCCCCTTCGTCGCCACCTTTGCGATGAATGCGGATGGGTAGTTCCAGCGGAAATCTCTTCCCGGTCCTAGCTTCTGACATTTGCCTCCTCGCGAATGCCCCCAAACCCGAGAAAAGGGGCCAATTCCGGATGGTGGAGAGAACGAAGGAGTTTATATCACGAAATCGAAAACCTGGACAGATGGTTCATCTACTTAGGCAATACCCTCGAAGCACCGTGGGAAGTTAAGGCCTCCTAAGAGCCGGGGGCGTTTTTCCAGGGCGGGAGAGCCTTAACGACGGGTAAAGAGGCCGGTGACGGCAAATCCCAGCGCCAAACCCAACAGGGTCGCAGCTCCGGCACTTGGCCAAACATGCTCGCGGAGGTTGCGTTTCACGTCGAGCCGCTGCTTAACGGTCTGGCGCAGCTCAACCACTCGACCTTGAAGCTGGTCGCGTTGTTCGTTGGCG
The DNA here is from genome assembly GCA_036522035.1 of Terriglobales bacterium. GTDB lineage: Bacteria > Acidobacteriota > Terriglobia > Terriglobales > Acidobacteriaceae > Angelobacter. The sequence continues at coordinate 4,738 of DATDGP010000160.1, forward strand.
CGCTTTTCTAAGATATCGATGGGAAGTCCCTGTGTCATGCCGGCCTCGATTGTTTCTGGATCCATTCCGAGTCGCGTTTAAGAATCCGTAAAGTTCGGGTGGGAGCCATGCCCGCGCCTCTGATCCTCTGGTATCCGGCGCGACCAAGCGCCAAGCCGCAAATCAGGAGAAGGCCGCCAACGATCAGCCCCCCAAAACACCAGGCATAGCTTCCTGCAACGAACCAGGAGTGAAGCAAAGCCACGATGGCGAAAACGAATGCAAACCAGGACGTTATTAACAGCAGCGTGCCCACGGCTATGAGGATGATGGAGAGCTTCCAGGCCTTCAGCTTCTCTTTGGTTTCGGCATGCAGGAGCTGGGCGCGGGTCTGAACGAACGTCTTTATTTCTTCTTTGGTCTCCGCGATGACTGAGGCCATGGATTTCTCAGACGGCACGCTTCGACCTCCAGACTCTCAGGCTTGTTCCCAGAACGAATCCCACTATCGCCGCCCCCGCGACGACTCCGAGCGGATAATCGCGACCGACCTGTTCAGCGCGCGCCCGTGTCCGCTCATAACCGGCTTTAGCCTGGCGACCTAGCTCGGCGCTCCTCTTCATGGTGGCCTGCCGCCATTCCTCGGTGCGGGCAACGGCTTCGCGGCGTAACGTCTCCGCTACCTTCTTGGCTTTGCTAACGACATCCTGGTCTTGGTCCCCGCTTTCCTTCCATTGGCGACGGGCTTTGCGGAAGACGGCCACCGCCTTGCCTGCGACCGTTCCCAATTGCACGGCGCGTCGCTCCCACTCCCGGTCCGTTACCTCGACGAATATCGGCGAGTCGGCCGGAGAAGTGTTGGTTGAGAAATCGTCGGTTGAACGCGAACCCGATTCACCCATGGGAAAATACTCCTTCTGACTGCGGGCCCAGAAATGCTCCACCCCATTAGTTGGATGTCAGCCGGGGACAGAGTGTTTGCAGGGGAGATTGCGAAATCCAGGATTCCACGGAATGCCGGGGGCCCCCGAGCTTGGGCCTTATCCAGAGTAGGTGGGCTTTAGAAAGCTCCGCCGCCTCCCCCGCCGAAACCGCCACCGGAGAATCCACCGCCGCTCGAGAAGCCGCCCCCGCTCCATCCTGAAGAGCCGGAACTGGCTCGCGGTGCGGAGACGAATGCGGAGCTTGCCTGTTGCGACATGGCGCCGAGGCTGTTGATGAAAAAGATGGAGTTGAACATCCCCGGCGTACTGCCCTGGTACCAGGTGGGAGGGTTCTGCACAATGCCTTCGAAATTCTTGGCCCAGCGATGTTCCACGCCCAAAGCCATCGCGTAGGGAAGGAATTTTTCGAAGGTGTCCGGCGGCATGCGCTTGAGTCGGTCGGCATCTACGCGGTTCATGAAGTCCTGGAACCCCAGAATCTGTATCCGGGTTCTGGCTCCCTTGAGGCTGCACGCCGTGAGCTGGCGGCCAAAGAGAAAGATAATGAGCAATGCGGCGATGCCGCACACCACCGTCACCCCAGTGGAATTCAAGAAATCGGCCCAGCCGGCGATTTGGAAAGCCAGATAGGGGCCCAGGGCCACAATGCCTCCAAGCACCCAATAAGCATGCGCCGATTCCGGGTCTACCGTATACATGCCCTTTTGCTTGAGAGCGCCGATGATCTCATCCTTCATCATAGGCAGGACGGTATAGAAATGGTTACGCAGCTCCGACAGAGTGGCCGACTGTCCCCCCGCGAAGATCCGGTCCAGCATGGCGCGCTCATAGTCCGTTAAATCCGTCCACGCCGTACGGTCTTTCAGCAGCTGGAACTGATAATCCTTGCTGTGAAGCAGCAACCCCTGGTGCTGGGTCTCAGTGATCTTGACGTAACCTCGCACCGCCAAATCCACCAGCACCGAAGTGATGTCCCGGGGCGCAACGTTGTCATCGACCAGAGTTCCCACCTCAGCCGGACCCATGTTATCCGGCGGCTGATACATGGGCGCCACAGACATGCCGGGATCGGGATCGCGGCCCTTGAACCACCACAGAGCGAACATCACGGCCAGTGCCCACAGCGGCAAACTCAAGATCGGGTTGCTGCGCACAAACCATCCTGCTCGGGTCAGCCCGCTGGGCTGGTGGAGCAAATCCTTGGGAATGTAGACGTCGACGGTGAGTCCGCCGCGCATGGGCAGATGACTGGCTGTGGCGCTGGCAGTTGCTCCATCGATCGCGGACACGGCGCGTTGCGCTGATCCGTAGACGCCTTGAAAAGCCTGGACCTGCAGCGAGCCATTGGTCGATTCGGGGAAGAAAACTTCGACCGAAGCCTTGTCGATCGGCACTGACCACTCATTGCCGGTGACGCTCCAGTAAAACTCGTCGTGGTCTTCGAAGAATTTGGTGACGTCGGAGACCGAATACTCGATATTAACGGTGCGCGTGTCATCACTCGCCCCGGGAACGAAGATCTTGAGATTCAGGTAGCCTTTGCTGGTGTGCTTCTCGTACTTGAGAGCGACGCCGCTCTCGTCGGTGATCGAATCAACGGTGATGAACAGTGAGTAGTTGGATCCTCTCGGTCCCGGGTAGTCCACCGGGATGGCGCGGTAAATACCCTGAAACTGGCCGTTGAAGACAAAGGTGATTTTCTCGACCACCCGGGCGGAGCCGTTTTCGTCGACGTGCACCGTGCTTTGGAAATCCGAGACGTGGTAGTTGCGCGCCCATGCCGGCGTCGCGGCCAGGGCCAAGAACAAGAGCAGGATCCCCATCGAGAGCGAGACTTGCTGACGTCTAGGTGCTCGAGAGCTTTCAGTCATGTCGCTTAGAACTTTACCTGCACGTTTTCGCGATCCGCCGGGCTGTCAACTTCAAAGAACTGTTTGGTCTGGAAGCCGAACATTCCGGCCAGGAGATTGGTAGGGAAGGTCTGGACCCGGGTGTTATAGTCGCGGATCACGGCGTTGTAGTAACGGCGCGCGTTTTGGATGTTGTCTTCGATCGAATTGAGCGAGTTCTGCAATCCGGTGAACTGCTCGGACGCTTTCAGCTCCGGATAATTTTCGGCGACAGCGAATAAGCTCTTCAGCGCGCCGGTGAGCTGGTTTTCGGCCTGGGCTTTGTCGGCGGGCGTGGTCGCCTGCATGGCCTGGGAGCGGAACTTGGCGATGTTCTCAAACGTCCCTTTCTCGTGTGCCGCGTAGCCTTTTACCGTCTCCACCAGGTTGGGAATGAGATCGTGGCGACGTTTCAGCTGTACGTCGATGTCGGACCAGGCGGAGTCCGCGCGCACCCGCAGCTGTATCAGGCTGTTGTACATGCCGGCCGGAATCAGCAGCAACAGGCCGATCACCACCAAAATCACAATGATCATGGTTCCCCCAAGTTTTCAGGTAAATGACCGATGCAGCGGAACTTATCACACCGCATGCTAAGGGCGCAAATACCCGATGCCGTGGCGGTAGAATAGAAGAAGCCTTTACCCTATGCGCCGTTTTTCGTTATTCGCTGTTTTTCTATTGTTCACGACTTCCGGGCTGGTACCCTCCGTTGCCCAGAGCCCGGTCACCCGCCAGATCACAGGGGAGGTCCGTCTGGGCGGGCAGAATGCGCCCGCCGGCGTTCCTGTGGTGCTGCAGATTGTATCCAGTCGCTATGCGTCACGATCGAATGAAGCCGAAGTCGCGCACACCGTCACGGACAAAAAAGGTGCCTTTACCTTTGACCGTCTGGAAACTCTGGGGCGAAACGGGGGCCGGGAGTTCTTCGCCGTGAGCACCCAGGTGCCTGGATATGATCCCGCTTTCCAGGTTGCCGACCTTACCTTTGCCGCGCACGGCGAAGTAACTTTGGTTCTGGAAAGGGCGAAGCCGGCTCCAAGCGCGGAAGCTTCTGCGGATTCCCCGGCCGATATCGGCGGTACCGCCGCTCCCAGTTCCCACCGGCCGCTGGGCTTGGAGGCAAGCCAGGCGATGTCTCGCGCCCAGGATCTGCTGTTTCGCGAACACAATGCCGGAGCCAGTGTTGAGGAATTCAAGAAGGCGCTGAAGAGCGATCCCTGGTACGGGCCTGGCTACGTCCTGCTCGGTCTCGCTTACATGCAGCTCCAGCAATGGAGTGATGCTCAGTTTGCCTTCACGGAAGCGACCAAGGTCGAGCCGGGCAACGTCCGGGCTTACCTGGGGCTGGGCTCGGCGATGAACGAACAGCACAACTACTCCGGGGCCCAAAAAGCTCTCGAACACGCTCTAGATCTGAATCCGGATTCCGCGGAAGCCCACTATGAGCTGGCTCGAACCTTCGGCGCCCAGGCGAAATGGGAAGAGGCGGCCCCGCACGTCCGACGTTCCATCGAGATCAATTCCGACTACGCCGGGCCGCACGCTTTGATGGGCAACATTTATCTGATGCAACAAGATTTGCCCCACGCTCTCGCCGAGTTTCAGGAGTACCTGCGTCTGGATCCTGAGGGCAGCCTGGCGCCGTCGGTCAAGGCGTTGATTGTGGAGATCCAGAAATCCATGGCCGAGACCCCCCCAAAGCGACCGTAGTGCAGCCAGCGGCGCACCGCTGACTTCATTGCCCGAGATGACAGCTATCTGGTCAGTACCACCTGTTCGGAATCGCCTGCAACTACTCCCGCATAAAAAGTTTTCAGCGCCGGATACTCGGCCTGAACAAAGGCAATTCCACCCATAGCGAAGTCGCGAATAAAAGCCAGAACATTGCCTGCAACCACCCGCTGGCTCCGATAAAACGAAAAGTCTGTTTTCAAGGGCTGGCTTTGCGGCAGGTTTTCTACGTGCAAGCCAGCCGGGAAGGTAATCTGCACGTCGTCGATGGCGTAATACGGGTAATTGAAATAGACAGGGTTCTTCCGTTCACTATGCCCAAACGGCTGACGTTCGTTAGATTCGAACAGGCCCGCCGGGACCAGCATGCGCTTGCCTGTGGTGGCGGCGAACGAGGGAATCTCCACCCTGAAGGTGGCATTCAGTTGCGCCTCGGGATCGTCCCATCCCGCTGAGGAAACGTAGTCGACATTGGAGCCGGGCGGAAGCATGTCGCGGACGTCGGCCTCCAATTCTTTTTTCCGTCCCGCTTCGTCGGTGCGGAGCGCGGTGAGGCGCTGGACCAGGGCTTCCTGCTTGGCCCAGACCACGATCACCTGCCCGCGCAAACTGCCGTCTTCCGACAGCGTCATTCGCCCGACACGCTTCGAGATCGCATCCTTGTAGGTGGCCGGTTCGGTCTTTCCCAGTTCCGCGCCGCCTCCGGCAATCTGCCGCAAGCCCTGGGTGGCAGTGTGAGGCCAGCTCAGCAAGCCGTAGGGACATTCGGGTATGCCGGGATCGAGGAAAACCTCTTTCCCGTCGATCGTGACGATGGCGATTTCCGAAGTCAGCTGGTTTGGGTTGGGAATGCCCGGTTGAAAGAAACCCTGATCGCGGTCGGCAACCCGCATTTCGTAAGCGGGAATGTTCACCGCACGCATCATCGCGACAAACAGGCGGGTCAGCTCGTCGCGGTAACCTTGGCCTTTGCGCAATACGTCATCCAGCGTGCGTTTTTCCTGACTTTGCTGGCTCAGCATCTCATCCAGGGAGCCTTCTATCCCGGAGTAGGTCAGGTTCTTCATCTTGTGAACCTGGGCGTAGATCTTGCGCGCTTTCTGTTCTGCCGAATCTGAGCGACTCACCGCCTGGTTCGCGGCCGCCGCCACAGCGGAAGAATGGCCTATAAATCTCTCCACCTCTTTGCTCCAGTACTTTGCTTCTTCCTTCCAGAACTCGGTAGGCTTGGCCATCTTGTCGGTTCCGTAGTAGAAATTCACGCGCATCTTCAGCACCTCCGGAGGAGGCGAAAAATCCTCCTGCTGGAACGCGGGTATGTCGCTCAATTCCAGTTCCATGCGGTTGTCCCGGCCGGTTTTGATCGCCGTATTGGGGGGCATGCCGATGAGTTGGGAGAACACCTGGTCGAGCACTCCGCGATCGTTCGTGATGTAGTAGCCCTCCTTGATGAAGGGCACGAACACGAACTTAGCGTGCTTCTGAAACAAATCCTCTTGCACCGTCCAATGCGGCGCGTGGACGAACTCTTCCCAATACATGGTGTACTTCCACTCGATGATGCTGCCAATCTGCACGTTCGGGAGGGTGAAAGTCTTCGCCTGGTATTTGAGGCCATGGCCCTTGACGATGGTGCTGTTGAAGGGCTTACCGTCAAAGGGTGTGATGGTGCCGTCCGGCGCGATGGTTCTCGCCTTGACGTCGCTGACGCCGAAACCGCGGCTGTCGTACGGGATCTCAACATCGGCCCAGTGGCGGCCTTGATCCGTGAAGATCTTGATCCTCATGTAGACATAGGCATGGCTGTGCAGATCGTCGTTGATTTCTTCGTGATACAAGATGATGGCGTCGGACGGGTGCGTGGGATCGGCTGTCATCTTCAGCTCAGCCGGGTCGATTGGCTTCCAATCGTCGTACGCCAAAGCCGCTTGGAATGGAATCACTAACAACAGAGCGAGAATACCGAATACACCACGCGGCCGGACCATAGCTCTACCCTCGGGCAACGGAATGAGTGTCGGTGTGAGCCTTTATATCGCAGGCCAGACCTTGCCGCAAGAAAGAAACCAGGCAAAGTACCTTCAAACTGATGGGGCAGCAGAGAACTGTGCTGGTTGTTCGCAAAGACACCTGCTGCCCGACTGAGGAATCGCGGACGCGATATGATGGTTTTCGTGATGGGACTTGAGAAACCGGCTGCCCAGCCAGTGGAAGTGACCAACTATGCTCCGGAACAGGCGCGGTGGTACTGCGACCAGCTGGAGCGCGGCCAGGTGTTGATGTTCCGCTCCCTACCGTTCGAGTTTCCCGACCAAGACCGCAAATTCCTGCTGTCGCGCCCTGCCGCCGAGTCACGGTTCCACAAGAACATTTCCTACCGTCCGGTAAGCGGCTTGGTCCGCGGTTTTGCCGACGCCACCGACCGTGAAAACCTGAGGCGCGTGATGCGAGGCTTTTCCGAACAGGCTGCGGGATTTATCGCCAGGTTTCTCTCTCCCTACGCCCCCCAGCTCAGGCTGGATTTTGCGAGTTTCCGGCCCTTGGAAGAGCAAGAACGCGATTTGCCGCTCCACAAGCGCAATGATCTGTTGCACGTTGACGCCTTTCCCACCCGGCCGACTCGCGGTGCGCGAATCTTGCGCCTCTTTGTGAACATCAATCCCACCGGCAGACGTGTCTGGAACGTGGGCGCCCCGTTTCATTCGTTTGTGCCGGAGATCCTGCGCGCGAGGCAGCTGAATCCGCCCGGACGCGGCAAGGCCGCCCGGACGCTGGCGCGGATTGGGGGAACCTTCGGGCTGGCTGTCGCAGACCGCTCTCGCTATGACGAATACATGCTCTTCCTCCACGACTGGCTCAAGGAGAATTCTGACTTCCAGAAGACCTCGCCCAAGCGGGAAATCGTTTTTCCGCCGGGCTCCTGCTGGATGGTCTTCACCGATGGCGTTCCCCACGCCGTGGTGTCGGGACAGTTCGCCCTGGAACAGACTTGTATTATTCCTATCCAGGTGCTGGTCAGCCCCGAGGCTGCGCCGCTCCGGGTCCTCGAAGCGGCCACGGGCGAAGCCCTGGTGAACTGATTTCTCCCCCACCAGCGACCCAAGGTGCCGTGGCCGCTGACGTTCGCTTACAATGCTGAGCTAATGAAAACCGCACGGCTGATCGTCGTTGGTTGTTTCCTTCTCCATCTGGCTCGCGCGCAGCAAGCACCTGTAGTGCTCTGGGCCGGCACCCTGCTGGATGGCCGTGGCCACGTGCGACACAACGTCGAGATTACCGTCCAGAACAACAAGATCGTGCGGGTCGGAAAATTACAAAAAACGAAAATCAAAGGTGCGGTTACGGTTGATCTCCGACGCCTCACTGTGCTGCCGGGATGGATCGACGTTCACGACCACATCGCTTGGCACTTCGGACCGAACGGGAAACTGGAGGATAAGAGTGAGACGCGGGAACAATCGGCTGTGGCGGAGGCGAACAACGTTCAAGCCACATTAATGGCCGGCTTCACTACAATCCAGAGTCTGGGTTCCCCGGAGGATAAAGAGCTGCGCGCCAGGGTCGACAGGGGCATGCTGGCTGGACCACGGATCCTCACCTCACTCGAGCCCATCACCGACGCCCGGCTCACCCCGGACGAGATTCGTGTGATGGTGCGCAATCGCAAGGCTGAAGGCGCCGACGTGATCAAAATCTTCGCGTCCAAGAGCATTCGCGAGGGCGGCGGGCGCACCCTCGATGACGACCAGCTTCGCGCTGCGTGCGGTGAAGCTACCACCCAAGGCTTGCGCAGCGTAGTTCATGCCTACGGGCTGGCGGTCCGCGCATCCGCCAATGCCGGATGCACTGAGGTCGAGCACGGTACCTACGCAACCCAGGAAGACCTGGACGCCATGGCCACGCATGGCACGTTCTTCGATCCCCAGGTCGGCCTGGTTATCCATAACTATCTCGATAACAAAGCCAAATTTCTAGGTGTGGGCAATTACACTGAAGCCGGTTTTCAGAAGATGGAAGAAGTCCTGCCCGTGATCGCTGCCATGTGGAAACAGGCGCTGGCCACGCGGGGGCTGAAGATCGTCTTTGGCACCGACGCCGTCGCTGGAGCCCATGGCCGCAATGCCGAAGAGTTCATCTATCGCGTGCAGGCCGGCGAAGCCCCCATGGACGCCATGGTCGACGCTAACTCCCGCGCCGCCAGGTCGCTGGGGATGCAGGATGAGATAGGCGCTATCGCCCCGGGCCTGGAGGCCGATATCATCGCCCTCGACGGCGATCCGCTGAAAGACCCGACCGCAGTGCGGCGCGTGGTCTTCGTGATGAAGGGCGGGCATGTGTACAAAAATCAAGCTGGCAAGGAGCAGTGATGTCAAAAGCGAGGAAGATAGCTCTGTGGATCGTAAGCATTCTGGTGGCGACGATGTTCCTGCTCACCGGATCGTTCGGGCTGTTGTTCCCCGGCAAAGTGCATGAGGGTTTCGTCCATTACGGCTACTCGGCCTGGTTCGGCACGTTCATCGCAGCCTGCGAATTGCTGGGCGGGATCGGTCTGCTGGTGCCGCGGCTGGCGGCAGTGGCGGCGACCGGTCTCAGCATCATTATGGTCGGAGCATTCTTCACCCATGTCAGCCATCATGAATACTCTTACACCCCAGGGCCGCTGGTGTTGCTGATCTTGCTGCTGGTGGTGATTTACATGCGCGTGAAGGAGGTCAGAGCGTAGGCAATCACGCTCTTTTTGATCGCGGCTGTCCTTCAAGCGAACACCCTACCTCAGCCTAAGAGAGAAAAGCGTACACAAAGGAACTTACCTCGCTGATCGCGCTGCTAGAATCCACTGAACTTCCCCCCGAACTCAACCCAGGACCTGCCAATCAGGAGGTATCGGATGCGGCGGAGCGGGTACCTCGTATTCATGCCAAAAGGCTTCCGGAATCAGCGCGCCACCTCGAGACAGCTCTTCGGTCTGGCCCGGCCATATTGGCCCCACCTGTTGGCCGTTTTTCTGCTGAGCCTGCTGGCCGCGCCGATCGCCATGCTACTGGCCTTTCCCCTCAAGATCGCCGTGGACAACGTGATTGGCGACCGGCCCTTGCCGCACTTGCTCGCTGCGCTGCTGCCCGGAGTGCTGCATGCCTCGAAGGCCGTGAACCTGGGCCTGGCCGTGGGACTTCTTCTGGGGCTGAGCGTGACCATGAACCTGCAGTCGTTCGCTGCCTGGCTGCTGCAGACCTACACGGGAGAAAAGCTTGTGCTCGATCTGCGCAGCCACCTTTTCTGGCACGCGCAGCGCATGAGCATGCAGTCTCACGATCGTCGTGGCGCCAACGACGTGGCCTATCGCATCGAGCATGACGCTCCGGCGATCCAGTATGTATTCCTGCAAGGCGCCGCGCCGCTGCTGAGCGCGGTTTTGAGCTTCGTATGCCTGTTGTATGTGACGCTGCGCCTGGACTGGAAGTTGGCGGTGATTGCTGTCTCCGTCTCGCCGCTTCTGTTACTGCTGGCGCGACGTTCCGGCCGGGATACCCGCAGTGGATGGGAAGACATTAAGAAGCTCGATAGCTCGGCCATGCTGATCCTGCACGAGGCCATGGCTTCAATTCGCGTGGTCAAAGCCTTTGCCCGCGAGCGTCTGGAGGACCGGCGTTTCCAGCTGCGCTCTCAGGAACGGATGCGTGAGCAGGTGAGAGTAGCTTCGCGTCAGGCGGGCTATCACGTGTTGATCGCGACCACGATTGCCGCAGGTACGGCCGCCGCGATGTGGGTTGGCGTGCGCCACGTCGAAAAGGGCGCGCTGACTCTGGGCGACCTGCTGCTGGTAATGGCTTACATGGCGCAATTGTACGATCCGCTGCGCGTGATCAGCAGCAAACTGCCCGAACTCCAGGGCTGGATGGTGAGCGTGGATCGCGCTCTGGCGCTGCTCGAGGACGCGCCGGAGGTCAAGGAACAACGACCCCGAGGCGCACCACTGATGGCCCAGCGGGTCGAAGGCCGCGTCTGCTTTCGCGATGTGAGCTTTGCTTATCCCAGATCCGGATTGGCGCTGAGCCGCGTGTCGTTCGATATTGGTCCGGGGGCGCAGGTGGGAATCATCGGCCCCAGCGGTTCGGGCAAGAGCACGCTGGTCAACTTGCTACTGCGTTTCTACGATCCCCTCGCCGGAGAAATCCTACTCGACGGTCACGATCTTCGCGGTTATCAACTGCGCGAACTGCGACGGCAGTTCTCCATCATCTTGCAAGAGCCGGTCGTCTTCTCCGGTTCCGTTGCCGACAACATTGCGTACGGCCGTCCGGAGGCTGGCCGCGACGAAGTCGTACAAGCGGCGCGAGCAGCCATGGCGCACGATTTCATTGTCGCGCTGCCTGAGGGCTACGACACGAAGATCGGTGATGGGGGCTGCCGGGTTTCCGGTGGCGAGCGTCAGCGGCTGGGCATCGCTCGTGCGTTTCTCAAAGACTCACCCATCCTCATTCTGGACGAACCTACCAGCGCGGTGGACGTCCACACCGAGCAGGACATCATGAAGGCCACAGCGGCTCTGGCGCGTGGCCGCACCACATTCGTGATCGCTCACCGGTTAAGTACTGTGCGAGATTGTAGTCTGATCCTGGCCTTGCGTCAGGGGCGGCTGGTAGCTGTGACTTCCGATCTTGCGCAAGCTGTGGATGTGATCGAGGGTCCGAGCGAGGCCCTGCCGGTCAGAGGGACAGACGAATTATTGCGAAGATCAACGCCGGGCTACCGCCCAGCGCCGTAGCGAGCCCGCACTTCAGCGAGCTTCTCGAGTTCCGAACTGTCGAGGGTCTGGGCGCTGCCCAGCTGCCGCACAGCCAGAACCACCTTGGCGTAGTGCTCTACGGCTTCCATGCGCATGTAGGCTTGCGCGAGATCGGCGCCGTAGGTAACCACACCGTGATTGGCCATGAGAATGGCATTGTGATCAGGAATGAACGGTGCAAGGGATTCGCTCAACTCCATGGTTCCAGTGGTAGCGTAAGGCGCCAGCGGCACGGACCCGAGAGTCACGACAACTTCCGAGCAAAGAGGCTTATCCAGAGCGATTCCCGCCGAGGCAAATCCAGTAGCGGTACAGGGATGAGCGTGCACCACCGCTCCGACATCGGGACGTATGCGGTAGATGGTGAGGTGCATGTCGATCTCGCTAGTTGGCCGGTTGAAGCCGCTCAGCTTTCCACCTTGCAGATCAACGATCACCATGTCTTCGGGTTGCAGCATTCCTTTGCTGAACCCGGTGGGCGTGGTCATCACGCGGCGGGAATCCAGTCGGACCGACAGATTCCCGTCCGTAGCGGCCACGAAACCCTGGGTGTGGAGCATCTGTCCAAACCGCACCAAGTCAAGGCGGACCTGCATCTCCGGGCCAAGAGAGCGTCTGACAAACGGCAGAACGGTGTTCACGAGGGGAACAGTGGCGCTGGCTTCAATAATCTTCCGGATGTAACTCATGAGACTGGATGCACCTTTTTCCTGGGCAGAGCGCGGGCTATATTAGCCCATTTCATCGCCCTTTAGAAGGTGCTAAGACGCTAAATTTGGCTTTTAGGTGGCTCAGCACAACCAAACTCGGAGATAACTCTGTGACATGGCAAGTCTTAGGTAATTCAGTCTTAAGTGACTAAGCCTCTGGTTGATCATTCTTAACTTCAATCGTTCAGTCTCAAACCTACTAGAGTCCAGAGCCAACTCGGTCTTCGCGCCCCCTCATCGCCGTTTCTTGTAGCGTCCCAGGGATTCAAGAGCCTGGGGCAGAGCCGAATCCGGAATGACGTCGGTGAGTTTGTGCAGCTCGTTGCGGAAGAACGCACGAGCTTCGCGGGCGGTGAAAGTCTGGTTGTAGATCGGCGACTCGGGTCCCTGTAGACGGCCGCCTTCACGCAGGGAGCCGGTGTCCATGGGAGCAAAGCCAATTTCTTCGATGAGGCGCTCCACCACTGCCTTGGCCGCCGCATCATCGCCGGCCAGGTAAATGGCGTGCCGCTCCTCGACCGGCAGATCTTTGCGTCCGCGTCCCGCCAAGTGCTCGTAATAAATCGTGTTGAAAGCCTTCACCAGCCGAGCGCCGGGAATGTGCTTGAGGACCTCTTCGCTGGAGGTGGACTCCCCGAGATCGTAGAAGCCGCCTTCCGGACGGTACGGGTTCATGGCATCAATCACGATCTTGCCCTGCAACAAAGCGGGCGAGGGCAGCGCGTCTGCCCGATGCCATGGAACAGCCAGGAGCACGACTTCGCCAAACACGGCAGCGCCGGCGACGTCGCTCGCCTGTGCGCGAGGTGCGAGCTCTGCCACCAGCTCGCCGAGGGACTCCGCTCCGCGAGAATTGCTGATGGCTACTTCATGCCCGCTCGCGACAAACAGCCGCGCCGCGACGGCGCCAATTCTGCCCGCTCCTAAGATTCCGATCTTCATCCCTAGTCTTTCCTCCGGGGAGAACCTCTCGCTTTACCGATTCTAAACAAGCAGCAGGCGGACGCGTGGCCGCATCTTTACTCTCTAAGGGCAACCTGAGAACATGAGTGGCTCACCTCTGGTGGTACGCAGTCCACGCTTAATACGGCTCTTCGCGTCCGCATTTGTCCTGGCGCTCCTGTTATTGGCGGCGTACGGGTGCAGTGGCTTTCTCGTCTTTTCGAACGGCCGCCTATTGGCGTTCATCACCATCAACCCCAGTAGTGCCGATCCGCTCAATTTCCCCAACAACACAGTCTCGTTTGTCGCTACGGGCTCCTTTAATAGCCTGCCCAGCCCGATCACGCCGCTGCCCAACGTGCTGTGGACAGTCCAGGCTCCATTCTTCAGCGGTGGCGTGCCTAACTCGGGCCAAGCCACCATCGACCAGAACGGCAATGCGACGTGCGCCGGCGGTTTCACCGGCTCCATCCAGGTTTTTGCTACGGCTCCCGCCGACTTCAACCAGCCGGTTTCTATTACCAACCAGAAGGTGGGGGCCGCGCAGTTGATCTGTCCCTGAGAGAACCTGGCTTCCGTGGGAGCGGTTATACTCAGAGCTCATGTGGGCGCTGCGAGCTATCATGCTGCTGGCAATGGTGGTCTGGATCGGTGGCATCATATTCTTCGCTTTCGTCGTCGCTCCCACTCTTTTCACTGTGCTGTCTTCGCCGCAGATGGCGGGAGGCGTAATCGGTCCCACCTTGAATAAGCTGCACTTCATGGGACTCGTCTCCGGTGTGGTGTTCCTGATTTGCTCGCTGCTCTTGAACCGGCGCCAGTACGCTCAGCTCCGGGTGTTGACCGCAACACACTTCTTGATCGTGCTGATGCTCGCGCTGACGGCGGTCTCCGAGTTCGTCATCACGCCCCGGATACGCGAGCTACGTACTCGGCCACTGAGCATGGACACTGTCAGCGCTGGCGAGCAGTTCAAGCGCCTTCACGCCTGGTCCACGCGGCTCGAGGGTAGCGTTCTCTTGCTGGGCTTGGGCGTCGTGGTTCTGAACGCGCGACGGTGGGGCGAAGGCAGCCGCTAGTACTTAATCGTGTCTGGTAGCCGCCACAGACTTTGGATTTTCATTTCGTGCGCCAGAAGGGCGGTCGATCCAACCGTCCGCTCGCCCGTCCGGGCGCACTTGCTACAATTTCATAGTGCGACAGCAAGAGCTAAAGGCTAGTGATTAACTACTAACGGCTGCTCCCCCATGAAAACCGGAATCATCGGCTTGCCCCAAGTGGGTAAGACCTCGCTGTTCAAAATCCTGACCAAGGCGGACGTCTCCAGCCGAGCCTTTGCCAACCCCCGGGAAGCTCATCTGGGGATCGCCAAAGTGCCGGACCATCGACTTGATCGCCTGGCCGCGCTGTACAACCCCAAGAAGTTGACCCACGCTTCGGTCGAATACGTGGACGTAGCCGCGATCGGCCAGGAGGCGCTGAAAGAAACTGCCTTCCTCGCCAACCTGCGCACCGTCGATGCCCTGGCCCACGTGCTCCGTGCCTTCGACGATCCTGCCATCGCCCACGTCGGCGAGATCGATCCTCTCGGTGACGCCAAGAACGTGGACCTCGATTTGATCGTCAGCGACCTCGGACAGGTGGAGAAGCGCTTGGAACGTGTGGAGAAAGACTTGAAGAAGATGAGAGGTCCGGAGTTGGAGCGCGAGTTCGATCTGCTGAAACGAGCCAAGGCGCATCTGGAGACAGAAGCTCCGCTGCGCGAGATCGAGATCAACGCGGAGGATGAAAAACGCATCCGTGGCTTCATGTTTTTGAGCCAGAAACCCATGCTCTACGTGCTCAACGTAAACGAATCCACCAGCCTGGGTGAGGAGCTGGAAAAGGCCGGCGAGAAATATAATCTCCAGACACTGTCATCGCGCCAGAACGCGGGCGTCACGGCCATCTGCGGCAAAGTCGAAGCCGAACTTGCAGACATGAGCGACGAAGAAGCCCAGGAGTTTCTTTCGAGCTACGGACTCAAAGAAAGCGGGCTCACGCGCCTGATCCGCAAGACTTATGAGTTGCTGGGCGTGATCTCTTTTTTCACGATCGGTGAGGACGAGTGTCGCGCGTGGACTGTGCCCCGCAATTCTCGCGCGCAGGCAGCTGCCGGCGCTATCCATTCCGATCTCGAAAAGCATTTCATCCGTGCCGAGACCATCTACTGGGACAAGCTCCTCGAATCAGGATCGGAAGCCAATGCCCGAGCCAAAGGCCTGTTGCGGCTGGAAGGCAAGGACTACATCGTGCAGGATGGCGATGTGATGCACATTCGTCACAGCGGCTGATTCTGGTATGCTGCCTCATCCTCGATGAGCCCGATCACCCTCAGCATTCTGTTAGGCCTGACGGCGGCCGGCGCCAACGCTCTGGGCGGCGCTATCATCGTGCAGCGCGACTGGCATCCCCGGTACCTCGAGTACTTCATCGCTCTCGGCTCCGGGTTCATGCTGGGCACCGCTCTCGTGGAGATGGTGCCAGAAAGCCTGCGGATCGCCGGTTCTAGCGCGCCGCTGCTGGTCCTGGGCGGATACTTTCTGGTCCACTTCTTCGAGCATTCGGTCACGTCGCACTTTCATTTCGGCGCGGAAACGCATGCCGAAGAATTTGTCCGGCCGCACCGTGTCTATCCTGTGATTCTGGGGCTGGTGATCCATACGTTCTTCGACGGGATTGCCATCGCTTCCGGGTTCGCCGTTTCCAACTGGCTGGGATGGATGATTTTTTTGGCGGTCATCTTGCACAAGGTGCCGGAAGGATTCACTGCCTCATCGGTGATGCTGGCGAGCGGCCACAGCCGTGGCAAGGCCTGGATGGCTTCGGCTCTGCTCGGTCTCGCGACTCTGGCCGGGGTGCTCACCGTAAGCTTTTTTTCGAAGTCCGTGACCGCCTGGCTCCCGCTCTCCGCCGGAGTGACGTTGTATGTGGCCGCTTCTGACCTCATTCCCGAAGTCAATCGGAAGCCAGATTTTCGCATGGCGCTAACGGTTTTTGCCGGAGTCGGTTTGTTGCTGGGATTGCAGTACCTGTTTCACTAAAGGGAATTTTTTGGATGCGTTCGCGGTCTAGCGTACTCCAGCAGCGACGCCCATCGTGCTCAGGATTTCATCCACCGTCCCGATGGCGTGGTCGATCTCTTCCATGGTGTTGTAGAAGTGCGGCGAGAATCGGACGCCGGCTTGAGGACGGAAGTCCACCAGCACGTCGCGCCGGAGCAACTCCCGGCAGACGTCGGACGCGTGCGGCAGGTCGATGGCTACGGTCCCGCCGCGGCGCTCAGGGTCGCGCGGCGCATTCACGCGCCAGCCGCGCTGGTCAGCCAGATCGATCAGGCGCGCCGTCATCTTCTTCGACTTTTCCCGGATCCGGTCCACACTGGCTTCGCGGATGATCTTCAGTCCCGGCAGAGCCGTGTAGTATCCAGGCACGTTGGACGTGCCCTGCATGAAGCGGTAAGGTGGCTCGCCGTACTTATTGGGCCCGATTTCAAACGCAAACGGGTTCTGGTGCGCGAACCAGCCGGTGAGGGTCGGCTGCAATGTGCGCGCCAGGTCGGGACGAACGTAGAGATAAGCGGTGCCTGGACCGCCGCATAGCCACTTTAGGGTTCCACCGACAGCAAAATCTGCGTTTATCGCCTGGACGTCCAGCGGGACGCTGCCCAGCGACTGAAACGCGTCGACTACCACCCTGGCGCCGACGCGGTGCGCCTTCTCAATAATGGCCTTCACGTCCTTGATGAACGAGCTGCGAAAGACGACGTGCGAGATCGGGACCAGCAGCGTCTCTTCGTCGATGGCATCGACCATGCGCTCCGTGGGGACGTGTACGCCGTCGTCGGTCGGGACCATGTGCACTCGCGCGCCCCGCGCTCGCTGCGCCTCCCAGAAATACATGATCGAAGGAAAATTCATGTCGCTATAGACGATCTTATTGCGCCGGCCGCCGAAGTCGAAGCAACTGGCTACGACCGCCTGGCAACTGGTGACGTTCGGCTGCACGCTCACTGAGCCTGCCGGGGCGTTCATGATGGCGCCGATGGCGTCGCCCACCTCGCGAGACATGTTCCACCACTCTTCTTCCCACGCGCGCACCCCGCGCGTCGCCCAAATCTCGCAATAGGCCCGCGCCGAGTCGTAAACGCCGCGAGGCATCGCGCCCAAAGAGTTGCTGATCATGTAGGTGGTGGTCGTCAAAATAGGGAATTCGGGGCGGTAGCGGAGGAGATAATCTTGGTTCTGGGGTGCGTTCAGCGCGGTCATGGCTTCCAACATTGTGCCTGAAACGGCCGGCGTTTGCACTCCCGCCCAGAGTCAGCTTAGGAAACATTTATTGCGGATGACCGGCATAGCTTCAAAATTGAGCGGGATAGTCCTCCGATGCCGTCGTGTCAGCGGGCGTGACTGCATTTTTCCGTTGCCGCTGGTCGCGCGATGCTATAGTGCGATTCACAGAAAATGAAACCGGCCCGATCCGGCGCCAGAGGAAAGTTGACCTTGCTTTCCCTCGCCGCAGCCACTTACTTCATGGTCTCCGGCGGTCCTTACGGTCTTGAGGAACTGGTCCAGGATTCGGGCTACAAGCTGACCTTCATTGTTCTCTTCTTCACTCCTTTATTCTGGGCCCTCCCCACCGGGCTCATGGTCGGCGAACTCTCGGCGGCCATGCCCGAGGAAGGCGGGTTTTACGTCTGGGTGCGCCGGGCCATGGGGCCTTTCTGGGGATTCCAGGAAGCCTGGCTCTCGCTGGTGGCCAGCATCTTCGACATGGCCATCTATCCCACACTGTTCGTCGACTACCTGGGCCGGTTGTTTCCGGCGGCCACTGCCGGCCATCGCGGGATCGTGATTGCCGCGGCGCTGGTGGCCGTGTGCATTGCCTGGAACCTGCTCGGCGCCAAAGCCGTGGGCAACAGTTCGATGGCCGTCGGCTTGCTCCTGCTCAGCCCGTTCGCTCTGCTCACGCTGTTCGCCTTGTTTCGCCATGTAAACGTAGCGCCGGCCGCCTCAGTCCAGGGAAATTTTCTTACCGGTCTGCTGGTGGTGATGTGGAACTACATGGGCTGGGACAACGCCGCCACCGTCGCCAACGAGGTCGAGAATCCCCAGAGAACCTATCCCCGAGTCATGTTCCTGGCGCTGGCCGCGATCTTCATTTCTTATGTCGTTCCGCTGGCCGCCGTGGCGCACACGCACATTCCGCCCGACGTTTGGAGCAACGGCAGTTGGGCCAGCATCGCGTCCATGATTGCCGGTCCGTGGCTGGGGATAATCCTGGTGGTCACCGCTATGACTGCCGAGTTCGGCTCCTTCAACTCGCTGGTGATGTCCTATTCGCGATTGCCGGTGGCGATGGCTGAAGACGGCCATCTTCCCGCCATCTTCACCCGCAAGCTGAAGAGCGGCGCGCCCTGGGTTTCGATCCTGGTGCTCGGTCTGGCCTGGGGACTCTCGCTGGGACTGAAGTTCGACCGGCTGCTCATGCTCGACATCCTTCTTTACGGCGCCAGCCTGGTGCTCGAGTTCCTGGCCCTGATCGTGCTGCGTTTTCGCGAGCCGGACTTACTGCGCCCGTTCCGCGTCCCCGGCGGGATGTGGGGTGCGATCCTGGTGGGGGTTGGTCCCACGGTGCTGCTGGTGGTGGCCCTGGTCCGCAGCCGCGAAGAGCGCCTCGACCTCGGCCGCCTGGGCAGCGTCAGTGCGCTGGCCTTCGGCCTTGCGCTGATGGCCGCTGGCGTCATTTACTACTACGCTTTCGGCAGGGCGAAACCGAAAGCGGAAGCGGCGGGCGCAGATTAACTTCAGCCGCAAAGTGGTTGGTTCTGCAACAGCACCTTCGCGATTCGCAAACAATCGGCTGCTGCGTCTCTCCTATTGACATCTTATAGGACTCGCTGGTACTCCTATAACATTCTTATATGAAAGACGACCCGCGCAAGGCCGATGTTTGGCAGGGCACCATGGCCCTCATGGTGCTCAAAACTCTGGAGACCATGGGCCCGCTTCACGGCTACGGCATCGCTCGGCGCATCGAGCAGACCAGCGGAGACCGCCTGCTCTTGAACTACGGCAGCATCTATCCGGCCCTGGTGCGGCTGGAGCAGGAAGGATGCATCTCGTCGGAGTGGGGCGTCTCCGAGAATAACCGCAAAGCCAAGTACTACAAGATCACCGCGACCGGGCGCAAACAACTCCGGAAACAAGCCGGTGACTGGGCGGAAGCTGCCTCCATCGTCGCCCGATTTCTCGCGATGGGCGGGAACCCGTCATGAAAAAATTGCGCGCCTTCTTGGATCAACTGACCGGCTGGTTTCGCCGCCGCAGTCGCGAACGCGACCTACGCGAAGAGTTCGAGTCGCACCTGCAGTTGCATATCGACGACAACATTCGCGCCGGCCTTTCGCCCAACAAAGCGCGCCGCCAGGCTTTGATCAAATTTGGCGGACTCGAAACCGCGAAAGAGTCGGTGCGCTCGACCTCCCGCATGCTGTGGATGGAGCACGTTCTCAAGGACCTGTTTTACGCCGCTCGCATCCTGCGCCGCAATCCCGGCTTCGCCGCGACGGCCATACTTTCGCTCGCTCTCGGAATCGGCAGCAGTGTCGCGATCTTCACGGTCGCGGACAATCTGCTCTTGCGGCCTTTGCCGTATCCCGACGCGTCCCGGCTGGTGATGGTCTGGGAAACCAACTCCCACACGCGCGAGCAGCACAATGTGGTTTCTCCTGCCAACTATCTCGACTGGAAAGCCCAGAACACAGTCTTCACCGAGATGGCGGGCTTCTTCGCCGAATACCATGCGGTGTTCAGCCACGGCGAGCGGAACGAAGAGCTCGACACCCAAGTCGTAAGCAGCGACTTGTTGCCCTTGTTGCAGGTCCAACCCTTCCGTGGCCGCTTCTTCACTCGGGAGGAAGATCAGTCCGACGCCAGGGTCGCAGTCATCAGCTACCGGTTGTGGCAGCGTTGGTTCAACGGCGACGGCTCCGTGGTCGGCCGCGTGGTCCAGATCAACTCCCGGCCCTTTACCATCGTTGGCGTGTTGGGGCCGGATTTCTACTTTCAAAAGCGTTCTGTCGATCTCTGGCTGACCCTGGGTCTGAAGGCCGGCAACGCCACGCGCATGGGCCGTTGGTTGCAAGTACTGGGACGCCTGAAGCCGGGGACGACCGTCCAGCAAGCGCAAACGCAGATGACCGGCATTGCCGGGCGACTCTCCGCGGCCTATCCGGAGAACAATACCGGATGGTCGGCCAACGTGGAGCCGCTGCGTGATTCGCTGGTCAGACAGGTCAAGACTTCTTTGTTCATGCTGCTGGCCGCGGTTGCGCTTTTGCTCGGCGTCGCCTGCGCGAACATGGCCAATCTGTTGTTGGCGCGATATACGGTCCGGCATCGGGAGATGGCGGTGCGAGGCGCGCTGGGCGCCAGTCGCTCGAGGATTGTGGGTCAGTTGCTCATCGAGAGCCTTGTGCTTGCGCTGGCGGGCGGATTCCTGGGGATTGCGTTCGCGTATCTCGCGGTTCGGGGAGTGATGCATTGGGCGCCGCAAGAGCTCACGAAGTTTGCCAACGTGAGCTTCGATCTCCGCGTCCTTGGCGCCGGGTTGGCAATCTCCATGGTGACGGGAATCGTTTTCGGACTTCTTCCGGCCTACATCGCGACTCGCAAGAACCTGCGCGATGGGCTACACGCTAACGCCGTTTCCGGCGGCGGCGATGCCAGCCGGGGCCGCACCTGGCTGGTAGGAGCTGAAGTTGCGGCGTCCGTGGTTCTGCTTGCGGGCGCGGGACTTCTCTTCCGCAGCCTGGTGGGCTTGCAGGCGGTTGATCCGGGCCTGGATCCAAAGGGCGTGCTAACGTTCCGCGTCTCCCTGCCTGGGGCACGCTATTCTCAGCCGGAGCAGTCGGTTCGATTCTTTCAACAGGCGTCGGAAAAGCTGGCTCAGATTCCGGGCGTCGAGTCGGCAGGCGCAGTCAGCTATCTGCCATTCAACGGAATGGCTGCGGGGACCGACTTCAGAATCAACGGCCGGCCTCCTGCCAAACCCGGAGAAGGTTTGGGGACGGTGGTGCGGACTGTCTTGCCGGGATACTTCCGCACTCTCAATATCCCGATCACACGCGGCCGTGATTTTACCAACACCGACAATGTGACCACGGCTCCGTTGCGCTTTATCGTCAATGAAGCTCTCGTCGATAAATATCTGCGCGGAGAAGATCCGTTGACGAAGTCGATCAGCGTGGACATGGCGATGGACGGAAATCCCATGGGCGAGATCGTCGGGGTCGTAGCCAACCAGAAAGAAGGCTCCTTGGATAAGGAAGCCGAGCCGACTGCCTATTACGTACATGCCCATCTTCCCTACACTGCCATGGTGTTCGTTTTGCGCGGCCACTCGGCCGAATCCCTGGTGGAACCCGCCCGCAAAACCATCCAGGAGATCGACCCGCAGCAACCCATCGCCGACGTCAGGCTAATGGAAGACATCGTCCGCGAGACCTTCGCGCGCCAGCGCTTGAGTGCGGGGCTGCTGGTTGTCTTCTCCCTGGCCTCGCTGCTTCTGGCCAGCATCGGCATCTACGGCATCCTGGCCTATTACGTCGCCAGCCGCACGCGCGAGATCGGAGTGCGCGTTGCCCTCGGTGCTGCTCCGGGCCGCATCCTTCGCTTGGTCGTCGGAAGTGGAATCCGCATGGTGATATTCGGAGCCGCGGCCGGCCTAGGTTCTGCTCTTTTGCTGTCCGGCCTGGTGAAAGGTCTGCTCTTCGGAGTCGGTCCGCGCGATCCGTTAAGTTTCGTTGTGGCTCCAGCCCTGCTGATGGGCGTGGCTTTCCTTGCTGCCTACATTCCAGCGCGCAGAGCCGCGCGAATCTCGCCGGTTGATGCTTTACGAGCGGAGTAGAGAAAGATTCGCGGCTTTTACTCCTAACCTCTTCATGGCTTAAACCTACTTTCCCCGCGCCAGAAAATATCCCGCGGTGAGGATCAGAAGATAGAAAACCGCGCTCAGGGCGGCGATGCGGGATTCAGTCACCCACCACGTGCAGCCGACTGCGGCCACAACCGCCACGAACCCGAGAAGCGAGCCCACGGCGCCGAGAGGCGAACGCAATCCCAGTTGTGAGAGCTGTTCCGGCGTGATCTTGGCGCGGAACCTCACGTGCGCCAGCAGCGAGATCAGCCACGCCAGCATGCCTCCTACCAGCGACACATTGATCATGTAGAGAAACGCCTTCTCCGGCGCGCGCAGCCGGAAGAAGATCGCGATCACGATTCCCACCAGCGACGCCAGCAGCGCCCTCATGGGCACACCCTGCGAATTCAGCCGGCCCATACCGCGGGGCGCGTAGCCGGAGCGGGCCAGCGAGAACAGCATGCGCGCGGTCACGTAGAGGCTGGCATTGGCGCCGGAGAGAGCCGCGGTCACCACCACTACGTTCATGATGAAGCCGGCGGCGGGAATGCGGGCCAGATGGAAGACGGTGACGAACGGGCTCTCGGCGATGCCGGCGTTCTTCCACGGCATCACGCCTACCAGTACGGCGATAGCGCCCACGTAGACGAAGGCCAGCGTCCCGAAGGCGATGCGCGTGGCCCGGGCAATCTCGAGCGGCGATCGCGCTTCGCCCGAAGAAACGGCGACCATCTCGATGCCGAGAAAGCTGTAGAGTCCGAAAGAAATGGCGAGCAAGGCCGCGGACCATCCATGCGGGGCCCAGCCGCCATGATGCGTGTACTGCGGATATGCCTTGCCGCCCAGCAACAGCGCCGTCCCGATCACAATGAAGGCAAAGATCGTGACCACCTTGATGAGCGCAAACCAGTATTCGAACGTCCCGTAGTGGCCGACGGAGAACAGATTCACCACTAGCAGGAACAGACCGAAGACGATCATCCAGAAAGCCGGGGGTGCGTTGGGGAACCAGGCGGACATGTAGGTATCGACGGCCACCAGTTCCGAGCCGATAGCGATCACCACAGAAAGCCAATAGCCGTAGCGGGCCACGAAGCCGGCCCAGTCGTTCAAGTAGAGCTCGGCATACACGCCGAACGATCCCGCGGCAGGATGAGCGCTTGCCATCTCGCCCAGGGCCAGGGCTACCGTCCAGGAGATGAGTGCAGCCAGTACGTAGGTCAATATCACCGCCGGACCGGCAATCTGAATAGCGGCTCCGGAGCCCAGCAGCAGTCCGGTGCCGATCGAGCCACCAACAGCCACCATTGCCATCTGGCGGGCGGTAAGCTCGCGTTTCAATCCCTTTTCTTGTTGGAGCATCGGCAAGAGTTATAAATGCGTCCGCTAACGATTGCTACAATTCTCTGCCGCCTCGCCGACCGTTTACGGTTCGTCGCGCGTCGGTACACAAAGTCAATACACCAAAGTTCGCAGGCAGGCATTGAGCGTGGCGGCAAATCCGCATAGAATTGAGCAAACTTCGGCCTCAGCTCATTCTTGGCAGTCCCATCCCGAGAGCACTCTGAGCCGGGCCCCACGAGCGGTTTTCGCGTGCGGGGTAGTTGAAAAAGCTGGCCCCATGGCAGACATCTCCAGGCGATTGGACAAAGCGGAAAAGTACCTCCAGCGGAGCAAGCCGGAAGCGGCTCTGGAGGAGTATCTGGCGATCCTGGACGATGAACCTAATAACGACCAGGTGCGTCAAACGGCCGCCGATCTATGCCTGGCCCTCGGCCGGGGCAGCGAAGCGGCAGGTCTTCTGAGCCATTTGTTCGAGCAGGAGGTCCGCGCCGGCGATACCGCCAAAGGCATGGTCTCCTATAAGAAGCTGGCCAAGATCTCCGTGCCCACGCCGCAGCAGACTTTCTATTATGCGCAGCTCGCGGAGAAGAAGGATAAGCGGGAGGCCCTGGAAGCGTACGAGACGGCGCTGGCCGGGTTTGAACGGCAAAAGAAGGCGGTGCTGGCTTTGGCTGCGGCCAAGCGGATCGTGGAACTCGCGCCCTCCATGGAGAATCTCGAGCGGTCGGGAGAAAAAGCCTCGCTCCTCGGACAAGGACCTCTGGCCGCGGGATACTTCGTCCAGCTCGGCCAGCTCAAGGACGAAGAATCACCGGGTTCGGGCTTCTCCTGGTTTGAGCGATCGTACAACCTGGATCCCAACAATCTGCAGGCAGTATTGTTTTACGCGCGCGGGTTGTTTTCGCGCAACTCGCTCATCGAGTGCATCAACGTGCTGCAACCGGCGGTCACGGTGCTCAAGAGCACGCACGAACTGCGGGAGCTCTACGCCCACGCGCTGATGGCGGCGCGCCGTCCGTCAGAAGCTGAACCCTTTGCCTGGGAGCTTTTCCTGAAAGATTGCCGGCAGCTCGAGGAGATCGCGTCGCTCGTTGGCGTTTATCTCGACGTAGGCGATACGCCCGGCGCCCTGGGTTTGGCACGCAGAATCGAAGATCGCGAGACCGCCGCTGGCCGTCACCGCGAGTTTCTCACGGCCATCTACGAAATGTCGGACAAGCGCCAGCCGACGCTAGGGTTTCTCGAGTATCTGGCCGAGCTGCTCAACCGGGCCAACCGCGAAGCGGAATACAGCCGCACGCTGCTAAAGCTGTTCCAGACGTACTATATGGCGGGCAACTTTGCCCAGGCCGGCGAAGCCCTGGATCGCGCCGCGGAACTCGATCCTTACGAACCTGGTCATGCCAAGCGGCTGGAGCTGCTTCGCAACCGCATCGACCCCAATCAATTCAACCGCATCGCCCGCCGTTTCCAGACCGCGGCCAAAGCAAATCCGGCCGCTGCGGTCTCCGAGACGCCGTCCCCGCAGGCGAACGCGGCGGTACAAGAGGCCGAGCCGACCGTACTTGAAGATTTCATCCTGCAGGCGGAGATCTACCTGCAGTACGGTATGCGTTCGAAAGCTCTGGAGCGCTTGGGACGCGTAAGTAAACTTTTTCCCAACGAGGAACAGAAGAACGAGAAACTGCGCAATCTCTACATCGCTGCCGGTTTTGCGGTTGCCGGTCCCACGGCCGTCAAGGCCGGCGCCCCAGCCCGCACGTCTCCTCCTGCTGCGTCGCGAGACGAAGAGAGCGCAGTCGATAACTTCGCCCGGGTCACCGAGATCACGCGCAACATCTACCGCCAGGCCAGCGTAAAAAGCGTGCTCTCGGCGGCAGTGAACGATATTGGCCGCCACTTTAATGCCAGCCGGTGTGTCGCAGGTCTGTGCACTGTGGGCAAGCCGCCTTCAGCGGCGTTGGAGTTTTGTGCTCCCGGCATTAAGCAGTCCGATGTGATGTCCATCGTGCGACTGATCGGAATCACGCAGCAGTTGGCCGCCAACGGTCCGGCGTCATTCCCCAACGCCTTGCAAGCGAAGGAACTCGAGCCCATGCGGGAGACATTGCAGACCTTGGGGATTGAATCGCTTCTCGCGGTTCCTCTCATGGACGCGGGTGAGCAATCCGGCATTCTAATTCTGGAGCAATGCGGAGCGCGGCAATGGCAGCAGACGGATCTCGTAGTGCTGCGGACCATCGCCGAACAGATGGTGCTTGCGGTCAGCAACGCCCGCCTGCGCAGCCTGATGAAGACCCTGGCCGTGACCGACGAAAAGTCCGGTCTGCTCAAACGCTCGTCCTATCTTGACGTCCTGCTCTCCGAGGTCAAACGGTCCATGCAGCAAAAGGCGCCGTTGACCCTGATGTTGCTGCATTTCGGACGGGCGTCGGCGCTGGTAAAAGAAGTTGGCGAACCTCAGGTGGATGCCCTCATGCAACAGGTCGGCCAGGCATTGGCTTCGCACATCCGCCAGAATGATGTTGCCATCCGCTATGACCTGACCAGCATCGCGCTGGTTCTTTCCGACACCAGTGAGAAGAACGCCTTCCTGGTAGTCGACAAAATGAGGAGAGTTCTGTCTTCCACGCGAATTCCCGGCACCGACCGCACGCTGCCCATCAGCGCCGGCATTGCCGAAGCCGTGCTGATGGAGAGGTTCGACGCCGCCGACATCGTTACCGAGGTTATCAATCGCGTCGAGAGCGCTCTCGACCTGGCTCGCTCCGAAGGTGGCAACAAGGCCCACTCCATGGCTCCCAGCCTACAGCCTCACGCGGTGTGAGTTGGATGTAGCCCTGGGCTTATTTTCCGTTTCGTGTTCGGGTGTGATCAAGCTAAGTACTAACGACTCTTCGTGCTCAGGATGGGTGATTTCCGGCCATGGCCCTGTCCCAAGCGCCGTGTCGGCGCGGATGGGAGTATATTGTTGGGCATGAAATTTAGAAGTTCAGTCTCTTTCTTCCTGGCCGGCGCATGCCTGGCAGCGCTAGCTATCGCCCAGAACCCACCCGCCCCGGATAAGGACAAGAAGGACCCGCTGGTCTTCGTCGAGACCGCCGCCGCCGTTGCTAACAACCTGCACCATGGGAGCCTGGCTAACTATCTCGGCATCTACATCGACGCGACCAATTGGGCGTCCGGGTTGAAAGACGGAGATCTCGGTCCGTTCCTGAAGGCACAGGAAGCCAAACCAAACCGCAGCGCCGCCTGCCTGTTCTCAAGCGCCAAGGATGCCGCGGTATGCGTCTATTTTGATGGCGACAAAGCGTATGGCGCGGCGGCTGTCCATGCCGGCGCCAACGGCAAGATTGAAGATAAGGATATTGCCGCTGCTTACAAGACCGTCACCAAGGAAATGCTCGAGAAAGGCGGCGCCAAGCTGCGCTTTGAAGAGGGCGACGTTAGTACAGACGATGGTGTTCCGCTCCCCGGCTACCAGATCACCGTGGTTCCATTGGTGTAAGGGCAGGGCTCGAGCGGAGGTTATTGATTGGAGCTAGGGCTAACGATTTTATTGCTGCTGACAGTCATTCTCTAACGGTCTGGTTCGCCACAGGGAAGCCGACGACGGCAAATCCGGTCGACTGGGCCCGACTAAAGTCTTGCTCTAAAACGCGAACATCACCTGGAAATCCAGGCGGCGGTTCGCGGACTGGGTATTGAATACGCCTCCCGCCAGCGAAGTGGGGGTACCGAAGAGCGGGCCCGCGCTGAGGTTTCCGATCGGCGGTCCGGCATTCACGTTATTAAAGAGGTTGCGAGCGTTGGCGCTGAAGGTCAGGCTGTAGCGCTGGGCGGAGCGCTCGGGAGTGAAGATCCCTCCCATACCACGACCACCCGCCATGGTACCGCCACCCGGACCACGGCCCCCGCCTTGTCCTGAACGGCCTGCCCCCCCGGCGTTCCCACCTTGGCTACCTGCGCCGTTGGCCCCGGCCAGCTGTAGCTTTGGCCCGATGCCGAACGTTTTGCTCAAGCGCACATTTAGCGTGAACTGTGGCGGCGTAGTTCCGAAGTTGACGGGGATACGCGCTTCGCTTGCTCCCGGGGCCGTGTCGAAACTACCCCAGGGCGTAACCACGGGATTCGTCGTGACCCCAGGAACGGCAAAAGCAGGCCGGTCATTGAAGATTGCGTCACCGTTCAGATCTTGACCCAATGTGATATTGAACGGAGGACCGGAATTAGCCACCATAAAGGGGCTAATGCGAAAACCATGAGCCAACGCGACAGTACCACCGAAGAAGGCGCGATTGCGCACATCGAAGGCGGTGCGGCCGTAGTCCGCCGTGATGCCCAGAAGCGGGTTGGAGGGGAAACTGGTTGCGCCCGAGGTATCACCGTTGGCGTAACTCAGCGAATAGTAGCTGAAGATGCTCAACCGAGTGCCGACGCGCACGGTGAAGTTGGTAATGAGCTGGTTTTGCTGGAAGACGCCCTCCGACAGATATACATATTGCGGTGCGGCAAGTGACAGAACCGGGGCATTCAAAGATGCGCATGTGCCCACCGCAAGCGCCTGGCAGTTGATCGAGAACAGCTGATGCACGCCCTGGGAGTGCACGTAGGTCAGCGACAGCGTGGACGCTTTGGTCACTTGGCGCTCCACCGAAGCCGCGGCCTGGATGGTGTAGGGCGCGCGTAGCGCAGGCGCTAAGCTGTAAGTACCCGTCCCGGTACCTGCCGCGGACAGCATGCTAATCGGCGGCAGCACGGGATAGGCAGCATAGATTGAATTGAGCGTTGCCTGGTTTATACCTCCAAGGCCGGGGGAAAGCGTGTATTGCTGCTGGTTTATGCCGTTCATCCGCTCCGCCTGCATGATCAGGTTCTGCGCAAAGCGGTCATAGAAGATCCCGAATCCAGCCTTGACCACAGTCTTAGGGGCAGCTTTCTTGTTGCCATCAACCCCCCATGCAAAGCTCAGCCGCGGCGCCCAGTCGCCGTGATCGCCGATGCCATTCTGGGTTTCAAACCGCAGACCGTAGCTGAGGGTCATGTTGGGCCGAATCTTCCAGTCATCTTCGGCATAGAGGCCGGCGTCGGCCAAAGTATCCGACAAGGTCTGCTGTCCCTGCGTTAGCGTGAACTGGCTGGGAAGGCCGTTCCTAAAATTGGTCAGCGCATCGGTTACCACACTGGTAATCGGGTCCTTGGTGGCGCCGAAAGTGAACGCGCCGTTAAAGCCCTGTGAGGATTGGCTGGTCAGCGCCGTTACCCGCAAGCGTCCGCCGAAACGCAGGAAATGGGTAGCCAGGTTCATCGAGGTGTAGTTCTGTACCTCGTAGTGATCGGAGATCTGGTTGCCGACGCCAAGCGGATTTCCTCCATTGGTGAAGTCGCCGAGCACGCTGATCGTGGGAGTTGTGCTCAACGAGTTCTGATCGGTGCCGTCACGCTGCCACTCGAAGCGTGTCTCGTTGATGGCTCGAGGACTGAGGACCTGGGTATCGCTGACTTGCACGGTGTGCTCGTAGCTGGTCTGGTTGTAGGCCTGGGCCGGCAGCGCCTCGTTCTGCCCGAGGCCATCGTTCTGCTCGTTGTTGTGGACATACTGATAACGGACCATAAGCGTGTTGTTGGTGGCAAGCTGGTAATCGATGCGCGCGCTGGCTGCCATGCGCACTCGAGGATTGAGGACGCCGACGACCGGCACGTTGGCATCGGCGAACGCCTCCGGCGTGATGATTGCCGCGTCATGAATATCCCGGCGCTCCGCCGTTAGAAAGTACGATGCCTTCTTGCTAATTGGCCCGCCGACGTTGCCGTTGAAGATGTCCGAACTGAAATCCGGTTCAGCCGCCGCAAAGGGATTAAGGGCGTCAAAAACGGAGTGGTTGTCGTTAAAGAAAAATTGGCCGTGAGGGGTGTCAGTGCCGGGCTTGGTCAGGATCTCGATACGCCCGAAGCCCATGCGGTCGTATTGTGCCGAAAACGGATTCTGGTTGATGCGGATTTCGCGAATCGAAGACTTGGGGGGTAGCTGTCCACCGGTGAAGCCGTCGATATAGATCTGGCCGCCGTTCGGTCCTGCCGAAGGCCCGGCTAACGCCAGCAATTCAGATTGCAGTTCATCGGGATCGTCGGAGAGCGCGTCCAGGTCTTTGCCGGTGATGATGAGGGCGCTGGCATTGTTATCGGGATTAGTGCTTACCTTGGCCCCTTCGCCTTCAACCACCACTTCCTCTTCCTTGGTTGCAATCTCCAGAGGGAAGTCAAGCTTCTTGTCTTGCCCCCCAACAACCTCCATCTGCGAGGCGAAGGTCGTAAAGCCCTTGGCGCTGACGGTAATTGCGTACTTGCCCGGGGCCAGACCCTTGATGTCATAGGCTCCCGAGCCATCCGACTTGGCTGCCACCGTAAGCCCGCTTGCACTCTTGAAGCTGATGTTGGCGTTGGGAATCACTGCGCCCGAAGGATCGGTTACCTGCCCGTGCAGCCTGCCCGAAGGCATCTGTGCATGAGCCCGAACGGTGCTTGTCAGCAAAATCAGAACCATCAGCGGGAGGGTCTTTATTGCTCCCGAGGTCCAGAGTCTCATCAATATCTCCTCATACGCGACAGCGACTGGGATTGTTGTTGCTACTGCGCTCCGGCATCGCCGCCGGGTGCCGACAGGTTCCATCCTGAAAGCAGAGCAGCAGCGCTCATGCCGTTCGGCGAAGCAGTAAGGATCGGCTCCACGCCACTGAGCAGGGTGATGGCGGTCACTTCAGATTCACCCGATCCGAGGGTCGAAACAATCATGACGGCATCTTCTTTTTGAAGCTCGGCGAGGGTGACCGCTGGCAGCCGGCTGATCATCTGCTGGAAATCCATGCCGCCGCCGGGTCTCGGTCCTGCTGGCTGACCCGCTTGCTGACCACCGCTTGCTCCGCCAGGCCCGCCGCCAGCCGAAGGGCCGCTCGCCGAGACAGGTTGTGAAGAGCCTCCAGGTGCGCCCTTTAGGAAGAACGCGATCCGTTGCGCCAGTTGCGGCGGCAGCTTGCGCACCTGTGAATCGGCGGTCAGCTTCACCACGACCGACTTCTTTGCCAGGATGTCCTTCACCGTGATCGAATTGTTGGCGATATCGACCGACGAGATAGTGCCGGCGATATTGCGGAAAGCTCCGGAGATGACTTCCTCGGCCGTCAGTTCTTTGCCGTCGGCGCTGCGATTGCCGCGCGCACGCAGCTGGTCGCCGGTCTTGATCTGATCAAACGTCCCTTTCTTGGCGTCAGAAAACTTGATGGAATCCGTCGCGTATCGCAAATAGACAGTAGTTTTCGACGTCTTGACGACAAAGGTCACCGTCGGCGTGACCGCGACGATGATGCTTTCGCCGGCCGTATCGACGGCGGTTACGATCCCGCCGGCGCCGCGCTTCTGCCAGTCTTGCAGATCCTGTTGCTGTTTCTGGGCTACGTCCGCCTGCTTCATCACGATGATGGAAGCGGCTACCAGGGTATCCGGCGTCGCGCCGGCAGCCCCGCGCAACAGCATGCGGTCTCCGATTTGGACATCTTTTACTTCCATTGGCGTCGCCGCCTTCAGATCTGTTGATCCCGGGGGAAGCCGGACGATTCGTGTGGAGTCCTGGACGGTGACCGTTAGCTCGGCGCCACCGCCATCCGGAATCACCGTCAGCGTGCTACCGCTGATGGACTTGACAGTGCCAGTCTTTCGCGTCGCCGAAGTCGCGGCGGGTGTCGACTGGGCGTTCTGGGCAGTGCCTCTCGTCGCGCCGGCCGCGACGGTTAAAATCGTCCCTATGGCCAGCGTGGCCAACCATCTTTTCTTTTCGCGCATGCTCGCCTCTGATCGGCAACCTGGCAGACGTCTACCCTTGGCTCAAATCCGTCGGGAAAAAATTTGAACGGGCGTTGCCGGCTTCTCAAAATCCCGTCACCGCGGCTCGGCTCATCGCGTCTGGCGGAGCAGAGCAGACTGCAGAATATCATCTCAAAAGACGGAGCAGCTGAACGAAAGAAAGGTAAAGAAATTGTAAACAGTACGTATATAGCGATTTTGGAATCAGGAAGCGGTTTGTCGTGCACAACGGAAGCCGACCACAATGCTGCGCACACCCGGGCGAAGCACGTAGCGGGAAGAAGCCCGCGCCAGTCCTCGGGCGACTCCGCGCCACGATCCACCGCGGGCCACACGAAACTCTCCCAAGGTTGGGCCAGGTGGATCGGATTCAGGGCTGTGCCTGTAGTAGTCCAGCCGATACCAGTCGTGCACCCACTCCCAAACGTTGCCCAGGGTGTCATATAGACCATACCCGTTTGGTTTTTTCCCGCCGCCGGGATGGGTGCTGCCGCCGGAATTATCTCGGAACCAGGAGATCTCGTCTAGAATTCCATAGTGACTGCGCGCGTCACCGCCGCGCGCGGCGTATTCCCATTCGGCTTCTGTGGGCAAGCGGTAGTGATAACCGTCTTTCTTCCTGTTTAGCGCGTCACAGAACTTCTGCGTATCGTCCCAGCTCACTCCCTCGACGGGAAGATTCGGCCCCAGGAAGTAGCTGCGATTGGTTCCCATCGCCGCTTCATACTCGGCCTGAGTCACCTGGTACTTCCCGATCTCAAAAGCGCGGGTTATAGTTACGCGATGGGCAGGCTTCTCTTCCGGGTAACACTCCTCGTCACCCTGAGAACATCCCATCAGAAAACTTCCGGTCGCGATCCTGATAAAGTCCATGTGCCTGGCACCTCCTGGCACCGAACCAACGCGCTGATGTTACCCCTGCGCCGCCTCGAGATCAATCAATCATCTGCTCGAAACTTACCCACCCTGGTGCACGGACTAATCGCAGAAACTCTAGGAGTCACTCCTGATTGCCTAAACGGAGCATGGAGATTCACTAGTTGGAGGAGGTCGCGCTAGGCTTCGCCTGCTGATCATTTCTTAAATAACGATCAAACCAAGCAATCGCCAGGTCGCGCGCTCGCTGCCGCGCTGAAGGAACCATGTAGACGCCGTAGTGCGTGATCTCGGGGATGGTCACCAGATTCTTGGGCCCTTTGGCCCGCTGGTAGGCAAGGAGTCCGTTGTCCTTGTTGTCCATCAGCTCTTCTTTCTCCGCGACCAAGAATTGCATGGCCACATTGGGTACGCGGTCCACATACTCTACCGGGAACCATGCGGCAAACTGAAAACGGATCGGCGCCCCAATCAGCCGCTGCACTGTATTGGCTCGCGGTGGCGGATAGCCCAGCTCGCCCCGGGCACGCTCGCCGGCCTCCTTTTCCGTCGCCGCGCGCTCCTCGGGCGTGAGAGTCCAGCGGCCATCAAGCGATGGCACTTGGCTATGAACGGCCCTAACTCGCGGATCAAGCTCCGCCGCGGAAACCACCAGGCCGCCCGACAAGCTGCTGCCCCACAAGCCAATCCGTGCCGCATCGCACTCGGCGTCGCTCGCTGCCCAGTTGATGGCGTTCAGCCAGTCCACCACCATGTCCAGAGGTGCCACGACCTCACGCACCTCCTGCACCTCGGCGGTAAAGCGATTGTTCGGATGCTCGGCGGGCTCGCGCTTGCTCACCAGGACCACGCGTGAATCGCTCTCGCCCCACCCGCGGTAGTCGAAGGCGACCACCAGATAGCCGGCTTGAGCGAAGGCGATGGCTTCCGGACGAAACGCGGCCTTGGTCCCGCCCCAGCCATGGGCCATCACGATGGTCGGGAGCTTCTTGCCGGCGTTGGCTTTGGCCGCATAGATGTCGCCCGCCATGCGCGTGCCTTCGCTGTAGATATCGACGTTGCGAAAGGCCACGTCATCGGGAATCGCCGGAGGCGTGAAAGCGGAAGTCTGAGCCGCCGCAACGCCGGTGAGAGCAAGTACGAATAGCAAGACGGGGAGTCGGAATAGATGGCGCATGGGGTTCCTTCGCTGATCCGATTGGGAAAGTAAGCCGTTCGATTGGCGGAGCTATTGTAACTCTGGCCGTTCGACGCCGGCAGCGATGGAAGAGAAATCTAAAATCCCCAGAGCGATGACGGAGGGACGTCTCGATCCGAATGCCTCGAGGTTCCTGGGCGATGAGGGCTGACGGCGCGAATCCGGCAGGAATTCTAAGCGCGACCAGATGAGCCGAGGCAACAAAAGTCAGAGCCGAGGTCTTGAGGCTGTCCCAATTCGTGGATTCTCTCCCCATAGCTTCGTGGCCAACATTCTTGGGAGCGCGCAGTTTCCTCCCGATGGCAAAGGCCAAATTGGGGCCAGCAGGCCGTTCGTGTGTAAAGACTCCTGGGTTGCATATACTCTGCGAGAACCTAATTGAATCAAGGCATAATCCGTCTCGCGCTGCGCGCTGGATTATAATCACTACGCGCGAGGAGGCGATGATGCATCATTTGCAGCGATTCTTACCATCTGTCGTGGTCCTCATTGTTTTTGCTACGGTAATTGCCCAAACATCGAAGCAGCCGGTCCACCTCGACTTACAAGTGGAATTGAAGATGGACGTTAAGGCAAAGAAAGCCAAAGCAGGAGATGTCGTAGCTGCCTTGACGATGGTTCCTGCCATCCTGCCCAATGCGACAGTAGTTCCCGCTGGCTCCAAGGTTCTGGGGCACGTCACTGAGTCTGATGCCGATTCAGGCGATGCTCACACCTCGTTTATTTCGCTGTCATTCGAAAGCATTGAGATTAAAAAGGGCCAAGTCATACCTATCAACTCTTCCATCCGGGCGGCTATGATGCCGGCATTGAAGGGGACCATGGCTCAGCAACAGGGCCAGACCATCATGCCTTTGCAAGCGCCGAATCGCGAAGGCAATGCCGGCGGGTCGGCGATGGGCGGCGGATATGGCATGGGCGGCGGCAACGGAACGGGTGGCACCATGGCCAATCCCACGGCCACCAATCCCCCTGCGAATCAGGCCGAAGATACTAACAAGCCTGTCGCTGTCCACAGCGGAGAGGTGGTTGGCATGCGCGGCGTTGAACTCGTCCCGGCTGGGCCGAATCATGCATCAACCTTCCGGTCGGGGCACAAGAACCTCGAGCTGTACGAAGGGTTGCAGATGATGCTGGCAGTGCAGCAATAACCTGGCAGCTAAAGGCCGTTCTTCGGGAATCGACGTGAGGTAGGTAGCGTGCCTTACGTTGGTGCCGGGAGGGGGAGTTGCCTGCGACGTCAATAAACGACTCACCCCGTTATCGCCAATCACGAACGGTGATTTGGTAGCTTACTGCTTATCCAGCGTATATGTCGTCGTTTGCTCCCCCGCCAGCCCCCCAATCAGGTCATGATCCTCGACTTTGATCGTCTTGCCGTCCTTCGCTGCCACGAGGCGGATCTCCTCGACCACCTTTCCCTTGCTGCTGCGATCGGTTTCCTGAACGGTGTGATCGTCGATCCTCTGCAGCGTCACAGTGGCGTGCCATGGATCACCACCTACGAGTGGGTACTCCTTGCCGTCAAACTTCGCGTCGTAGCCCCATCCATTCATCGCCTTCATCCTGAAGCCGTCAGCGCTCATCGCATAGCTCACGATGGTTTGTGCGTCGTTCCCGCCGGTGATCCTATCCATTTGCCATGAACCGGACACGGCGTGCGACCCAGGTGGGCCCGCAGCCACTCGTTTCTCCGTCCATGTCCCGGAGGTAGGTTCTGCGCCGTCGTATTGGGTGGATGCGCCATTAATTGTCGATCCATCCGCAGAGACCGTGATCGTCGTAACATCGGTTATCTTGCCGGCGTACTTCCAGGTGTTTCGAGTGGTGTGCGCGTCCACAATCGTTACGGCGAGCGTGAAGTTCGGGACGCCCGCAACAGGGTGGTCCTGGCCGTCGGCCATGATTTTAAGTTCACGCGGACAGCTCGAACAGATATATGTGCCGTCGACGATGGAAAACACCTCGGGCTTCCCCGTGATCTTGATCGAGTCCAAGCGCTGCTTCCAGGTGCCGTCGAAGGCACTTTGAGCAAGCGCCGCCACAGGCAGCAGCAGCCACACGAGCACTACTTTCTTCATGTCGTTCTCCCCGTTTTTCGGCGTGAGCTCGACTGCACGAGAAGGTTGCCGAGCAGGGCGTCAGTCTAGCGCCCTTTGTTCTCCGTGTGCTCGCAAATTCTCAACACGCGCATGACCGTCGAGACACTCACCTGATCGAAGGCAGTTAGCTGGTGCCGGGAGGGGGAATTGAACCCCCACGAGGGGTGAACCTCGGCGGATTTCGAGTCCCTTTCACTCACATAACCGAACATCGCCGAACCTTATGGAACCAGCATAAATACTGGAGATTCTCATCACCTCGGGATAGCCAACAAGTTTGGTCCGATGCAGTTCCATAGGGTCTGGTCGGTTCTAAACACGGTCATAGACCGGGAAGGGATTCACCATGAAGACCACAGCAGCACAATTCATCAGGAAGGGCATGTCAATTTTGTAATATCAAACGGCAAGTTTAGATTTGCTCAATGAAAGTGCGCTTCGAGCGCTGGTTTACTCAGAACGCCGGTCCCGTCGGGAAAACGACACTGCTCAACGCAGGGTTGATCGCGACTTGTTGCAGCACTGAGCTATTCGCTTTTCAAAATCGGCTTATGGGAAGGAACGGCAACCATTGGGGACTCTTTTCGCCAGCACACCGAGATGTGGCACTTAGAGGGGTCGGGAACCCTTATTGTTCCCAGATTGTTCCCACCAGGTAAAGTCGCCGATGAACGGCGAGGTGCAACTGTCAACAAGTGACTCAGCGGGTGTCCTTCAGTTGTCATCTCACTTGGGAACGCAGCTGTCTCAATCTGGTAACCGCGTTGTCATTCTTTGGATTGAGCTGTAGCGACTTCTCGTAATTCTGAATGGCCAATTCGCTCTGGCCGGCGTCCATATATGCCTCTCCGAGGCTGTCGTAGGTGTTGCCGTTCTGCGGGTATTCGGCGACATTCCGCTGAAAGATATGTA
This sequence comes from Terriglobales bacterium, assembly GCA_036522035.1. Lineage (GTDB taxonomy): Bacteria > Acidobacteriota > Terriglobia > Terriglobales > Acidobacteriaceae > Angelobacter. The sequence goes on from DATDGP010000160.1 coordinate 40,973, forward strand.
TAGCATCGTCGTATTTCTTTTCTCCGAGCAGGCTATACCCGAAATTGTTTAGC
>DATDGP010000161.1:0-19326 GCA_036522035.1 Terriglobales bacterium
CTGTGCTGCCCCTCCGACCCATTCGATCAGCTGGACACGGCTGTCGAGGAACGGATTGTAGCCAAAATCTCTTTCGATCGATTACGCTCAAGCCAACCGTTTAGGCCGTTGGCCCGTACTTGCCCTCAGCTTCACTGCACGGTCAAAGTCACGGTCGTGCTTCCCTGGGCTGTGCCCTGCGGGGTAGCCGCGGTTCCTGTGACAGTGATGGTGAAGGTACCACGCGGCGTCACGGTCGGTATGCCCTGAGGACTGCCGCCGCACCCTATCAAGGCCATTAGCAACATCAGGCCGCAGAAAGCCAAGCTCAGGCGGAGCCGGGTCTGCTTGCTCTTGCCTCTCAAGCTGACGCCCGCTAGTCCCAGCATCGGGAGCAGGAGCGCCGCAAAGATCGGCGGACCGTACTTGCCCATGGGCGGAGCAGTTGCTGTCGCGGGCCCCAGCGTGGTCACGGTCATGGTCATGGTGCGCGTGATCTGGCCTTCCGCCAGCGGGTTAAAGATGCAGGCGCTGCCGGCGGGTTGGCCGCTGCAAGTAAAAGCAACTACGGCGGGCGGAGGATTGATTCCGCTGGCATCCACCATGAAGTTGAATGTCGCCGCCATGCCCGCCTGGACGGTCGCGGTGCCGCTATCCGTAGAGGTGATCTGGATGGGCGGCGAAAGAGCAGCGTTCTTTATGCTCAGGGTCGCCGATGCCGTGTTGCCGGTGCCACCATTGGTGGAAGAGACCGCGCCGCTGGTGTTGTTGTAGGTCCCGGGAGTGGCACCGGTTACGCTCACGGCCACCGTGCAGTTGCTGCTGGCGACGATAGCACCGCCCGTCAATGAAATGCTGCCGGAACCGGCCGTCGCCGTAGCCGTGCCGCCGCAGTTATCGATCAGTCCGTTGGGAGTGGACACTACCAGCCCAGCTGGTAACGTGTCGGTGAACGCCACCCCAGTTTCGGCGCCCGTGTTGGCTGCAGGGTTGGTGATGGCGAAGGTGAGCGTCGTTACGCCATTGGGCGCAATGGTAACGGGGTTGAAAGCCTTGGCGATCGATGGCGGGGCAACGACCGCAATCGTGCTTGATGCCGTTCCGCCGGTGCCGCCCTCGGTCGAGTTCACGTTGCCGGTGGTGTTGTTTTTGGTGCCGGCCGAGGTTCCGGTTACATTCACCGAGAAAGTGCACGAGCTGCTGGCCGCCAGGCTTGCGTTCGTCAGGCTGATACCACCAGAGCCCGCGGTCGCGGTGATGGTCCCGCCGCCGCACGCACTGGTCAGTCCGTTGGGCGTCGAAACTACCAGCCCCGTCGGCAGCGGGTCACTGAAAGCGACTCCAGTGAGTGCGGTCAAGTTAGGGTTGGTGATGGTGAAGCTAAGCGAGGTCGTGCCGCTCAAAGGAATCGTTAGCGCGCCAAACTGCTTGGTGATCCCCGGCGGCGCCACCACGGTGACGGTGGCACTCGAAGTGTTACCCGTGCCTCCACTAGAGGTCACCTGCACACTGTTGACCTTCACTCCGGCGACCGTGCCCAACACAGTTACCGAAGCTGTACACGAGGCGCTGGGGGCCAGGGTCCCGCCAGTCAGGCTCACCGATCCGGCACCGACTACCGAGGTGAGGGTGCCGCCGCAGGAGTTCGTCGCATTGGGCGTGGGTCCGACCACTATTCCGACCGGGAAGGGGTCATTGAAGGACACGCCCGTCAGCGTCGCAATCGTGTTCGGGTTGGTAATGTTGAAGGTGAGCGTTGTGGTTCCGTTTAAGGGAATCGTCAGCGCACCAAATTGCTTGGTGATGTTCGGTGCGTTAGCCACAGTCAGGATCGCCGTGGCCGTGTTGCCCGTGCCGCCGTTCGTGGACGTTACTGCGCCGGTCGTGTTGGTGAACACGCCGGTCGCTGTCCCCGTCACATTCACCAGCACGGTGCAGGAAGTGTTCACGCCAACCGTGCCGCCGCTCAGGCTGATGCTGATCGATCCCGCGACTGCCGTAGCCGTGCCGCCGCAATTATTGATCAATCCGTTCAGAGTGGACACTACTAGCCCGGCGGGGAGAGTGTCTGCAAACGCCACTCCGTTCTCCGGCGCCGTGTTAGCCACTGGATTGGTGATGGTGAAGGTTAGCGAAGTGGTGCCATTCAGCGGAATCGCAGCCGCGCCGAAGGCTTTAGCGATCGACGGTGGCGCTACCACGACCAGCGCGGCCGAAGCCGTTCCGCCGGTGCCGGCTTCGGTCGAGATCACGTTGCCGGTGGTGTTGATCTGCTGTCCCCCCGTTGTGCCGGTCACATTGACGGAGAAGGTGCACGAACTGCTGGCCGCTAGAGAAGCGCCGGACAAACTGATTACATTCGTTCCCTGGGTCGCGGTCACGGTGGCACCACCGCATCCTGTCAATGCGCTCAAACCGTTCGGCGTGGAGATTGTCAGCCCCGCCGGCAGGGGGTCACTGAAAACGACTCCGGTGAGCGCGGTCGTCGTGTTGGGGTTGGTGAGGGTGAAGCTGAGCGAGGTCGTGCCGTTCAAAGGAATCGTCAGCGCGCCAAACACCTTGGTGATCAAGGGCGGCTGAAGGACGATAATCTGAGCCGTGACTGTCTGCTGATCAACCGTGGCATCGACCGATCCGTTGCCGCCGACGCTGCCGGCATTGTAGGTTGCCCCAGCAGTCGGGACCGGGTTGCCCAATACCTCCGGCTGCGCCTGCGCAATCGTTCCCAGCACCGCGCTGAAGGTGATAGGCAATCCGACGATTTCATCGAGGTTCCCGGCAAGGGTTGTGCCGACGCCGCCGTTGTCCTTGCTCATGTCCCCGGTTACGGTCGAGCTTGTATTGATCTTGATATTGTTGGGGCTGGCGGTGTTGGTCAGGACGATGAAGGGATCAAACGTAGTAACGCCGCCATTGGCGTTGTTGATGGTGCTTGGGGGCGTGTTGGTGCCCCACCAGTTATTCGTGGCCGTGATCGTGGTTCGATCGTTGCTGAGGTTGCTGCTACCCGCCGTCCCGGCGGTGTTGCCGGCCAGCCGGCTGAAGCTGATGGTCATCGGGCCGTCACCGGGGCTGTCGTCGCCGTGAAAGATGCCCCCGCCAGCGCCGTTGGCCGCGCTGTTGCCGGTAATTGTTACCTTGGTCAGTACGACTGAGTCCGGCGATACAATGTTGCTGTAGATCCCGCCGCCGTTGACTTCGTTCACTTTGCCGGCCGAGCCGGCGCTGTTATTACTGATCACGCTATCCTGGTCAATGAGCAAGTTCGTCTCGACATTCAAGCCACCACCCAAACCCGCCGCGTGGTTGCCGGAGATCGTACTGGCATGGATGGCGACCAGCGGGGAGCCGCTGACATTGGAAGTGGTCGTGATGCCGCCGCCGCTGCCCGCAGTGAATCCGTCCGTACTTATTTGAGTGGCAAAGTTGCTGATCACCTGGCTGTTGCTCATGGTCAGCCGGCCGGGCTCAGCTACCCAGATGCCGCCACCGGTGCCAACCGCGATCGAGTTATTGGCCGAGTTGTTCTGAATGATGCTGCGGGTGATGGTAACCGCGCCGCTACCGTCTGTGGTGTTGAAGATTGCTATTCCGGCGCCATGGCCCTTGGTGGTATCGCAGTTCTGGATGGTGACGTTCGTCAGGCTAAGGGTCTGCGTGCCGGTGCCACCGGTGTCGAATTCCAGACAGCCCCCATCACCATCCATCGTGGTGCTATCGTTCCCGCGATTATGCCCGTTTTGCAGGGTGAGATTGGAAATGCTGGCCGTGGCGTTGGTGAACCCCGGCAGGTCCTCGTTCACCGCCATCAACATGTCAACGCCGTTTCCCGGAGTTGACGGGGCAATGAAACCGCTTGTTCCCGCCTGAATGATGGTCGTATTCTGGCCGGCGCCGACAATGGTCACCGAGTCGGTAATGTTCAGGGTTCCTGTAGTCGCATCGTACGCCGGACTCACGGCCCTAGGAATCGTGAGTGTAAACGTCCCTGCGGGCACCATGATGGTGTCCGCTCCGGCAGTCGCATTGGCCCGGAGGATGGCTTCCCGCAAACTGCAATCGTTGGCAACGCCGTTGCATGCGTCAGTAATCGGCGAAACTGGCGCCGGATCGTCGGTGCGGTTCACTGTGAACGTGGGATCGGGTAAGGGCATCATCGCCCTGGGGGCCATCTCGCCTTGGTGCAGGGCCAGAACGCCGGGACGGCCGTCAACGTTCACGCGAGCGGAGATCGCAGCTACCGGCGAGCCGGAGTAAGGGCGCGTGGAAAGCGCTCCAGGGACAAGAGTACTTGTGCCCGGTACAGGGTCAGGATGCGAGAACACGGCCATCTGCCCCGTGGAGGGGCTGATCACCATCACATCGTCGGCGCCCTGGTTGGAGATCCGGGTACGCAACAGCACCGGCGGCTGAGTGGAGCTGAAAGTCGCGGGTGAGGGGACGCTCTCGATGATCTTCCAGCCATGCGTCGCCACGAACGGCTGCACGATCAGCGGGTTGGGCAGGCCGTTGCGCCGGGCCTGGCGGATGGAGCGCATTTCATCCACGGTGAAAACACGGGGGTCGAACTCGTTATGCGCGACAATGGCGACGCTGCCACTCGAATCGAGCACCGCGATCTGCAGGCCGGGCATGCGGTCATAGACGAACGAACCCAGGACCATGACCTGGGCGCTGACCGGAAGAGATAGCGTCTCCAATTGCATGGACGAGGAGTGCAGCAGAACCACTTGTCCGCCGGAGAGGAAAGCCGCGTCCGGGCCGATATCGCCGAACTCGCCAAAATTGATGCTGGTGGCCGGCGCCTTTAGAGGGAATGCCGAGAGGGGCGTCAGTCCCTGCGAGCTGCCTGCATACACAACGAGAAAACTCTGTTTGGAGCTGGAAACGCCGACGAGAAGGTCCGTAAACGGCAAGGATTTTCCCAGGAAGCCTGCGCTCAGGCTGGTTACACCGCCGGGCAGGCTAATCGTCGCTCCGGGGGCGAAGCTGCCCTTGCCATCGCCGTTAAAAATGTAGAGAGTGCTGCCACCGCGCGATGCCACTGCTAAGTCAACGCGGCCCCGACCGGTGAAATTTCCTGTCGCGACAAAGTCCGGGCTTACAGGGACGGCGAAGGTCTGGGCATCCGGCAAGAAGGGCGAAGGAAACTGGCCCCGGCCGATGGCCTGGAATGAAGCGTCACTCTGCGGAGCGAAAGCGTCGAGGTTGCCGCGATACACTGCAATGGTTCCGCCGTTAGGTGTGCTGTAGCCCACCAGCAAGTCCGCGATGCCGTCACCATCGACGTCAGCCGAGATCATGGCCAGCGGTTGCGCCTGCCCGGCCACGAGCGGAGCGACCACGCTCGCCGATCCCAGATGATTCACCTGAACGGCCTGGGGCTCAGCCAGCCAGATTTTGGGTCCGCTTTGTGTTCCTGGACCGGGAGTCGCCCCCGGCGCGGCCATCAAGAGCCCGGAGCATAAGGTGCAGAAGATGAAAGCGAGAAACAACCAGACAAACAACCGCACTGATGGGAGCGATCTCCTATTTTTCACGGCCAGGTACTCCTATGGTGGATCTACAGTCTTGAAAGAAGGGAGCAAATACGGAATGCTAAGTGCAACGTTTTCCGCGCCGACAAACTTAGCCCACGACGAAGCCATCGAGGGGTCTTTCTTCCTTGGCAGAAGAGTAGCTGAACTGGGCAAGTTGAGATACTCTGATTGCGACGCCCATCATTTGTCAAGAAAAAATTGTTCACAGAGGGGAATTCCTCTGCAGACTAAGCAACGCGAGCCTCGCGCTCAGCTGGTTACTTGCGACATTGGGGAAGGAATACTTTCTCAGTGAGGGAACAGGTGAAGAACCGGCTCAATGCAGCCCTGACGACGAAGGCGATTCTCCCGAAAGCAGGTTCAATCACTCTCTGATCGTTTCACGGCAACGATGCTGATCTGAGGAATGGGCGTGGGAGGGGACGAAATCAAGCCGCCGGCGCTGGACTGGCTGACCGCAGCCAATCTTCCATTTGGTGATGGTCGACTACGCCCGCCTGCTGCTGCACCAGTCGTCCGCCGAAGAAGACGGCGAAGTTCGGGATGCCGCGGACATTGAAGCGCGCGGCCAGCTCGGGATACTTCTCGGTGTCCACCTTGAGCACCACAGCTCGTCCGGCCATGTCGGCCGCTACGCGCGCAACTTCAGGAGCAGCCACGCGGCAGGGGCCGCACCATGAGGCCCAGAAATCCACCAGCACGGGAACTCGTGACTGCTCGAGGACCTCATCAAGAAGTTGCGGATCAACTTCCATAGGCTCATTCGCAGGTGCCAAAGGTGCATGACAGGCTCCGCAACGACCGGTGTCGGCGACGTGGGCGGTCGGAACACGGTTCTTCCGTCCACAGCTCTTGCAGATACGAATTAAGGGCATGAAAGACTCCGGCGCTTCCAGCAATTATAGGATGTCAGAAGAGGGATTAGGGTAGCAGTGCCGGCTCGAAGCCGCCGAGAAAACGTAAAGCCAATTCCGTTGCTATTGGTTAGCACGCGGCTTTTCCGAAGGCCCGCTTCCAAGGCTACTTGTGTGGTTACGACCCATCGCAGAAAACAGCACACCTTTGAACCACGCCTCATCGACCCGGCTCAATTGATATTCTTCCGGCTGATTGCGGATAAATCTGATCAAGGACGCTTCCGTGATGCGACAGTGCTGAAGCCTAAGCCAACCAAGTCCGATCCATTTACGAATACTTCTTACACTCGCACCCAGAAGATACGCCACATCGGCTTGGCTATAGCCATCGCTGAGGCGAGAGCGCAACTCCAGTTTGGAGACTTCTGCCTTGACAGACCAATAGGATCGATTCAGCCTCTTTGCGATGGCGGATTTGCTCAAGCATCCAGCCTCGTCAGTCAAAGCTTCGATTTCCTTCACCGTCCAGCGTCTGCGCGTCGCGGATAAACCCAGAGCAACGGCGCGAGACACGATGACGACCCTGGTGAATCCGCTTCGTACTTGAAAATCGTCGAGGTTTCTCGACAACTCGCACCGGGTTGACGCTTGCTGATAAGCACGCCTTAGCCCGAGATCTAGATGCGGCGTCCAATGGTACTTTTTATTGGGATTTGGCCTGCCCTTGACCCGGCATGTGTGACACAGCTGGTCTTTTGGACAGCCATGTGCTTCCTTGCAGATAGTGCAGATGACTGGATGATTAGGTATCCCACGTGGCATGGTTGTCTCGTATTCAAGGCCAGCATAAAAGGTATTCCTGAAAACTCGCTGAAAAGTCAGCGTCAGGATTGTAAGTCTGGGGCGGCAAATACGACTCGGAAACTTGATCCCTGACCCTCTATGCTCTTGACCGATAACTGGGCACCGTGCATCTGTGCGATGGACTTAGCGATTGCGAGTCCGAGCCCGAATCCTCCTTGCTCTCGTGAACGTGCTTTGTCGACCCGGTAAAACCGATCGAAGATATGGGGGATGTCAGCGGCAGGAATTCCTATGCCCAAGTCGTGAACTTCGACGGTTACTTGATCGCCAGCAGTCTGAATACTGGCCCTGATGTTGCCCTCCGGCGGCGTATATTTGACGGCATTTTCGAGGAGAATGAAAAACAGTCGGATCAAGGACTCTTCATCGCCGCGAATCCAGATAGGGTCATTGGTGATCTTAAGAGAAGCCGTGATGTGCTTGTGTTCCGTCCAAGGCGAGATTCGGATGAAGGCCGATTCGACCGCTTTGGTCAAATCTACAGCCACCAAGGTTGGGGGTTGGGCAGAGTCAAGTCGGGCAAGGGTCAACAGGTCATCGATAAGGGTGCCGGTTCGTTCAGCTTCTTCGAGGAGGTCGCTAAGAGCTTTTTTGTAGGCGGTATCGTCTTTCTGCCCCCGTAGGGCAATTTCCGCGGTGGTCCTGATGATAGTAATCGGGGTCCTCAACTCGTGCGAGGCATCTGCGGTGAACTGCGTGGTTCTCTTGAAGCTGGACTCAATACGGGCAAGCATCGCATTCAGGGTCTCGGCTAGAGATTGCAACTCATCCGACGTTTGCGGTACTTCCAGGCGCTGATGCAATCGCTCAGTGCTGATTAGCCTCGCCTCGCTCGTAATTTGCATCACTGGTTCAAGTGCTCGAGTGCTGAGCCAATATCCTCCTGCTGTCGCGAGGCCGAGCGAGAGGGGGGTTAATATAAGGAGCAACCAACGCAATTTATAGAGTACCGACAGCGACTGAGTCGTATCGGTTGCGACCTGTATGAGATAGACCTTGGGATTGAGTCTTACTTCTCCTTCGAGCACCCGCAGCACCGTCCTTCCTTCCACGGTCAGAGTGCGGAAGGCTTTGCCTTGGGCAGCCGAATCAGGCCGCGCTGGTGAAATCGCATACTTTCGCAGGGATGCTGATTGGAAGACCCAGTTGCCAGACGAATCGCTGATCTGCAGCAGCTCGCCTCCAGGACGGCTGGCTGAATACTCCTCAAATTCATCCTGGAATTCGGCGGGAGAATCAGTATTGATATGCTGTTTCAGGAAATCTACTGTCGCCACCAATCTCGCCTGAAGATCGTCGTCAATCGTGTTGCCGATGCTTCCTCGCACGGCGAGATAGACAACTACCTCCACCAATATCAGACTCACTCCGAGCACGACCAAATACCAGAGAGTCAGACGCCCTCGCACCGAGAGGGTCATCGCGACTTCACCAGTCGATATCCAAACCCGCGAACTGTCTGAATCAGTTTTCTAGAGTGGTCATCTTCAATCTTTTTTCGCAGAAGCTTGATGATCGCTTCAACCGTGTTGTCGGAGGCCTCGCTCGAGTTGCCCCAGACCGCTTGAATGATAGAACTGCGGGAAACCACCCGGCCATTGGCTCGCATCAGGAATTCCAAAAGCTGATATTCCTTCCTCGTGAGCTGGATCGGTTTGCCGCTGCGAAAAACTTCGTGCGTACCTGTATCGAGCCGCAGGTCCCCCACTGTAAGCTCCACCGAATGCGTCGCCGGGCCACGGCGGGCAAGAGCCACGAGCCTGGCGAGGAGCTCTTGAAACGAAAAAGGCTTCTTCAGATAGTCATCGGCTCCAGCGTTAAGCCCCGTTACCACGTCGGTAGTGCTATCTCGAGCGGTCAGCATGAGGACCGGAGCCCTCAGTCCTGCCTTGCGCATTTGGCGCAGGAGCTCGAAGCCGTCGAATCCAGGGAGCATCACGTCCAACAAGATCGTGTCCCAGGCAGCAGTCTTGGCCAACGCCAGACCCTCTGGACCGGTGTGAGCTACCCCTACTGAATGACCTTCGTCTTCCAAACCTGTCCGCAGTAAGGCTGCCACCTTTCTCTCGTCTTCGACGACCAGAATATTCAAGTCCTCCTCCGGGTGCGGTGGGGTTCAGTTTAAAGGAAAGTGAGCAAGCGAGCGAAACTGCTTGCTTGGGTTTTCAGCGAATTTTCAGAATACCTACTTACGCTTGGAACGAGAATCTGAGACTAGGGACCCAAGACATGGCGTGTTAGGGGGCGAATCGTGCCCAAGACGTGTGTTGGAGAGACATTAACGACAATTGCGCGATCACCAACGAAGTCGTCCGCCTTGGAACGACCCTGCCCGCCGGGCTTGGCCGCACGACGCGAGATCCGAATGAGTGAGAGCCGACAGTCTCGCTCGAAATACGAGATAACCCAGGAGTTTACAGCTTACTCGTTCCAATGGGAGGAGGAAGTTCGAGAAGACACTCGTACCCTGGAGAAGGGCGTCATCGTCTGGGCTGACTCAGACTTCTGGAGAGACAAACCATGGAAGGGAAAGATGGTCGTTCGCTTCCTCTGTGACAACGCTTGGTTCTACGTGGACCGACAAACATTCGACATCTCCACACGTAAGCAATGAGTTGCCAGCACAAAGGTTGAATCATGAACCACGTTACCCAACATATCAATCGCAATGGAGGCACTAGGGGCTTATGAAATCACGCTTTTTCGCAAGGCTTGCCATCGGTGGTCTCGCTGTCCTGTTCGGCGCTTTCGCTTTGGCGATGGAAGAGAGCGCGAGCTACCATCAGCTCAAGAAATTCTCATTCGGTCCGGCCGCCGGCGGCGCCCGTGAGTACTTTGACTACATTACGATCGATTCCGCGGCGCGACGGGTCTATGTCTCCCATGGGACAGAGATCAAGGTTCTTGACGCCGATAGCGGCGCGCTGATCGGCAATATCACCGGTTTGAAAAAAGACCATGGGGTCGCTGTCGCGCCAGAGTTTGGCCGCGGGTTTATCACCGACGGAGCCCAGGCCAAGGTCATCATTTTCGACTTGAAAACGCTCACGGCTATCGGCGAGGCGAAGGCTGACGACGATACCGACAGTATCGTCTACGATCCTGCGTCGAAGCAGGTCTTTGCCATGAACGGAGACTCCCACACCTCGACGGTGATCGATGCTAAGAGCGGGGCAGTCACCGGTACGATCCAGCTCGATGGCGGACCGGAATTTGCTGTCGCCGACGGCATCGGAACTGTTTATGTAAATCTGGAAGACAAGAATGAATTAGTCTCGATTGATTCGCGCACGCTAAAGATCAAATCGCGCTGGCCCATCGCACCAGCTGGCGGACCAACCGCTCTGGCCATTGACCGCGAACATCGACGGCTGTTCAGCGCCGGCCGCAAACCCCAAATGCTGGTGGTGCTGGATGCCGATAGCGGAAAGTTAATCCAGTCTTTTCCTATATCGGCGGGCGTTGATGCTGCTGCCTACGATCCCGGAACCGGTTTGATCTTCGCCTCTACTCGCGAGGGGATGATCCACGTATTCCACGAAGACTCCCCGGACCACTTCAGCGCGGTTGAGACGGTCAAGACTGAGTACGGTGCAAAAACGATGGGTCTCGATACTCAAACGCACAATCTGTTTGTAGACACAGTGGACTTTACTAAGACTGCGCCGCAGACAACGGAACATCCCCGGCCGGAAGGCACGCCGATTCCGGGAACATTTCACGTCCTGGTTTACGGCAAGTGACCCGCTGTCTGCGGGGCTGACCCCGAATTGCCGAACCAAGCCTCACCACTGCCTCAGGGAAAGGAGTTTGTTGATGAAGTAATCGTTGGGAGAGTACGAGGATGTCTAGAAGATCCAACATGATAAGAGAGAAAGACCTACCGCAACCATTGAAACCTGGCCGTGATGAGCGGGCCGAAAACAGGCCCCATCGCGTACTTTGAAACGTCGCCACGTCACTGGCCAGGGTGCTGAGACGGAGTATAAACGCCTTCCCCGAAAAGGCCCGTCCTGGTGAAATTCTCTTTTCACCGACGACCTCACAACCGAACTCAGATACGCGTGGTCTCCAGCGCGATTACAATATCCGCGAGCGTTGAGCAACTCTCCTGAAATTACCGTCATCAACCGAGCTGCTGGCTTCTGCGAGTCTCCGCCGTAGTCTGGGCGCAAGAGGCAACGGATCCAATGGATGGAGCACAGGAAACTTCGGGCGCTGGAGCAGCGCCTCCCTCGGTCGCGACGCCGTGGCGCCCGACCGTCAACCCATGGCTGATCGCGGCCGTGGTCGCGTTGGCGGCTGCCATGGAGTTTCTCGACACCAGCATCGCGAACGTCGCTCTCCCCTATATCGCCGGCAATCTGGGCGCGAGCAACGATGAGAGTACCTGGGTGCTTACTTCCTATCTTGCCTCGAACGCCATCGTACTGCCGATGGCAGGATGGTTTGCCAGCTTCTTTGGGCGCAAGCGGTTCTTTCTGCTCTGCCTTGTGTTGTTCACGGTGAGTTCGCTGCTGTGCGGCCTAGCGCCCAATCTTGGCGCCATCATTCTTTTTCGCGCGCTGCAAGGCGCCGGCGGAGGCGGAATGCAGCCCATGGCCCAGGCCATCCTGGCAGACTCGTTTCCGCCGCAGCAGCGAGGCCTGGCATTTGCGGTGTTCGGGGTCGTGGCTGTGGTTGCACCTACCGTCGGACCGACGCTCGGGGGTTGGATCACTGATAATTACTCGTGGCGCTGGATTTTCTTCATCAATCTCCCCGTGGGCATCCTGGCCGTAATCCTGATTTTCCTGCTCATCGAGGATCCGCCCTGGGCCAAGAGCGGCGCCACTGGAATCGCCAAGTTCGATTACATCGGCGTCGGTCTGCTCGCCGTCGGCATCGCTGCACTGCAAGTGCTGCTCGATAAAGGCCAGGAAGACGACTGGTTCGGGTCCAGATTCATCGTGACGCTGATGATCGTTGCCGCCATCTCGCTGGTTACTCTGGTCGTGTGGGAATGGTTCCACAAGTCTCCGGTCGTAGACGTCCGCCTATTCCGGAACTTTAATTTTCTCGGTGCGAACGTGATGATCTTCGTTTTCGGAATCGCGCTCTTCGCCAGCCTGGTCATGGTGCCGCAGTACCTGCAGACCCTGGTGGGATACACCTCCACCCTGGCAGGACTGGTGCTGTCAGGAGGAGGTTTATTGATTCTGTTCGCGATGCCGGTGGTTGGGATCTTGACGAGTAAGGTTCAGGCGCGCTATTTGATTGCTTTTGGGTGGCTGGCGCTTTGTGTGGCGATGTACTTCTCCACTCAAATGCTGGATCTCCAGATCAGCTTTCGTACCGCCAGCATCTTGCGTGTGATTCAGGTCGTGGGTATAGGGTTCCTATTTGTCCCCGTCACGCTGGTTTCTTACGTTGGCATGCCTCCGGAGAAAAGTAATTCGATCGCCGGCCTATTGAACTTTATGCGCAACATCGGCAGCAGCATCGGAACGTCGATGGTCACCACTCTGATCGCGCGCAGGTCGCAGGTCCATCAGGCCTATTTGGTCGCGCATGTTACGTCGGGCAGTTCTACTTTCTCTCTGGCGGTAACGAGCTTGGCCCACCGCCTGAATGTTGCCGGCCTGGAAGCCAATCGGGCTCAGCAGCAGGCTGTGGCACGAATCTATCGCGAAACCATCGCTCAGGCGACCACGTTGGCTTATATTGACACTTTTGCGATCCTGGCGGTGATTGCCGCCATCATGTTTGTCCTCTCGTTCTTCCTCAAGAAGAACGAGCCGGGCGGAGGTGGCGAGGTCGCAGTAGGATGAGGATATGGACAACATTCGCATCATTACCATCGATCGTGAATTCGGAAGCGGAGCCAACGTGATCGCCGAAAAAGTGGCCGACCGGCTGGGCTGGAAGCTCTGGGACCAGAGGCTCACAGACGAGATCGCCATGCGCATGGACTGCGAGCGGCATGCGGTCGAAGAACGCGAAGAGCGGCGTGATCCCGCGTACTACCGCGTCTTCAAGGCCTTCCTGCGGGGAAGTTTTGAAGGCACCATTAACACGCAGCGCATGAAGATGGTGGACGCCGACTGCATCCGCGAGGTCGCGCAGGCGATCGTGAAAGAAGTCGCCGAGAAGGGCGACTGCGTCATCGTCGGCCGAGGCGCCGCCTATTATTTGGGCGATCGGCACGACGCCCTCCACGTCTTCATCTACGCATTGTTCGACGACAAGGTTCACAACATCGAAGCTACCGGCAAGATCCGGGGAGAAGCCATCAAGCTTGCCGAAGAGGTGGACGTTGACCGGGCATTCTTCATCAAGCAGTACTTCGAGGTCGATTGGCCGGAACGCCAGCGCTTCCACTTAATGATCAATTCCAGCATGGGTCAGGACGTGGCCGTCGAGATGATTCTCGATGCGGTAACGCGATTGAGCAAGCAGCGCGTGTGACTTGATCAAAATCGAATGGAAGGGGAGATAGCCATGCTGCAACGTGCCGGAGGAAAAAGCAGGACGAGCCGGTTCGCGCGTGTGTTTGGGACCGTGTCTCTAGGAGTTGCTGCTTCCCTGACTGGATTGGCGCAGGCTCCCCCTCCGGGAACGGTTGCTGCTCCTGCCCCGTCATACGGAAACGCCGGCGCCGGCGCGTCGATCACCCTCACTCCCACGGGCGGGCAACAGGCTCCCGGCACCGCTCCTGGCGTAACCACGCAGGGCCCGTTTCAGGGAAGTGTGCCCACCGGACAAGCCACAGGGACTGTCATTCCCATTACTCTCAAAGAAGCGTTGGACCGCTCTCTGAAGTACAACCTCGGCATCATTGAAAACAATCAGAGCACCCGGGCTGCGCACGCGCAACGCTTGCGGAATCTCAACGCGCTGTTGCCCAACTTGTACGGACAGGTTCAGCAAAATGTTCAGCAGGTCAACCTGCAAGCTTTGGGATTGCGGTTGAACACTATCAATATTCCCGGTTTTCATATCCCGACAATCCAGGGCCCTTTCCCCGTGCAGGATATCCGCGCCTATCTCACCCTGAACGTCTTCAACTGGTCGGACATCCAGAACCTGAGGTCTGCTTCGCAGTCGGAGACAGCCTCGAAACTCTCCTACCGGAGTGATCGCGATACCGTCGTGCTGGTTACCGCCACCGCTTACCTCCAGGTAGTTGCCGATGTCGCCAATGTGGAGTCTAACCAGGCGCAGGTGAGGACCAACCAGGCAATCTACGATCGGAATGTCGACCAGAACAAGCAAGGCGTGATCGCCAATATCGATGTGCTTCGTTCCAAGGTGCAGTTGCAGACACAACAACAGCAGTTGATCGCGGTCCAGAACCAACTGGCCATCGACAAGCTCACCCTGGCGCGGATCGTAGGCCTTCCCAACGGCCAGGAATTTGAATTGACCGAGAAGGTCCCGTACGCCGAGCTCACCGGCATCACTCTGGATCAGGCTCTTAAGCAGGCGTACGCGACGCGCCCCGACTATCAGTCCGCAAAAGCCCAGCTGCGGGCGGCTGAGCTCGCCTACCAGGCAGCGGCCGCCGAAAACTATCCCTCGCTGGCGATCAACGGGAACTACGGCGACATCGGAAGCCCGAATTTCGGACGGTCGCACGGTACATTCTTCGTCGCAGGTACGCTGACCGTCCCTCTTTTTCTCGGCAGCCAGGTGCGTGCCGACAAGTTGCAGGCAGACACTGTTCTCCAGGATCGCAAGGCGCAGCTTGCCAACCTCGGAGGCAACATCGACGATCAGGTGCGAACGGCTTTTCTCAACCTGCATTCATCCGCGGAGCTAGTCGCGGTAGCGCAGAGCAACATCGACCTGGCAAGCCAAACACTGATTCAATCGCAGGATCGGTTCGCCGCCGGCGTCACCAACAATCTTGAGGTAGTCGAGGCGCAGCAAGCGGTGGCGACCGCGAACCAGTCCTATATCGCCAGCCTCTATAGCTACAATGCGGCCAAAATCTCGCTGGCACAAGCCATCGGAGTAGCAGAACAATCCGGGCTCGAGTATTTAGGAGTCAAGTGATCATGACGGATGCGACAACCGAAACACCGGAAAAGCCAAAAGCGGACGAAAAGAAACCCAAAGGCCCGGGCGTGGGCCCCTCGCGAATCCTCAAACGGCGTTTGAGCCGGCGGGCGAAGTTGATCGCGGGGATCGTCGCGTTGGTGGTGGTGGTGGGTGGGTTCCTGCTGTACCGCTATTTCACCTCCTACGAGAGCACCGACGACGCGCAGATTGATGGCTACATTTATCCGGTCAGCCCTCGCGTTGCCGGTTACGTGACGCGGGTGACCGTCGACAACAACCAGTACGTGGAAGCCGGCACCGTGCTCGCTCAGCTTGATACCAAAGACTTTGAAGTGGCCGTGGCCAACGCCAAGTCGACCCTGGCCAACGATCAGGCGAGCGCGGCGGCACAAAAAGTCACCGTCCCGGTCACCTCGGTGAGTACCTCGAGCACGCTTTCGACCTCGCAAGCCGATGTCTTGAGCGCGCAGGCCGGATTGGCCGCCGCGCAAAAACAGTTCGACGCCGCTGAAGCCTCGTTGCGCCAGGCCGAAGCCAACGATTTGAACGCCCAGGACAGCGTACGCCGCTACGGGCCGCTGGCGCAGAAAGATGAGATCCCACAGCAGCAGTACACGCAGGCAGTGCTGACTCAGAAAGCAACGGCGGCCGCGGTGGCCAACGCACGGTCGACTGCCGCAGCGGCCGAACAGGCAGTGACTCAGGCGAAATCGAGGGTCGCGACCGCCGAGGCGTCAGTGAGGAGTGCTGAAACCGGTCCGCAACAGATTTCGGCGCAGAAGTCACGGGCTGACGCTGCCACAGCCCAAGCACAGGCTGCTGCTGCCACGTTGCACCAGGCGCAATTGAACCTGGAATATACGACCGTCGTCGCGCCGGTGAGCGGACTGGTGGGACAACGATCGGCACAGCCGGGACAAAACGTCTCGATAGGCCAGCAAATGATGACCATCGTCCCGCTCGACAGTCAGAACATCTGGGTTACCGCGAATTTTAAAGAAACGCAATTGAAAGGAATGCGCCCCGGACAAAAAGTGAAGATTTCGGTCGACGCCTACGGCCACACTTATTGGGGAAAGGTCCTCAGCATCGCCGGCGCGACCGGATCGCTCTTCAGCCTACTGCCCCCCGAGAATGCGACCGGAAACTACGTGAAGGTTGTGCAACGGATTCCGGTCAAGATCGTCTTCGACGCCAGCCAGGACACGGAGCACCTGCTTCGGCTGGGAATGTCGGTGGAGCCCAAGGTCTATCTCCGTTAAATAGGAGCGTGCCGTGGGTTTCTATAGGCATGCGTGGTACATTGGTGGCGGATGCGTCCCGCCCCTCTGAAACACATTTTCATCCTCGGATTGTGCCTGGGAATTTTGTCAGTATCTTCACTCCTTACTTCCTGCTCGCCTCCTGGGAGCGGAGACGCGAACACGAAGCAGGCTTCGTACACGCTGCCCGCCGACAACTACGTCACTCCGCGCAAGATCTATCCCTACGACTTGAAGTCGGGCGAGAAGGAATTGTCGGGAAAGACGGTATGGGTTCGTCCCGGAGCTGCGCAGGCTTACTACCGTTACGGCGCTCAAGGGGCGGACACCAAGCACCGAGCCGGGGTGCTGCCAACGCTAGGACGCCTCGACGTGAAAGGTGTGGTGGTGGACAAGGTCCTGGTTACGATCTCCGGCCTGAAGATATGGCGCGAGCAGTTGCTGGCTATCTTCACCGCGTCGTGGCAGCCGGGTGAATTTGCAGTTCCCATCGCCACGGAGAGCGCCGACAGCTTCACCTTCACCGTCAACGATCAGTTCTTCTTTGAAGATCCCCACCAGTTGTATCGTCATTGGCCACCAGAGGTGTGGGCTGCGGTTGATCGCCACGAAGCCAAACAAGGCATGAACGAGCTGCAGGTCAGCTTTGCTCTGGGACCCGAAGTTACGTCGAGCGGCGACGACTTTGGCTGGCGATGGGTTCGATACAGCGGAAATGACGGTCCGATTAAGGTGGTTTTCAAGGACGATCAGGTGGTCAAGATCACCCAGGAGTCGAGATAATATTGTGGGTTCCCGCTAACGGACGGGTTTCGGAGAAAGTCCATAGGCTGGCGGTCCTAGTGTCTCTGTAAGCCTGGCCAAAGTGCAACTTTCCTCCGGTCTCGTCCGTATCTTTTGTAAAAGGATATGCGCATGCATCTAGAGATTCAGAACCTCTCGAAAACCTACAAGAACGGCGTCAAGGCGCTGGACAACGTGACGCTTACCATTCCCTGCGGGATGTACGGCCTGCTGGGACCGAACGGAGCGGGCAAGTCTACGCTTATGCGTACCCTGGCTACGCTGCAGGAACCGGATTCGGGCAGCGCGCGACTGGGGGACATCGACGTCCTCAAACAAAAGGATGAGGTCCGCAAGCGTCTGGGCTACCTTCCGCAGGAGTTCGGCGTCTATCCGCGGATTTCCGCGCAGGATATGCTCAGCCACATCGCCTTGCTGAAGGGCATGACCAACTCGAAAGAACGCAAAGATGTGGTGAACGTAATGCTCCAGCGCTGCAACCTCTACAGCGACCGTAAAAAAGCGCTGACGGGGTTCTCCGGCGGCATGCGCCAGCGCTTCGGCATCGCCCAGGCGCTCATTGGGAATCCCCAACTGCTGATCGCCGACGAGCCGACCGCGGGCCTCGATCCCGGCGAACGCAACCGTTTCTACAATCTGCTGTCCGAGATCGGCGAGCAAGTGATCGTGATCCTCTCGACGCACATCGTCGAAGACGTGATGGATTTGTGCAGTAAGATGGCCATCATCCACAACGGCAAAGTTCTGTACGAAGGCGACCCGGATGCCGCCATCGCCACGCTGGAAGGAAGGATCTGGAAGCGCTCCATTGAGAAGGTCGAGCTCGCCCACTACGAGCAGACGTTCCGCGTGGTTTCCAACAAGCTGGTCGGCGGCCGGCCGTTGCTGCACGTCTACAGCGAACAGCCGCCCGGCGACGGCTTTTCGGCGAGCTCTCCGGATCTGGAAGACGTCTTCTTCAGCAAAATCAACGACTGGAAGTAAGGAGCACCTATGTTCTGGCGCATTGCCTGGTTCGAGATCAAATTCTGGCTCCGCTCCTGGATGCTATGGGTGTTCTTTGTCGTGCTTGGAGTGGCTGTGTTCTTCGCGGTTGGAACGCCCTACGTCCAGTTGGGCATCGTTCTGACCAACACCCACCACAACTCTCCATACGTGATCCAGGCATACTACTCGATCATTTCTCTCTTCATGTTGGTGATGATGGCAGCATTCATCAACTCGGCTGCCCTCAGAGATTTCCGCTTCAACACCAACCAGATCATCTTTTCGACCCCCATTCGCCGTAGGGACTTCCTGCTTGGCCGTTTCGTGGGCGGGACGCTGGTTTCCCTGATACCCATGCTCGGAGTTTCAGCCGGAATTCTCGTAGCGAAATACATGCCCTGGGCAGAGCCGGAGCAGTGGGGACGGATCGATTGGAGCGCGCACCTCCATGCCATCACGGTCTTCGCTCTTCCCACCGTGTTTTTCATGGCCGCTGTGTTGTTCGCAGTGGCGGTCCTGGCCCGCAATGAGATAGTGCCTTTCGTCGCTGCGGTGGGACTGCTGATCGGATACATCCTGGGCGACTCGCTGCTGACGGATCCCAAGTATGAGCCCGCGGCCGCTCTGCTCGATCCCTTTGGCGCCCGGACATTTGTTCTTGTCACCAAGTATTGGACTGTGGCCGAAAAGAATAGCATCTCGGTCGGTTGGAGCGGCATGATGCTGTGGAACCGCCTGCTCTGGATCGCTATCGGCCTTGCCATCTTTTTATTCGCGTATTTTCGGTTCAGCTTTGCTGAGAAGCGAACGAAGGCGCGTGCCACTGAGCCTGAGCCGCGAGGACTGGTCATCGGTTCCGTCGCTTCGCTTGCAACGCCGAAGCTGCAGTCATCGCAGTGGGCCAAGTTTTTGGGGTCTTTGAAAATCCATCTGCGCGGCACAGTCACCAGCATTCCGTTCATCATCATCATGTTGGCTGGGGCCGTGAAC
>DATDGP010000162.1:0-31101 GCA_036522035.1 Terriglobales bacterium
ATTTTCGCCGCCTCATGGGTTACCGAGACCTCTGGAGACTGAAAGTGGCGCTGGGTCGAACTGAGGAGTCCTCAAAGGAGAAAGCGGCGTAAAATGAAATCAGCCGTCGCTCAAGCTCCAACGAACTCTGGGACACCCTCAGCGAAACTCGAAAACCCGATATCTCCAATCGCCAGAACGGAGACAACAAAAACGCTATGTTTTTTGTTTTCAAATGACGTCCCTTTTCCCAAGCTGGACGTCGCGGGTTCGATTCCCGTCTCCCGCTCCATCTTTTCAATGGCATAGTCGCGAGTGCCCCGGAGCCACGTGAAGGAACGAATCCTTGTTGTCCTCGTTGCGCGCCGTACTCTCTCGCCCGCGCTCGGTACCGCATCCCGCCCTTCGCCCCTTATGGCTTGACATGCACCCTGGCAGTCTGATATCTTAATTATGCTTAGCTATTAAGTACAAATAAATCTGCGTGCTGAGCGTTGCGAGCGCTGTTTCGGGAGCGAAATGCCGGGCGGGAAGTCATTTAGAATCAGCGGAGCTTCGAAGGCAAAGGGGCCGTGCGAGTTTTTGCTCGGTTTTGGTTTATGACTAATAAAATCAATAAGATGACGCGCCATGACGAGGCGGGTCAAGGTGACGCGAAATTTAAACATCGAATTTTGTCCGAACGAACCCAGCATCTTAAAGAAACTAAATAACTTACTATTTTTGGAATTTTCGGAAACCCAGCGACTGATTGAAAATAAGTGGTTTAAGGGCATAAACCCAGCAACCTTATGATAACAAGCTTTTTAGTCTCGATGGCCACGCCGCTCGGCTGGGAAAATCGAGGGACGTCGCTGAAATCAAACAACTTATTCAGTATATACCCAGGATCTCTTTGAAAATAAAGGTGATAATCGTTTAGAACGGCCCTGTGATCTGCTTTTGTGGCAAAAATCGGCCTCCGATTACAAACCGGCCGCTCACATTGATTGACCGTCCGTTGACCAAGCGGGCCTCAGGAACAGCACAACGGGCCGCCTTCGACGGACCGATCCGCCAAGCGGCGCAGGGCGAGGTCTCTTATGACGACGGCATCAGCATGAAGAATAGCTGCTGGCGAGGGCCAGTCGTGTTCATCTTCGTTCCTCGCCAGCTTCGCTACCTATGATTGAAAATCTCAATCGCGATTCAAACGCGTGGGGCCTTGACTTGAGCGTTTCTCCCGGCGGAATAGAGCCAGTATCTGGCGGGCAGCCAGAAACGGGCTCAGCTGGCCTTCCGAAACGTCCCGCTGTGCGGCCGCCAGGCGCTCGCTCACCACGGTGTCGCGCCGCAGCTCCTCCTCGATTCCACACAGCAGCGCATCCTTCATCCAGTCCAAAGCCTGTTCGCGACGGTGACGCTCAAACCAGCCACTGGCTTCAATCTGGGCGCGGTGCTGGAGCACAATCCGCCATATTTCAGAGGTGGCATCACGACTGAATGCCGAACAGATCACGACCCGCGGAACCCACCCGTCGGCCGCGGCGCGAAACAGATGCAGGGCGTTCTCATACTCACGGCGTGTACACTCGGCTCGCTCGCGGTTGTCACCGTCGGCTTTGTTGATGGCGATCAAGTCGCTCATCTCGAAAATGCCACGCTTCATGCCCTGAAGTTCATCGCCCGTGCCGGCGGGCAGTGTCTTAACTGGTTGTCTCAGCTCAGGGGACCACCCCACGAGGTATCCAAAGCAACTTCGGTCGTAACCTCGAACGTGGCAAGGTTCGCTTGCGGCGTCCTACTAACCAATCCGGGGATCATGGGCGCTGACTCCCCAACGGCCTCGTCAAAGTGCAGCAAATCGAGCTCAGGAGCCAACATAGCCCGGCCTCGCCATGCAATTGTAGAGGGTGGGTAACAGGAAGATGAGCTCTTCGAATCAAGTTTAGCTCTTAGGCACATCTGAGCGGTTCCACCATCCGCCGCCAAGGGCCTGAAACAAGGCGGCCGTGTCGGCATAACGATTGGCTTGCGCCTGCACAAGGCCAATCACGGCTTGCTGATACGCTTGTTCCGCGCTTAAGAGCGCCAGGTAGCTGGCGTAGCCGGACTGATATTGTTTTCTGGCCAAGTCGAGCGTGACGCTGGAGGCATCTCTTGCGGTCGCCGCGGCCCGCAAGCCGTCGGCGTCCTGTTGGAGCGCATGCAGCGTATCAGCGACGTTCTGAAAGCCGGTGAGGACAGTGCTGCGATATTGTTCGGCTGCCTGAGTGAAAGCGGCTTGCGCGGCGCGCTCCCGATGCCGGAGGGTGCCGGCGTCGAAGATGGGCTGCGTGATGCCTGCGCCCAGATCCCAAACGCCATTGCCTCCGGAGAACAATCGCCCGAGGGCCACGGCCATGCTGCCGGCGTCCGCGGTCAGCGCAATGGTCGGCAGCCGGTTGGCAACTGCAATGCCAATCTGGGCGCTGGCTGAATGCAGGTTCTCCTCGGCCTGGCGCACATCCGGGCGCTGCTCTACTAGCTGCGATGGAAGGCTCACCGGCAGTTCCTGCGGCAGTTGCAGATTCAACAGCTCAAACTCCTCGGTCAAATCCTGGTTGGGGAAGCCACCCGCCAGCACCGCCAGCAAGTCCCGTTCTTGAGCTATCTGCTTCAATAGCGGGGGCAAGGTGGCGGCGACCTGCGCGAGCTGCGATTCCTGCGCCGCCACGTCCAGCTCGCTCGCATACCCCTTCTTATACTGGGCCCGCAAAATATCCAGCTCATTGGTGTTGATCGTGATGAGCTCACGGGTTGCGTCAATCTGAGCCCGAAATGACGCCTCTTCTATGGCTCCGGCGGCGACGTTTGCGCTCAGCGTGATATGCGTGGCGGCCAGGGCAAAACGTGCCTGCTGTGCCTGAGCTTGCAACGACTCCACGGTTCTCCGGTTAAAACCGAAGACGTCCGGCACAAACGAGACGCTGACCTGCGGCGTGTAGAGGCTGTAATTCAAGGCGCTGGTGCTGGTTACAGGTGAAAGGTCATTCGCGGACTTCGCCCGGGTCGCCGAAAAACCGCCCGCAACACTGGGATAGTAAGAACCGCGTTGGGCCAGCACATTTTCTCTTGCCACGATCAACGCCGCCTGCGCCGCCTTGAGGTCGGGATTGGCTTTGAGGGAGCGCTCAATCAAATCGTTGAGTGGCTTCGAGTGAAACAACGTCCACCACTCTCCCGGAATATCCCGCCCTTCCACAAAGTGTTGCGCCTCTCCCCCGGCGAGGTTGGCCGTGCTGCTGGTGGTGGAAATCGGAGTGGGTGTATAACCGCCGACGTCCGGAGGAGCAGGCTTCTTGAAGTTAGGCCCAACCAGGCAACCTGCGGTGGACAGTAGGGCCGGGGCTGCGATGAGGCGGGCGAGGCGCGATTTGCGAATGCGAATCATGCGAATCAATTCCTTAAGGCTTGCGGCTCATATGGGTTCCGTTGATCGCCCAGGTATCCCTGCTGTGTGAGATTGCCGATCCACCGATGACCGCTGGGTTAGGGCCGCGAGGGCGCGCATTGTTGAGCCATGGTCCGGTGGGCCGGAAGACGCTTGACGTTCGAACCGTTAGGGCGTTGTGGACTGTTTCGTTCTGGATCAATCCGCTTTTTGCCGCACCGCCAAATTTGTCTGAACCCGGCCGGTGAAGATTCCCGGCAATTCCAGGTAGGGAACGTTTCGGGCCGTTCGAAATCTGCCTAGGGCGATTTGCCTTGGCCACGCTCGCCCCGCTGGGCGGGCGACTCGTATCAGAAGCCCGGGCGCGGTCTCGCGGTCTCTCGGAAGCTGTTCCACCCGTCTGATGTCTCCCTTCGCGAGGCGAAGCGGCGTGCCCGGCATCGCGCGGATGGCCGCCCGCGGCGTTCGCGGAACTCCCGGGAGGAGTCGGTTGGGATGCCAGACCAGACGGGGCTGCGTAATCTGTCCCATGCGTCAACGCCGCCCAACTGATCGTCAGGAAGAGGAGGCACGTGGTCTTCATTCTGCGACCTCCGATCCTCCATTGTTGTCGCGGCCTAGAAACATCATTCTCAGTGCGGGTACAGCGAGAAGCAGCATAACGGGGCCGACGAGCATGCCGCCCACGATCACGGTAGCGAGCGGACGCTGCACTTGGCTGCCGATGCCCGTGGAGATTGCCGCGGGAAAGAGGCCGATGCAAACCGAAAGGGCCGTCATCAGCAGCGGGCGCATCCGGGTGGTTGCGGCGCGGAACATCGAGTCCACGGGCGCGAGGCCACGAACTCTCTCCTGGTTGTAAAAGGTAATCATCAGGATGCCGTCCATGACGGAGACGCCGAAGAGCGAGACGAAGCCGATGGCGGCGGAGATGCTGAAATTGAGACCGGAAACATAGAGCGCCAATACGCCGCCAGCAACTGCGAAGGGAATCCCAGCTAGCGCCAAAAGGCAGTCGCGCAAGTTGTTGAACAAGCTGTAGAGCGCCCCGAAAATCAAAATGAAGCTGATCGGCACAATGATCTCCAGACGTCTCCTGGCTGCCTGAAGGTCTCCGAACTCGCCGGCCCATATCAGCCGGTAACCGGACGGAAGTTTCACGTTCCTCGCGATTCGCTGCTGAGCCTCCTCCACCGTGCCGCCCAGGTCGCGGCCACGGACGCTGAACTTGACCGGGATGAAGCGCTGTACGCTCTCGTGATAAATCCAGGCCGCTCCGGTATCCAAGGTGATGGTGGCCAACTCGCTCAACGGGATATAGGCATTGGCGCCGCTGCTGGTTTGATAGGCCACTTTGATGTTGCCAATTTTATCCACGCTGTCGCGGTATTCGGGCGTATAACGGACGACGAGATCGAACTGCCGGTCGCCCTCCAGGACCGAAGTCGCTACCGCTCCGCCCATGGCCGCTTGAACCACCGTGTTAACATCCCCGGAATTGAGGCCATAGCGCGCTGCCCTGGAACGATCTACCTTGATGTTCAAGTTCGGCTGTCCAAGCACAGGGAAGATGCCGAGGTCGGCAATGCCCCGCACCTGGCTCATTTCGTCCCGGAGCTGACCGGCGAGCTCGGTCAAGGTTTCGAGATTGGGACCGACGATCTTGACCGAATTGACGCCTTTGACGCCCGAGATCCCTTCCTCGATGTTGTCCTCAATATATTGGGAGAAATTGAAGATGACCCCCGGCAACTCGTTCGTAAACTCCGCCTGAATCTGGTCAGTCAGCTTCTCCTTGGTCAAGCCTTTTCGCCATTCGTCATACGGCTTCAGCGGCGCGAATAGTTCGACATTTGAAAACGGCGAAGCATCGCTGCCATCGTCCGGCCGGCCATGCTGGGAAACCACCGTAATCACTTCGGGGTGTCTCAGGAGAATCTCGCGCATTTTTCTTGTGGCCGCTTCGCCATCCTCGAGCGAGAGCGTAATCGGCATGGAAGCGCGAATCCAGAAATTGCCTTCTTCCAGGTGTGGGAGAAATTCGCTGCCCAGCCGCGCACCGAGAAATGCGCATATCGCCAGGAAGGCGATGCCGGCCCCGACGGTAAATGGACGGTGATCGAGCGCGAAACGCAACGCAGGATTGTAGACGCGGTGCAACAGGCGCACCACTAAGGTTTCGGCTTCCTTCACGCGCTTGGGGAGCAGGACGGAAGCGAGCACAGGCGTAATGGTGAACGTCGCCAGCAAGGCTCCCGCTAGAGCGTAGCCGTAGGTGCGCGCCATGGGGCCGAAGATCTGACCTTCAACTCCCTTCATGGTGAACAGTGGCACGAAACCGGCCACCGTGATGAGCGCCGAGAATAGGACCGCCCTGTCCACCTGCATGGAGCTGATCAGAATCAGCCGCAATCGATCCGTCCATCCGTGTGCTGCCGTGGCAGCTTCCGTGTTTCTCGTCGGGTCAGGTCCCCAAGCGCCCCCCGCGAGACGCTTGAGCAGACGCTGTCTTTCTTCCGGGTCTCCCTGAAAATTCTTGAAAATATTTTCCACCAGGATCACAGCTGAATCCACGATGATGCCGAAGTCCACCGCGCCCACACTCAGCAGGTTCGCGCTTTCTCCGGCAATCACCAGAAGGATGGTGGCGAAGAACAGCGCGAACGGAATGTTCAATCCCACGATGGTCGCGCTGCGGAGATTGCCGAGGAAAATCCATTGGATCAAAAAGACCAGCAGGCAGCCGAAAATCAGGTTGTGCAGAACCGTGTGCGTGGTGATGGCGATCAAGGACGAGCGATCGTAATAAGGAACGACTTGGACTCCCGGGGGCAGACTTCCGTCGTGATTCAGCTTGTCGATTTCCGCTTTGACCTTGGGAATCATGTCGGCGGTGGTTTCCGTTCGCCTCATCACCACGATCGATCCAACGATGTCGTCCTGTCGGTCGCGGCCCAGAATGCCGAGCCTTGGCCGGTAGCCCACCGACACTTTCCCGATATCCTTCATTAACACGGGGACGCCGTTGACTTGGGTCAGGACCACATTCTCGATGTCGTCAACCTTGAAACCCTGCCTTAAATCATCGTTACCGCCATCGTCAATAAGACCGACACCCCGAATATTGATGGACTGCTGGCCCAGGCGGATTTCGCGTCCGCCCACGTTGATGTTCGCGTTGCCCAGCGCGGTAAGGATTTGAGGCACGGTGACGCTGTAGGCTTCGAGCTTGTGAGGGTCTACCTCAACCTGGAATTCCTTGGTGGGGCCGCCCCAACTGTTGACGGCTGCAATGCCGGGAATGGTCAGGAGGCGGCGCGCCACGATCCAATCTTGAACCGTGCGAAGATTCGCGATTCCGAAGTGCGCTGGGCCGATGACCTGATAACGATAGATTTCCCCGGTTGAACTGTTAGCTTGGATCGTGGGCACTAGATTGCCTGGCAGGCTAACGTTCTGTTGCATTGCGACCGATGCCTGGGCGTAGGCGAAGTTATAGTCCACCCCATATTTGAAGGTGACGCGCACAAAGGACAGGCCATAAAACGAGGTCGAGCGGATGACGTCGATGCCGGGCGTGGTGTAGAGCCCAATCTCTGTAGGGCGCGTATAGTAACGTTCCATCTCCTCGGCAGAGAGGCCCGGCGCCTGCGCGGTAATTTCCAGGATCACGGGCGTCGGATTTGGATACGCCTCAATGTTCAGCTTCTTGAACGCAATGAGCCCGGCGCCGGCAAACAACAGCAAGCCCAACATCACAATCGCGCGGCGGCTGAGGCAAAATGCGATGAGAGGTTTGAACATGGCGGCTCGTCTCTTACCGAAGGGAAAGCGGCATTAAACCTAACCTAATCGCTTGGTGGCGCCTGCAGCATGTTGCTCAGAAAGACGGCGCCGTCCGCCACGACCAGTTCTCCGGGCTGCAAACCATCGAGAATCTGAACCCGGTCGTCGTTTCGCAGGCCGGTCTTAATGATTCTTTGCACAAAACGGTGGCGATCGGTTGTCACCCAAGCCGTCATGGTGCCGTCGGCTTCGCGGACCACGCCGTTAGCGGGTAGAGCGGCGGCTTCCACCGGGTCGTGGACGCGAATCAGGAAGTTAGCGAGCATTCCGGGACGCAACTTATCGTTGGGGTCCGCGATCTCGGAACGGATCGTTACTCGATGGGTGTCCGGGTCAACCGCGGCGTAGATCTTCGAAACCTTGCCTTTAAACACGCGGTCGGGATAGGCCATCACCTTGACCTGAACCGCCTGTCCTAGGTGAAAAAGCGGAATCTCGCTTTCGACGACGTTGGCTAGCATCCATTTGATTGCGACATTGGCGATCGTATAAGGCGCCGGGGGATTCCCCGGTTGCACCATGAGCCCGGGCGGCCCGTTGAATGATGTGACCTGGCCGGAAATGGGACCACGCACGACCAGGGCGGGATCGATCTTGCGCGAGGCGATCATTTCGTCAATTTCGGCATCCGTCTTGCCAAAGACGCGGACGGCACCTTGCGCGGCTTTGAGTGCGCCCTCAGCGGTTTGTTGATCGGAGGTCGCCTGTTCCTTCTCTCGCTCGGCGATTCCGCTAAGACCCTGGACGCGCGCCAATTCCTTGTTGGTCAGTTCGAAAGTCGCCGC
Organism: Terriglobales bacterium; assembly: GCA_036522035.1. GTDB lineage: Bacteria > Acidobacteriota > Terriglobia > Terriglobales > Acidobacteriaceae > Angelobacter. Next base: position 8,023 of record DATDGP010000162.1, read on the forward strand.
CGCGCCGATCAGCGTTGACTCAGCCTGGATAAGGTCAGGGCTCTTAATCGTGTAGAGGGGCTGTTCCTTCTGAACCTCGGCGCCAAGTTCCACAAAAGTGTTGATAATGGTCCCTTGATATGCCGGAAAGACTTGAACCGATAGGTCGTCGGCGAAACTGATGTTGCCGACCGCCTCTTCCTCAACGGGAAACAGGTAGCTTCCCACAGGCTCGATCTTGATCGAGTTCAGTTGGGTGGGTGACAGGTCCAAGGTCGGTTCGGACGGGAAGGTGCTGGATTTTGCGCCTGCTCCCTGCGGCGGATTGGCGCTTGCAGCCTGACCACGACTGCGACCAGACTCCAGAAGCCGCGTTGCGACAGCAATCGCCGCGGCCGTCACAAACACCACGGCAAATACCTTGCTGATGTGAACTGGGTATTTCATCGTTTTCCTCCGGCCGTCAGGTCTCCCAATGTCACGAGCGCGATGACGGCGCTCGATGCGATGCACCCGGGAACAGTCCTGCTGGCGTGCAGAATCGCCGTCTCAGCATGCTTGGGCATAGTTTGAAAACACCCGGCGGGCGGGCCCCCTTGCAAGGCTACAAGACTACGGGTGCTCGCGACTGGCGTCCATCTATCTTCGGGTCAACTCCGGCCTATCTTTTGGCCACTATCTTTCGGCCAGCCGGAGCCTATCTTTTGGGTAGTCAATGCGATATCAGTCGCTTGATTTGTTAAAGTGGGTGGGCGCGAGTTCGAACTCCGGGGGCCTTTACTGTGGGACAATGGCCAAGTGGGGACCACATGCTTTCCTTCCTCCTTCACGGCAGCCGACGCCAGCTATTGATCCGGGCCGGCGTAATGATCGCCATTGTTGCCCTGTTCGATTGGCGGGTCGAAGGGAATGTCTTTTTCGGGTTCCTGTACCTCTTCCCGACGCTGATGCTAGGTAACTGCCTGCCGCGATGGCAACTTGCTTTGGTGGCGGGAAGTTGCACGTTCCTCGCTGAATGGTTGGGTCCCGGTCACTGGTTGCCGGGCGCGGGTATACCTCGAGATATCTTCATCTTTACGGCATACTTCGGCACTGGGCTCTTCGCCCACGAGTCCGGCAGAAACCGGCAACTCACCCTGCAGCACATCCGGGAGATGGAGCAGGAAGTCGAGTTGCGCCGCGATGCTGAACAGCAACTGAAGGTCCTCATCGAAAGCAGTCCGGCTGCTATCCTAATGATGGATTCCACCGGCGGAATCCTAATGGCAAATCATGCCGCTCATAGCTTGCTGGGATTTGAGCCGGAAACGCTGCCTGGTTGGTCCATCAAGGCATTCCTACCGCCCCTGGCTCGTATTCCCCACGGCGAGCAATCTACGCCCAGCTTCCGCACGGCTATGCAATGCCATGGCCGGCGTCGAGACGGCGAGGTATTTCTCGCGGATGTGTGGTTTTCGAGCTACCAAACAAGATCTGGAGCCAGGCTTTCCGCGATGCTGGTTGATGTGTCGGAGGACCTTCGCGACCGGGAAGAATCCAGCCTTCATCAACTCATCACCGCCTCACGCTTGGTAGTCGGGGCCGTCTCGCACGAGATTCGCAACCTGTGTGGCGCAATCTCCGTGGTTTACGCGAATCTCTCCCGGAACCACGAGCTCGCCCAAGCCGAGGACTTCCAGGCCCTAGGCAATCTGGTGGAAGGACTGGGAAAAGTTGCAACGCTCGAGCTGCGCCAAAGCACCGGAAGCCAGGATCTCACAAGAGCGGACTTGTATTCGCTGCTTGACGAGCTCCGCATTGTAATGGAGCCTCCCTTGCGGGAGTCAGGCGTGCTGATTCACTGGGAATTGCCTCAAGGCTTGCCGCGGGTGTGGGCGGACCGGCACAACCTGCTGCAAATTCTCCTAAACCTTCTCAAGAACAGCCAGCGGGCTGTGGAGGACCAAGAGCGAAAAGAAATCACCGTGAGTGCGTCATGGCAAGGTGAGCGCGTGATCGTCCGAGTCCGGGATACCGGACCCGGCATTGCCGCGCCTGAGCGCTTGTTTCAGCCGTTCCAGCGCGGGTCAGAAGCCAGCGGGCTGGGCCTGTATATATCCCGGGCTTTTGCTAAGGATTTTGACGCTGATCTGCGTCACGAGCCGGAACCAGCGGGGTGCTGTTTTGCTCTGGACCTTGCTTCTTGCGGCCAGCTTGAGACGGGCCGCGAAACGCTCGAAATCAATGGACAAGATCAAAATTCTCTTGGTGGACGACCACACGCTCTTTCGGGAAGCGCTAAGCCGGTGGCTTGAGGGCGAGCCTGACTTGGAGATGGCCGCGCATTGCGCTTCCGTGGGTGAAGCAAGCTCGATCTTGTGCCAGAAGCCTATTGATATCGTGCTGCTGGACCATGATCTTGGCAAGGAACGCGGCTTCCAGTTCATGACGGCGGCCAAACAAGGGGATTTTCGGGCCCGCATTCTTATCGTGACTGCGGGAATGACTAACGCCGAGTCGGCCCAGGCGCTTCGTCTTGGCGCTAGCGGCATTCTTCTAAAGCAGAGCCCACCATCATTGCTCGCCCAGGCAATTCGTAAGATCATGGCAGGGGAGACCTGGTTGGATCAAAGTTCCGTCCAGGCCCTCATCAAGGCGGCAAACCGGATCGAAAACCCTGACCAAGGTAGACCGTTCACGGAGAGGGAGAGTCAGGTCCTGCAAGGGGTCTTCGAGGGTATGAGCAATAAGGAAATCGGTGTGCGCCTCAGCATCTCCGAGAGCTCAGTGAAAGCCGCCCTCCAGCAACTGTTCCAGAAAACCGGTGTGAGAACGCGCAGCCAGCTCGTACGGATCGTTCTGGAAGAACACCACTGGCCGGCCAAATTGAGGGGAACGACAAGATGAGCCTATACCATGCCGCCACTCTTGGACGTAGGCTTTCACTCATCCATCTGCGGTAAGGCGAGCGTTTGACCCTCTCCGAGCTTCCCTCGTCGAAGACGTCCACCCTTCCTGATAATTCGCACCAACTTGTCCATGGCGAATTGCTATTTTGCCAGGAAATCCGCGAGTTTTCGGTTTCTTGCTGCGATGCGGAAATGCGCGATCTCCCTTTTCATCCATCTTCTCACGACCGGCGTCCGTCGTGGCCGAGTCCGTCCTCGTCAAACATCAACGGCTGATCCTCGATCGCTCGCCTCAGCGCGCTCCAAATCTTTCCCGTCTCCCGCTCCATTGTTTTTCAATGGCTTAGGTACGAGTGCCAGCGCCGGAGTCGCGATTGACCGTCTAAGCCACACCCTTAACGCGCGCTACTGTCCCGTCCGCCCTCGATACCGCATCCGGCCCTTCGCCCCATATGGCTTGACGCGCGCCCTGGCAGTCTGATATCTTAATTATGCTTAACCATTTGGTATAGAAACATCATCGTGCAAAGGGTTGCGAGCGCCGTGTGGGGAGCAAAAGGCCGGGCAGGAAGTGCTTTAGAATCAGCGGAGCTTCGAACGCGAGGATGCCATACGAGTTTTTGCCGAGTTTCGGTTTACGACTAATAAAATCAATAAGATGGCGCGCCACGACGAGACCGGGCAGGGCGGATCGAAATCAAACATTCGAATTTTGTACGAACGAACCCATCATCTTGCAGAAACTAAAGTGCTTACCATTTTTGGAATTTTCGGAAACCCAGCGACTAATTGAAAATAAATGGTTTAAGGGCATAAACCCAGCAACTTTATGATAACAAGCTCCTTAGTCTATTTGGCCAGGCGGCTCGGCTGAGAAAATCCAGTGATGTTGCTGCAACTAAATGACTTAACGACCTGTATCCCAGGATGTTGTTGAAAATAAATATGATAATCGACTAAAAAAGACCTGTGACCTGCTATTGGGGCAAGAATCGGCCTCCGATCACAAACCGGCCCGCTCACATTGATTGACCGTCCGTTGACGAAGCGGGCCCCGGGGAACAGAGAAACAGCACGAAGGGCCCGCCTTCGACCGACTGATTCGCCAGGGCTCACGATCGACCTCGGATCTAAGCGCGAGGTCACTACCAGTCGCTGGCACAGGCCAAACTGGGTCGGACCATGGCCCGGCACTCTAAGTCGTTTCCAGGATGGCAGGATTGCCAACTACACGAAACAGGATGGTCTCAGTGGGGAACCGATCACGGCACTCTATCAGGACCGCGCTCCCGTCCGGGTCGATCGGCCGGTGCGAATCGAGCCGGGCCAGAACAATTTCGAGATCCAGTACACGGCCTTGAGCTTGATCAACCCGGAGCAGATGAAGTTTAGATAAGAGCTAGAAGGACTCGATCGCGATTGGGTGGACGCAGGTACGCGGCGTACGGCCTACTACTCCCACGTGCCGCCTAGCGTTATACATCTAAGGTCATCGCGGCCAATAGCGATGGCCTCCCAGATCGCGGCGCCATAGTTAGGTTCGGAAAGGACTGGGGACTTGATTTGAGCGTTCCTCCCCGCGTAACAGAGCCAGTATCTGGCGGGCAGCCAGAAACGGGCTCAGCCGGCCTTCCGAAACGTCCCGCTGTGCGGCCGCCAGGGGCTCGCTCACCACGGTGTCGCGCCGCAGCTCCTCCTCGATTCCACACAGCAGCGCATCCTTCATCCATTCCAGCGCCCGTTCGCGACGGTGCCGCTCAAACCAGCCACTGGCTTGAATCTGGGCGCGGTGCTGGAGGACGATATGCCATATTTCAATAGTGGCGTCGCGACTGAACGCCGAACAGGTCACGACCCGCGGAACCCACCCGTCGGCCGCGGCGCGAAACAGATGCAGGGCATTCTCATACTCACGGCGTGTACTCTCGGCTCGCTGGCGGTTGTCACCGTCGGCTTTGTTGATGGCGATCAAGTCACTCATCTCGAAAATGCCACGCTTCATGCCCTGAAGTTCATCGCCCGCGCCGGCGGGCATCAAGAGGAGGAAAAAGTCGGCCATCCAGCGGACACTGGTTTCGGACTGGCCGACTCCCACGGTCTCGACGAGAATGTTCCGATATCCGGCCGCTTCGCACAGCAACATGGCCTCGCGGGTGCGGCGGGCGACACCGCCAAGATAGCCGCGGGCCGGGGAGGGGCGAACGAAAGCACGCTCGTCTCCGGCGAGCCGCTCCATGCGGGTCTTATCGCCCAGAATACTGCCGCCGGAAATGGCGCTCGAAGGATCAACGGAGAGAACGGCGACGGTTTCCTTGCAATCAACTGTGAGGTAAGTTCCCAAAGACTCGATGAATGTGCTCTTCCCGACGCCGGGCGCGCCCGTGATGCCGACGCGGAGCGACTGACCAGCATGCGGCAGGCAGCGCTCGATCACCTGCGAAGCAAGCTCGCCGTCGGAGTCGAGGTCACTCTCAACCAGCGTGATGGCGCGGGCCAATACTACACGGTCACCACGAAGGATGCCTTCCACATACTCGTCCGTGCTGAGCCTCTGGCTGTGAATAGGGATGCACAACCCCCTAGGGCCTCAGATCTTGACGTCGGCGGATTGCCCGAGCAGAGTGGTAAGAATCTTCTGGGCCGCCTGAGGAATCACCGTTCCCGGACCGAATATGCCGGCCACACCGGCTCCGCGCAGGTCGTCATAGTCCCGAGGTGGGACCACTCCGCCGACGACCACCAGGATATCCCTGCGGCCAAATCCTCGGAGCTCCTCGATGACTTGCGGGACAAGAGTCTTGTGACCGCCCGCGAGCGTGGAGATTCCCAGAACGTGCACGTCGTTTTCGACCGCATGACGGGCCACTTCCTTCGGTGTCTGAAAAAGTGGGCCGATGTCGACATCGAATCCCAGGTCTGCGAACGCCGTGGCGATCACCTTGGCCCCGCGGTCGTGGCCGTCCTGCCCCATCTTGGCTACTAGGATGCGCGGATGCCGGCCTTCCTGGCGGGCAAATTTCCGGGCCAATTCGCGGGCCTTCCGGAACTCCAGGTCAGATTCGTTCTCGGCCGAATACACACCGGCCAAGGTTCTGCTCACAGCCTGGTAGCGGCCCCAAACCGCTTCGAGTGCGTATGAGATCTCGCCGAGGGTAGCTCGCCTGCGGGCGGCGTCCACGGCCAGCTCAAGGAGATTTCCCTGCTTTGTCTCCGCGCAACGAGTCAGCGCGGCAAGGGAGCCCTCAACAGGCTTGGGGTCGCGGCTGCGTTTCAGTTCGTGCAGGCGCGCCACTTGCTTGCGGCGGACTTCAACATTATCCACCTCGAGAAGCTCGATGGGCATTTCCCGCTCAAGCTTGTACTTGTTCACACCAACGATGACCTCTTTCCCCGAGTCGATACGGGCTTGGCGGCGTGCGGCGGCTTCCTCAATGCGCCTTTTGGGCAGACCACCCTCCATCGCCTTGGTCATGCCGCCTAGTCCCTCAACCTCCTCAATCAAGGTCCAGGCCCGTTCCATGAGTTTCTTTGTCAGGGACTCTACAAAATAGGAGCCGCCCCAAGGATCAATCACACGGGTGATGCCCGTCTCCTCCTGCAGATAGATTTGGGTGTTGCGGGCGATGCCGGCCGAGAAATGGCTGGGCAGTGCGATGGCTTCATCCAAGGCGTTGGTGTGCAGCGACTGTGTGTGGCCCAAGACAGCGGCCAGAGCCTCCACGCAGGTGCGCGTGACATTATTGAACGGGTCCTGCGCGGCCAGGCTCCAACCGGATGTCTGGCTATGGGCGCGCAGCGCCATGGACTTCGGGTTCTTGGGGTTGAACGGCTTCACCAGCTTCGCCCACAGCACGCGGGCGGCGCGGAGCTTGGCAATCTCCATGAAGAAATTCATTCCGATGCCCCAGAAGAAAGACAGGCGTGGGGCAAAGTCATCGACATCGAGGCCGGCTGCGAGACCCGTGCGAAGGTACTCCAACCCATCGGCCAGGGTGTAAGCAAGCTCCAGGTCGGCCGTGGCGCCCGCTTCCTGCATGTGGTAACCGCTGATCGAGATACAGTTGAACCTCGGCATCCGCTCGGAGCAGTAGCGGAAGATGTCGCCGACGATGCGCATGGATTCGGCAGGCGGATAGATATAGGTGTTGCGGACCATAAACTCCTTCAGGATGTCGTTCTGAATGGTTCCGCTCAGGTTGTCGGGCGTGACGCCCTGCTCCTCCGCCGCCACAATGTAGAAAGCCATTATGGGCAGCACCGCGCCGTTCATCGTCATGGAAACGGACATCTGATCGAGCGGGATCTGATCAAACAGGATCTTCATGTCGAGGACCGAGTCGATGGCCACGCCCGCCTTGCCGACATCCCCGGCGACGCGTTCGTGGTCGGAGTCGTAACCCCGATGAGCGGCGAGGTCAAAGGCGACCGAAAGACCCTTCTGACCGCCCGCCAGATTGCGCCGGTAGAAGGCATTCGACTCCTCGGCGGTGGAGAAGCCGGCGTACTGCCGGATGGTCCATGGCTGCAGCAAGTACATGGTGGCATAGGGACCACGCAGGTAGGGTGGGAGACCAGCGGCGTAGTCCAGATGCTCCACGCCTGCCAGATCGTCCGGCGTGTAGTACGGTTTCACCTCAATGTGCTCGGCAGTGAGCCAAGGGGGCGCGGCCCACGCGCTGGCAACCTCGGGGGCGGCGGATGCGTAGTCCACTTTGGAAAAGTCGGGCCGCTTCACGGACGCTCCTGATTGACCTCCACCCCTTTCGACTGCAGGGTGACCTGTCCGCGCGACAAGACCGCTTTCTCCCTGGCGGCGCGAGCCCGCGCGAGCGCGGCCTCAAGGGCGCCGGCCTCCTGGTAGCTGCTGAACCCGCCCGCCGCCTCGATGTCCTGGAAGAGTTTCCACGCCGCGCGCGCCACCGCGTCGGTGAGCGCCTCCAGGTAATACGAACCCGCGGGAGGGTCCACGACCTTGTCCAGATGACTTTCCTCGCGGAAGATGTGGTGTACATTCTCCGCCAAATGCGGATCAAAGCCGCAAGGCGTAATGGTGAGCGAATCACAACCACCGAAAATGGCGGACAGCGCCTCGGTGGTGACGCGCAACAGATTCACGTAGGGATCGCGCGGGGTCTTGTCTCCGCCAGCGGTACAAGCATGGATCCGGACACCAGCCTCGGAAGATCCGAACGCTGCCGCTACCCCGCCCCAGAGCGACCGCACTGCCCGCAGTTTGGCGATTTCCATGAAGTGATTTGGCCCGATGGCGAAGCCTAGCGTTGCCACCGGCTTGTCGGTAGCCAGCAGGTCGGTGCCTTGCCCCAAAGCGAAGGCGACCTCCTGGACGGCCGTCGCACCCTGCTTGTGAAACTCGATGGTACTCACACTCAACGCAGGTCCGTCACCGGGCGCCACCATTTCCCAGGACTGGCGGCCGCGGAGCAGCGGGGCGCCGGCGGAGACGTCCTCACGGCGATAATAAGGCTGGACGGAAATGCCTTCGTCCGTTTTCCAGATGAGCTTCTGTTCGTAGTCGGCGCCCTTCAGGTCCTGGCGAATGACTTCCTCCCACGCGGCCGTGGAGACCGGCGGGAAATCCTCGAGCAGGTTGAGCGGTTTCAACGGCGTGTCAGTCGTTTCCTTCATGGGAGTCCACTCGATCAGCTCGAAGGCGCCTGTGCGAGCCTTCCTGTACCACTTCGATCAGGAATCCGAACGGAGCCTCCTCGCGGGACTTGGGGTGCACAAAAAAGACTGTTGTGCCGCGCGAACCCCTGCGAGGCGCCTGGTCGATGATGTTGAACTTCTTCTCCTTCATGTATTCAAAGGCCCTCTGGATGTCGGCAACACGCAACGCAAGGTGAGCGAACCCGCCCCGGCCGCCGTTCCTGTCGATCAGCTTCTGCACGGGAGAATCAGGGTTGAGGGGCTCGAGCAACTGGACGAGATTCGGCCCCTTGCCGATGCGCAGCAGCACCTCGCGCACTTGGTCCCTGCCGTAGACCTCCTCGCGGTGGATTTCCGTGAAGCCGAGAAGCTCGTAGGCGCTGACCTGCGATTCCAGATCGCCGGCCTTAACAGCAATGGCCACGTGGTCCACACAGAGGAATCCTGGGACCGTCGTCAGTTCCCGCTCCGCATTCGACTGCGTGGCTTCAGTCAAGCTGGACAAAAGCGCGCTTTCTGTGATCGGCATCACGAAGTTTCAGGCCACCCTTGTACACCGACTTAACTCCATCATAACAGGCTCCGCCGGCCAGGCAAGGGTTCGCTGTGATGATCGCATCGGTCGGCTTGGATTGACGCGTTGATGAAAGGATCGAGTCCTTGGTGGGATCGCGTGATCGGGCCATCGACTCACTCCGCCGGTGAGAAGTTAAATCTTTGCTACAGAGTTTGCCTTGAGAATGTTGGAGGCGCGGGGCGGAATCGAACCGCCGCATAAAGGTTTTGCAGACCTCTCCCTTACCACTTGGGTACCGCGCCGATGAGGATCTGGGGTATAAGTCCTGGAGCGGGAAACGGGATTCGAACCCGCGACTTCGACCTTGGCAAGGTCGCACTCTACCACTGAGTTATTCCCGCTCGCTCAAGCTAAAGTATAGAAACCGCCTGCCGACCTGTCAAGCCCAGGTGAGCGCAACAGACGCGACGCGGACGCCTTCGTAGCACCTCGAAATGAGTGACACCGCCCAGCCCGTGGAGCCAGCTCAGGACCACGGACGAGCGAGCTCGGCGTGACGAAAGCAATCCGTGGCATGGTCATTCACCAAGCCCACGGCCTGCATGAAGGCATAGCAGATGGTCGAGCCGACGAACTTGAACCCGCGTCGCGCCAGATCCTTGCTCAACGCGTCGGATTCGGCGGTGCGCGCCGGAATCCGTTTCGAAGATCGCCACGCGTTCACTTTGGCCTTGCCGCCTGCGAACTGCCAGAGGTAAGCATCGAAACTTCCGAATTCGCTCTGGATGTCGAGGTACGCCTTGGCATTCGTGACGGCGGCTGCGATCTTGAGCCGGTTGCGGACAATGCCCGGGTCGAGCAGCAGCTTCTTAATCTTGCGCTCGTTGTAGCGCGCCACCATTGCCGGATCAAAATCGTCGAACGCGGCACGATAATTCTCCCGCTTCTTCAAGATAATCTCCCAGCTCAGGCCGGCCTGCGCGCCTTCAAGGACCAGGAACTCGAACAGCCGGCAGTCGTCGTGCAGCGGGACGCCCCATTCTGCGTCGTGATACCGGATCATCAGGTCACTTCCGGCCCAATGGCAGCGGATTCGAGCGTCCGGGCTGCTGACGGCTGGCTTCATGTTCGCTGGCCTCGATCGCAGGGTAACGGGGGATAGTCCTGACGGACGGGCACGGCCTTATACATGCTCGGGGCCGAAGACTGACAGGCCGTGGCCGTCAGGATCACGAAAATTGGCGGCCCACATGGGACCCGAGACCTGACGGGGTCCGATGGTGAACTCCACGCCTTTGGCGAGCAAGCCTTGGTGAGCCGCGCGCACGTCGGGCACCGAGAACACTACCTCGGTGGCGCCCACCATCGAGCTACTGCCCTGGGCTAGCCCTTCGCTCAGGACCAGCGTGACGCCACCGCCGTCGAAGAAGGCGAATCCTTCAAAGGCGGTTTTCAGGGTGAGGCCGAGCGTGTCGCGGTAAAAGGCGATCGAGCGCCCAATTTCCTTGGTGCCCAGCATAACGACGCCGATCTGCGACAGCTTGAATTCGGATTGCGGCACGACACCCTTCATCGAAGAGTAGACAGTAAGGCGGCCGGCAGTAAGCAGAAACAACCGGCAAAACGTCCGCCTACCGCCCACTGTTGACCGTTTTCTACTATTCCCTGACTTGCACCTTGGCCAACCCCTCCAGAAAGGTGACCACGGCGGCGTAATCCAGATCCCCTTTGCCCTGGGCTTTGGCCGCGCCGTAAACCTCTTTGACGGCGGCGGTGGTCGGCATGGGCACGTTCTGGGCGTAAGCGCTCTCCAAGGCCAGCGTGATGTCCTTGTGCATAAGCTTGAGCGGGAAGTAGGGCGTGAAATCGCCTTTGAAGATGAAGGGAGCCTTGAAGTCGGTGAGCCCGGCGCGCGCCATGCTGCCTTGAATGATCTCCATCATGGTTTGCGGCTTCACGCCTGCTTTGGTGGCCAGCACGAAGCCTTCACAGAAGATCTCAACCATGGCTGACTGGATTACGTTCTGCGACAGCTTGGCGGCGAGGCCGAGGCCGTGCGCACCGCAATAAATATGCTTCTTGCCCAGCTCCTGCAGGACGGGCAAGGCGCGGTCGAAAGCTTCGCGATCGCCTCCCACCATGTAAGTCAGCTCGCCCTTTTCGGCAAGGTGCTTGCTGCCGGTCAGGGGCGCGTCCAGCCAGCTTGCGCCTTTGCCCGCAACCTTGCAGGCGAATTTGCGGCTCGCCACCGGGCTGATGGTGCTGGAGTCGATCACGATCGCGCCTGACCGCACCGTCTCCAGGATGCCGCCCTTGCCCATCACCACTTCTTCTACCGCAGCGGTGTCACTTACGATGGAGATCACGAAATCGGCCGCGGCGGCGGCTTGGGCCGGTGACGACGCCACCTTCGCGCCCGCCTGCTGAAGTGGCTCGGCCTTGCTGGGCGTCCGATTGAAGACGGTGACGGAAAAGCCGGCCCGGACCAGGTTCAAGGCCATGGGCTGGCCCATAATGCCGAGGCCAATGAAACCGATGGAAGGCGGCATGGGAGCGCTCCTTAAGAAGTGGGTCAGCTGCTAGTATTTTAATCCCTTAGTAACATATCAGTGAGGCTAAACCACCACCGCGCACCTAAGCGATAGGCCACTCGCCGCACCCCAAGGAATAGTGGAAGCATTGTTGGCTTTGGGATGGCTTTGGGCTTCGCCCCGTTGTTACCGGCTCGCTGATTGCAAAGGGTTTATTCATGGAGCCCAACGATCACCGGCCCCGAGAATTGGCTTTGGGTGTAGCCCCACATTTATTGATGATAAATGACTTCTTGGCCTAGCCCCCTTCTTGCCATGATTTGTTGATAATAAGAGACTTCTTGGCTTTGGATAAAGGGGGCCCCCGGGGGTGTCAATCTCGCGGTATTTTGACTTCAATCCACTGATTCCAAATCGCTTCGCCGAGATCCCAATGGTCTCGAAATTATGCCAAGATCTCCAACAGTCTTTCTTAAAAGCTGATTCTAAATAACTTGTTGGTTTTCGGCGGAGGGCCCACCGACCGCGCCGAAACCGCCCTGCAGGACACAATATATGGCCACCCCAGCGTAACGATCCTGGTTTCTTGTGGTAGCTTGGAGGAGCGGCCCCGGACGTTGCGGGGCCACGTTTAAGCCGGGGCAGACAGCGCGTTAACATGAGAACCACCTCCAACCGGCTCCGCTCCGGACAGGTCAGCATCACCACCAACGCACAGGGCTTGGCGCGCCTCGGGCCTGAGCCGACAGGCTGCGAAAAAAAGCCCTCCCGGCCTGTCGTCCTGAACGGAGCGAAGGATCTGGTTTTATTGTTTTTCAACAATACGATACAACAGATGACTTCACTGCGCTCAGCATGGCATGCCCCCTCCGCCCCGGCGAGCCGGGCTCCGAACCATGCCTTCAATAACTGATCAGTATACTGAACACCGCGGAACCTTGTCAAGCGCGCTCATCGGCCTGACAACCTGCGTCGTGACCGGCACCCCATTTGCGGAACTATTGTTCACCGTGCCGCCTATGCGCACGCCGCACCTTGCGCTCCTGGACTTCGCCTTCGAGCTGGGGAACCACAAAGCTCGCCAAGCCCATCTGCCTCGAAAGTTGCCCGGAGGCAGGCCTCTGCAGAGAAGGCTTCCCGCTTACCAAAGTCCTTCTCTGCATGCTGACGCTCCGCGTCAAACCACTTAGGAACGGCATCGACAATAACCCCAAGCCCGGCCTCGAGGCCTGCGAGCACCATCCTCCTCGCGCGCTGGAGGCGTGTTTTCCTGGCCCTGGCGCCGGCAGGGCACATAACGGGACAATGGGTGCAACAGACTCCCACACTCTAGGCATACGTTGAGCCTGGCGAACTCTTGACTCAGATCCTCGAATCCTGTTAACAGTCCTGCAGGCTACTATTCCTCTTCCTCTTCCTTTCCGTGACCTGCCGCCCTGGCGACAGCGACCACTTTCTCGGCGATGACGGGCGGAACGATGTCGTAATGGTCGTACTCCATGGAGTATGACCCGCGCCCTTGCGTCATGGAGGTGAGATCGGAAGCGTAGCTGAGCATCTCGGCCAGCGGCGCCTGCGCCTTCACGACCGTGGAGCCGCCCTTCGAGTCCATACCCTGGACACGCCCGCGGCGGCCGTTCAGGTTCCCCATGATATCCCCGGCGTAGATCTCGGGCACGGTGATTTCGACATTCATGATGGGCTCGACAAGGCAAGGTTTGGCCTGTTCCATGCACTTTTTGAACGCTTTGGAGCCTGCCAGTTTGAAGGCGATTTCGGAGGAGTCCACGTCGTGGTAGGAGCCGTCATAGAGAATTACCCTGAAATCCACCACCGGGTAGCCTGCCAGGTATCCTCTCGCCGCCGCTTCCACGATACCCTTTTCGACGGCGGGAATGAAATTTCTGGGGATGGCGCCGCCAAAGATGTCGTTGACGAACTCGAATCCACTCCCGCGCGCAAGCGGTTCCATCTTGATCCAGCAGTCGCCGTACTGCCCGTGGCCGCCCGTCTGTTTCTTGTGCTTGCCCTGGGCGTCCGCCTTGCCACGAATGGTCTCGCGATAAGGGACCTTGGGCGCTTTGACCGTGACCTCGATGTTGAAGCGCCGCTTCAGCTTGGAAACGGCCACCTCGACGTGCTGCTGGCCCGAACCCGAGATGAGAAACTCCTTGGTCTGCGGATCACGCGAGAAGCGCAGCAGCAGATCCTCTTCCAACATGCGGTGGATGGCGCTGGAGAGCTTGTCTTCGTCGCCGCGCGACTTCGCTTCAATGGCAAAAGAAATGGCGGGCTCAGCCAGGATCACTTTGGGATAAAGGATCGGCGCCGACTTGTCGCCCAGCGTGTCGCCGGTGATGGTCTCTTTGAGCTTGGCGACGGCGCCAATGTCACCGGCACGGAGCTCCGGCACGGGAGTTTGAGTCTTGCCCTGAATCACGGCAATGTGAGCCAGCTTCTCCGTCGTGCCACGATTGAAGTTGGTGAGCACGGCATCGTTCTTCACCACCCCGGACATCACTTTGAAGTAGCTCACGCGTCCGGCGAAAGGATCGGCCACGGTCTTGAAGACATAAGCGGAAACAGGCTGATCATCGGCGATCTTGCGCTCCACAGCCGAGCCGCCGGCATGATCGAGACCCTGCACTTTGCCGCGCGCGACCGGCGAGGGCAGGTAGTCCACCATGGCGTCGAGCAAACCGCTGGACCCGACGTTGGGAAGGCCGGCCGACACCGCCACCGGGTAGATGCGGCGCTCCGCGATGGCGTCCCGGAGGCCAGGAACCAGGTCTTCCACCGGGATCGTGCCCTTCTCGAAGAACTCCTCCATGAGGGCGTCGTTGCCCTCGGCCACCATCTCCACCAGGGCCTCGTGGGCTGCCTGCGCGGTTTCCGCGTACTCCGCCGGGATGTCGCCGGACTGGCCTTTGCCGGAGCCCTGTGGCTGGTAGGTGACCGCCTTCATGGTTACCAGGTCGATGGCGCCGCGGAAATTCTTCTCTTCGCCGAGCGGAAGCTGAATCGGAATCACCGCCCGCCCGAAGGCGCCGCGCAGAGACTCCAGGGATCGCTCCAGGCTGGCGCGATCGCGGTCCATTTGATCGACCACGAAGAGCCGCGGCAAGCCGTACTTCTCGGCGAATCCCCAGGTCTTTTCGGTTTGCACTTCGACGCCTGCTACGCCGTGCACCACCATGAGGACCGCGTCCGCGGCCGCCAGGGCGGCTTCGGTCTCGTGCAGGAAGATGTTGTAGCCGGGCGTGTCGATAAAGTTGATCTTGGTTTTGCCCCATTCAGCGTACGCCAGCGTCGCACTGATGGAGAACTTTCGCTGGATCTCCTCCTCATCGTAGTCGGTGATCGAGGTCCCGTCGTCTACCTTGCCGAGTCGGTTCACCATTCCGGCTGCAAACAGCAACGCCGAGACAAGCTGCGTTTTGCCGGAGCCACCATGGCCCACCAAGGCGACGTTGCGAAGGTTCGGTGCGTCGTAAATTTTCACAAGAACTCCCTCGAATGCGTGGGGCTTGCGCCCCATGTGGTGCGCAGGCTGCAGGGCAAACCTGCATCCTAGCACACCCCAGTTGCACGGTTCAATAAAGCTCGGATGGGGTGACCCAATGAAGGTGAGAAGCCGGGCCCCCGGTCTGCATATCGTAACATCGCCCAACATATGGTATCTTATTCGATGTGAGGCTAGTGCTGGACACCAGCGTGGTGGTGGCCGCGATGCGCAGTCCGCGGGGCGCGTCCGCCCCCATTCTGCGGGCGGCGCGGCAGGGCCAGACCCATTTGCTTGCGAGCGTGGCTCTGGCGCTCGAATACGAAGCGGTCTGCCACAAGGCAGAACACCGGTTGGCTTCCGGGTTGTCCGAACGGGAGGTCGACACTTTTCTGACAGCGATTATCGCGATGGCCGAGCCCGTGGAGACGCATTTTATGTGGCGGCCCCAGCTTCGTGATCCGAGTGATGAGATGGTGCTGGAAGCGGCCGTGAACGGCCACGCGGATGGCTTGGTAACGTTCAAGGACCGCGATTTCGGAATCGCGGCCTCGCACTTCGAACTAGAAGTTCTGCTACCCCGAGACGCAATCAGGAGGATCAAACCATGAGCGAAACCAGCACGTACCCTCTCCGACTGCCCCGATCGCTCAAGGCCGCGGTCGAGCGGCTGAGCCGTCAGGACGGCACGAGCATGAATCAGTTTGTGGCCACGGCGGTGGCGGAGAAAGTTTCGGCTCTCGAAACTGCCCGCTTTTTCCAGAATCGAAGGGCGCGGGCGGATTTCAAGGCTTTCGACAAGATCCTGAGGCGGCGAGGCGGAGAGCCGCCCCGCAAAGGAGATGAACTGCCCGGGTAAGGCGGAAGAATGGGGAAGCCGGCGCTTTTGGGTTTATACTCCCATGCTTAAATCGCCGCGGAGGGTCCCAGCATGAAGTCACGCCACGCTCGATGGCTAGCCTTTCTTAGCACCCTTCTGATTCTCACGCCCGCCCTTTCGTTGCCGCAGCCCCAGCCAGGGGCAAAGAACTTCGATCTGATCGGCTGGAATGGGGGCCACTTCATCTACGGCGTGGACTACTATCCCGAGGCCGAGGGGCCCGTGGAAAAAGACGCGGCCATGATGCAGGCCGCCGGGATCAATTTCGTGCGCATCGCGGAGTTCGCCTGGCTGAAGATGGAGCCCTCCGAAGGGCATTACGACTTCGCCTGGCTCGACAGCGCCCTCAAGGTGCTGAACGCCCATGGCATCAAGGCCGTGCTCGGAACACCCAGCGCTTCGCCGCCGGCCTGGCTGATGGCGAAGTATCCGGACATCGCCGCCATGAACGAAGAGGGAGTGCGTTACCGCTACGGATCGCGCCGCAACTATTGCCTGCATAATCCCAACTTCCTTGCTGCCGTGCGCGGCATCGTGACCGCCATGGCCGAGCACTACAAGAATCACCCCGGGGTGCTCGGGTGGCAGATTGACAATGAGCTTGGCAATCCCGACTGCTACGATTCGCTCTGCCAGGCGGCTTTTCAGAAGTGGTGCCGGGCAAAGTACCACAGCCTCGACGCGCTGAATCAGGCCTGGGGCACCGTCTTCTGGGGCCACACCTACACCGCCTGGGCCCAGGTGCCGCTGCCGTGGAATACCCTTTACGGAGTCCACAATCCTAGCCTGGCGCTCGATTACCACCGCTACTTCAGCGACGCCACGCGCGATTTTCTGGTGATGCAAACTGAGATTCTGCGACGGATTGCACCCGGCCAATCGATCACCCATAACGAGAGGGGGATGTTCGACGGCATCGATTACTCGAGCCTGAACACGGCCCTCGACTTTGTGGCATGGGACAACTACCCCATGTTCGATTCGAACTTTGCCAACTACGCCGGGCCAAGCCTAGGCCACGACTTGATGCGAGGCTCGAAAAACCAGCAGAACTTCATGGTGATGGAGGAGGAAGGCGGGCTTCCCGGCTGGACCACTTTCTGGGGCCATCAGGCGCCGGCCGGCCTCTACCGGGTGTGGGCCTACCAGGCGATCGCTCATGGCGCGGACGGAGTCTGCTTCTTCCGCTGGCGAACCTCGCGCTACGGCACCGAGCAGTACTGGCAGGGGATCCTGGACCAGGATAGCTACCCCAACGCGCGTTACCAGGTAGTGAAACAGATGGGTCAGGAGGTGAAACAGCTCACCGATCTCCTGAAAGGGTCGCGTCCGGTGGCGCCGGTGGCGATGCTCGTCTCGCCCGACACGCGCTGGGCGTTTCATATCCAGCCGCTGGTGAAGAGCTTTGACTACGACCGGCAGCTTCACGCCTACTACGATGCGCTGCGGCGGCGGGGCGTGAATGTGGACGTGGTTTTTCCCCAAAGCCAATTCTCGCGGTACAAGGTGATCGTGGCGCCGTCTCTGTTTGTGGCGCCGCCTTCGGTGGTGCAAAAGCTCACCGAGTTTGTGCAAGGTGGCGGAACCCTGGTGCTGACGTATCGCTCCGGCGTGAAGGATGAGCACAATGTCTTCACGGACCAGACGCTGCCCGGTCCGCTCGCCAAATTGGCCGGCGCGGTGATTCACGACTACGATCCGCAGGTGAATCAGGATCAGGAGATCGCGGAAACCAATGGCCCCCGCTACCCGGCCACGGTGTGGTTTGACATCTTGAGCCCCACCACCGCTGAGACCTTGGCCACTTACGGCAAAGGCTACTACGCCGGAAGTGTGGCCATCACCGCCAACAGCTTCGGCCAGGGACACGTCTATTACGTGGGGACCGAGCCCTCCTCGCCGGAATTCTATGACCGATTCACGGATCGCCTGCTGCAGAAATCGGGAGTGGAAGCCGGCGCGCGAGTCCCGGACGGCGTGGAGGTGGCCACGCGAGAGGCGCCGGGCCGCAAGACCATTTTCCTGATGAATTACACGGCGAAAAAGGAGTCGGTTGACCTAGGGCGGCCGTCTCGCGATGCCTTGACGGGCGCTTCCGAGTCAGCCTCGGTGGATTTGCCCGAATTCGGGGTGAGGGTGCTGACGACGCCGTGATTTGCAAGGGGTAGCCCCTGAGCCCGTTCGGCCTACCGTCGCGAACGGTCCTGAGCCGGTTCGCTGCCTTTCGAACCGCTCTGAGCGAAGCTCACCGTAAACTCCGTGAAAGGGATCTGCTTCAATTGCGTGGGGATCCTGGCGGCTGTTGACAGCGGCGCTGCGGCCATTTCATGCTGGAGGCTGATGACGCTGGCTCCTCTCGCCTTTAACTGTCCCAAATGCGGCTCGCCTGAAGTATTGTATTCGTGCAGCCCGTCGTGCTGCTTCAATCACGTTTGCAGCCGGTGTTACGCCACTTTCGAGCCCGAGACGGTGCGGGTGGGCGAGTTCGCGGGTGAAATCGGGCCGCTGCCGGAGGTCGATTCCACGGGTCCTACCGCACCCTGCGCGCGCTGCGGAGGGTACGAACTGTTCGCCGTGTCGGACGACTCGATTCCTGCGGGTCAAGTGCTTTGCGTCTCGTGCCGAGCCCTGCTGACGCTGGAGATGACGACGTCGGGGGCAGCTTGAGCTGGCGCCAGCTCGGGGAGGCGTTCGTTCGGATGAGAGAAAATGGTCCAAGCGCGACGAGAGTCCGGCCGCGACGGAAAGGTTCGTACGGAATCGACGCTCCAAGGCTCCTGCCAGTATTTGCACTGCTGATTCTCGCGAACGTCGTGAACGCGATAGTCTCGCGGACCAGTTGGGCTCTGGTCGCCGCCGGGGTCATGTTCGGGTGCGCGGGCTGCGGCCTGTACGCATCGCGCCAAGGCAAGTTCACGGTCTGGGCTGGATTGCTGAACGGGCTCAGCTTTAGGGGTGATGAGTGGATTCTGGACGTGGGGTGTGGCCGCGGCGCGGTGCTGTTGATGGCTGCCAAGCGCCTGACCACGGGCCGGGCGATCGGAGTGGATCTTTGGAAGAGAGCGGATCAGTCAGGCAATGCGATCGAGGCTACCAAGCGTAATGCCGCGGCGGAAGGTGTGGCCGACCTCGTCGAGTTGCGTACCGCCGACATGACCACCCTTCCTTTCGAAGACAGCACCTTCGATCTGGTTCTCTCGAGCCTCGCGATCCACAACGTCAGGGGGTGGGCGGGCCGGGACCAAGCAATCGAGCAAGTCGTTCGGGTGCTGCGCCCGGGCGGCCGGCTGATGATCGCCGACCTCTGGGCCACGCGCCAATACTCTTTGTGCCTGGCGAAACTCGGGATGGCTAACATTTCCCGCCGCGGGCTGGGTTGGAGGATGTGGTGGAGCGGGCCTTGGCTTCCGACACATCTCGTAACCGCCACCAAGCCACTCGTGCGGCGTCCGGAAAGCGAGTGACAAGCAGGCAACTGACGGCTAATTTAGGTCGGACGCCGTAAGAGGCTCTGGCCGATAGCCCATCCCATGATCGCCTTTCGATTCCAGTTCGCGGGTCTTCGGCAAAATCGGCCCGTCCATCGCAGATTTGGAGGTCACTGTGCGCGAAATTCGAAGAGTTGCCGTGCTCGGCGCCGGGACCATGGGGGCGCGCATCGCCGCCGATCTGGCCAACGCAGCCGTACCATCCGTGCTGCTGGACATTGTTCCCAAAGAGCCCACACCTGAGGAGCAGTCGAAGGGGCTTTCGATTTCCGACCCGCGGGTTCGCAATCGCCTTGCCCAGGCGGGTCTTGAAGGCGCCATCAAGTCGAAACCCGCTGCCTTTTTCGCACCTGAGGCGGCGAGCCTGATCACGGTGGGCAACTTCGACGATGACCTCGGACTGGTGAAGGACTGCGACTGGATCATCGAAGCTGTCACCGAGGACCCTGCCATTAAGCGGGCGCTGCTCAAGAAGGTGGAGGCACTCCGCGCGCCCGGTGCCATGGTCAGCTCAAACACTTCGGGCATTTCGATCGCCGGTATCGCCGAAGGTTTCCATGAGGATTTCCGCCGGCACTGGCTGGGGACGCATTTCTTTAATCCGCCGCGTTATATGAAACTGCTCGAAGTGATCCCCACCCCCGACACCTTGCCCGAGGTCACCCAGACGGTGTCGCGCTTTGCAGACTTGGTGCTGGGCAAGGGTATTGTGATCGCCAAGGACACACCCAACTTTATTGCCAACCGAATCGGGACGTTCGTGACCCTGAATGTGTTTCGAATGGTTCGAGTGGACGGGCAGCAGGACGGCTACACCATCGAAGAGATTGACGCCTTGACAGGACCTGCCATGGGCCTGCCGAAGAGCGCTACTTTCAGGACGCTTGACCTTGTCGGACTCGATGTGCTGGTTCACGTGGTGCAGAACTTGCGCCGTTCCCTCCCCGACGACGAGCGGCGTGAACTGTTTGAAGTGCCGGCCTTTGTCGCCGAAATGATGAAGCGCAGGTTTCTGGGCGACAAGACGCGGCAGGGTTTCTATAAGAAGGTCAAGGGCGCGCCCGGATCGGGTGAAGAAAGCGAGATTCAGACACTCGATCTTGCCGCCTTCGAATACCGGCCTCGCCAGAAGCCCAGGTTGGGCTCGCTTGACCTGGCGCGCAACGTCGAGGATGTCGGACAGCGCGTGAAGATGCTGATCCAGTCGCCGGACCGCGCCGGTGACTTCTATCGCAAGATTCTGAGCGCCACGTTTCATTACGCTGCCATGCGGATTCCGGAGATAGCGGACGATATCGTGTCCCTCGACAACGCCATGAAGTGGGGATTCAACTGGGAGTGTGGAGTTTTCGAACTTTGGGATGCCGTGGGTGTTGAGAAAATCGTCGAAGGCTGGGAGCGGGAGCTGCAGGCGGTACCGCCGCTAGCTGCGAAGCTTCTGGCCTCGGGGCAAAAGGTGTTCTACAGCGAGAACGCAGGGGTCAGGCGCTATTTTGACTTTGGACAGGCCAGCCATCGGCTGGTGCCGGAGAGGCCGGGCGTCATCCTGCTGCCGGCGCTCAAGGAGGGGGGCAGAGAGGTCCGCAAGAACGCCGGTGCCAGCCTCGTTGACCTGGGTGACGGCGTGC
Source organism: Terriglobales bacterium (assembly GCA_036522035.1). Classification (GTDB taxonomy): domain Bacteria; phylum Acidobacteriota; class Terriglobia; order Terriglobales; family Acidobacteriaceae; genus Angelobacter. Next base: position 29,103 of record DATDGP010000162.1, read on the forward strand.
TCTGCCTCGAATTTCACTCTAAGATGAACGCCATCGGCGCGGACACGGTAGCGATGATTCACGCCGGCCTGAAGGCTCTCAACGAGAACTTCGACGCCATGGTGATCGGAAACGAGGGGTCCAACTTTTGCGTGGGTGCAAACCTGATGCTGCTGGTGGTGGGCATTCAGGAGGGCGAGTGGGACGAGGTTCACCAAGCGGTGCGGGCGTTTCAAGGCGCCAACATGGCGCTCAAATATGCGCCCAAGCCGGTGGTGGCCGCACCCTTTGGACTCACTCTCGGGGGTGGCACCGAGATTTGCCTGCATTCGGCCCTGGTTCGTGCCGCGGCTGAGACTTACATGGGCCTGGTCGAGTTCGGCGTAGGGCTTATTCCGGCCGGCGGCGGCACCAAAGAGATGCTACTGCGCGCCATGGATGCCTGGCCCCGGGACCCCGATGCTGATCCCTTTGCCTACGTGAAGGAGGTCTTCGAGGCCATCGGCATGGCGAAGGTCTCAACCAGCGCTGCCGAGGCGCGGAAGCTGGGGTATCTTGCCGCGCGTGACTCCATCACCATGAACCGCAACCGGCTCGTTGCCGATGCCAAGCAATTGGCGCTCGACCTTGTCCGCCTCGGGTACCGGGCGACCAATCCCCGTGAGGACGTGCTTGTTTTGGGACAGCCCGCCTTTGCCAAGATGAAACTTGGCCTCCACCTCATGCGCCGGGCCGAGTACATCTCCGACCACGATGTGGTTGTGGGCACCGAACTCGCGCGGGTGCTTTCCGGAGGCGGCGAATTTACCTTGCCCCAACGCGTCTCCGAACAGTATCTGCTGGACCTCGAGCGCGAGGCCTTTGTGCGGCTCTGCGGGCAGAAGAAAACCCTGGAGCGCATGCAGTACATGCTCAAGAAGGGAAAGCCACTACGCAATTAAGCTCCGGCTGGCCGGCCCAAGCAACAAACCGGGTCCCTTCGCTTCCTTGCCGGAGGTAGGCGACTGCTGACCGACCGGTCGGCAGGATGTTTTAAGGGTGTCCTGAGCACCGGCGCGTTGGATCTTCCGCTGGTGCCTACCGAGTCGCCAGCTTACGCGCAAAATCCAGAAGGAAAGCCCGGTCGGATTCGACCATCTTTCCCACCAGACCCTTCAGCTTCAGCAGAAAGCGAGCTTCCGTCCCGGAAGGTCCGGCTTCGTCCGCAAGTTCTTCGAGCGAGCGGCGCGGGGTCAGATGCGGAGTGGCTGGCGCATCTTCTCCCGTGTAGAACAGGCGGTAAAGTGGCACGTCCAGAGCGGCTGCAAACCGCTCCAGGGTTTCGAGTGAAGGGACGGTATGCCCGTGTTCAACCCGGGAGATGTAGCACCGGAGAAGGCCGCTGGCCTTTTCGATGTCTCCCTGCGAAAAGCTCTTTTGTTCGCGAAGCTGGCGGATTCTCTGACCAATCAACATTCGTTTTGCTCCTAGAATTTGACTTAATTCAGGAAGGCTTATCGCCTCCCATGCTAAGTTATCATCGACTTTCTAAAGTTGACTATGACTCACCAGTACTATTACAAAGGTACTGGTTGCCTTACTTGAAACGACTGCTCCAACCTCTTTCTATCACCCTTCTGCAGAGTGTTCCAGCACCAGCGTTAGAAGCGCCATCCGCACGTAGAGACCGTTCTCCGCCTGGCGGAAGTACGCAGCGCGTGGGTCCTGGTCCACTTCCGGCGAGATTTCGTTGACGCGGGGAAGTGGATGCATAATGATCGCGTCCGGTCTCATCAGGTCGAGACTGGCCTGGTTGATGACAAACAGATCTCGGCATTGCTCGTAATCGCCGATCCGGTCACCGAAGCGTTCTTTCTGGATGCGCGTCTGGTAGACCACATCAACCTCAGGCAGCACCTTTTCCAGCGAATTCTGCTCCTCGTAACGAACCCCGCGTTCACGAAGATGATCGAGGATATCTTCCTTCATCTTGAGCAAGGGAGGGGCCACGAACCACATCCTCACGTCTTCAAACTTACCC
>DATDGP010000163.1:0-19814 GCA_036522035.1 Terriglobales bacterium
CGGGCTCCACGACGTAGCACCTGACCTCGGGGCGATGTTCCTTGAAGCGGGCGGCACAGCCACTGAAGGTTCCGCCGGAGCCGGTGAAATCGCAGAAAGCGTCCATCTCACCGCCAGATTGCGTGAGGATCTCGGCCGCCGTGTACAGATAGTGTGCGCGAGAATTGGACCGATTGCGGAACTGGTCGGCGCGGAAGGCAGCCCGCTCGGCAACAATCCGCTGAGCCACGGCTTCGACCAAGGCCAGGTCATCGCCGGAAACCTGGCCGGGCGGCGAGCCCGGCGCCTGGTCCACCAGAACAACTTCTGCCCCGAGGCTCGTCATCATCCGGGCGCGCTCCGGGGAATTCCCGCGCGACATCACGGCCACAAACGGGTATCCCTTTACTGCGCAGACGATCGCGAGGCCGGTCCCTGCGTTTCCACTGGTCAGTTCGACCACCGTCTGACCGGCTCGGAGCTCGCCCGAGGCCTCGGCGTCTTCGATAATCTGGCGGGCCATCCGGTCCTTCTTGGAGTAGCCCGGGTTCAGGAATTCCGCTTTGGCCAGGATACGGCCCGGGGTATTTCGGCTGAGACGACTCAGCTCGATGAGCGGCGTCTGGCCGATGGCCTCGATGACCGACGGAAGGACTGTGTCTCTAATGGCCGGCACTCTTGATCGCACCCATCCCTCCCCTGGCGGCCGAGAATCGGCGTTGCCCTAAGCCGGCGGAACGCCTTGGTAAAGTGCCATGATAGATTAAAATCATGCAAACTCTCGTCGAATGTGTCCCTAATTTCAGCGAAGGCCGCGATGCCGGAAAGGTGCAGGCCATTGTTCAGGCCTTGCTCGCCGGGCCCGACGTCTACCTGCTGGACCAGGAGATGGACGCTGACCACAATCGCTCGGTCATCACTTTGGTGGGCACGCGCGAAGCCATCGGTGAAGCCGCCCTGCGCGGCATCGGCAAGGCCACAGAGCTGATCGACCTGAACCAGCACCAGGGCGCGCACCCGAGGCTCGGTGCTACGGACGTGGTGCCCTTCGTTCCCGTGAGCGGCGTGACGCTCGACGATTGCGTCCGCATCGCCGAGTGGGTCGCCGAAGAGGCCGCGCGGCGGTTCGGCGTTCCCACTTACTTGTACGAGGCCGCGGCGCGCACGCCGGAGCGCCGGAACCTGGAGAACATCCGGCGCGGCCAGTTTGAGGGGCTGCGCGAAGAGGTGAAGAGCAATGTCGATCGCCGGCCCGACTTCGGCCGGGACCCCGATAGGGCCAGCCTTCACCCCACCGCCGGCGCCACCGTGGTGGGCGCACGCAAGTTCCTCATCGCTTACAACATCAACCTGGCGACCGCAGATCTGGCTTTGGCCAAGGCGATCGCCAAGAAGATTCGCGCCTCGAGCGGCGGCTTCCCCTGCGTCAAAGCCATGGGTGTGGACCTCAAGGCCCGCAATCTGGCCCAGGTGTCCATGAATCTGACTGACTTCGAAACCACCTCTATCGGAGCTGTGTTCGACGCCGTCACGCGCGAGGCCACGGCGGCCGGCGTGGGCGTCGAGGGCAGCGAGATCGTGGGCCTGATTCCGCGACGCGCCCTCGAAGACGCCGCCGTGCACTATCTCAGGGTGGAGAATTTCCAACCAAACCTGATCCTGGAGAATCGACTGGAGAATGTATTCAACGCGCAAGCGAGCGTGGGCGGCGCAGCAGCGCTAGCGAGCCTAGCGCAGAGTTTTGTGGACGCGGTCGCGGCCGACACGCCGACGCCGGGCGGCGGAAGCGTCTCGGCGCTGGCAGGTGCGCTCGGGGCTGCGCTCGGTGCGTTGGTCTGCAGGCTGACAATCAAGAAGAAGGCTTTCGCCGAGCACTACGATCAACTGGCCAAGTCCCTCGGCCACCTCGAAAGCCTCCGAAAGAGCCTGATGGAATCCGTCGATCGAGACGCAGAGAGCTACAACGCCGTGATCAAAGCGATGCGGCTCCCAAAGGCCACCGCGGAGGGGCAAGCGGACCGTCAGCGCGCCATCGAAGAAGCCAGCAAAAATGCGGCCTTGGTGCCGCTTCGCACCGCTGAACTCGCCGCTGAAGTCAGCCGCGCGGTCGAAGCCCTGCGGCCGATCACCATACCGCAGGCAGCTTCCGACCTGAGCGTGGCTTTGAGCATGGCTGCTGCCGGTCGCGCCGGCGCCATCGAAAACGTGCGCGCCAACCTCCCCTCGATTCAGGACAAGGAGTGGGTGAGCGAGATCGGGAGCAAGCTCTGAGATCTGTAACCCACTAGCCGATTCCCGAGGCCTCCGGCCGGCAAAACCGGCGTGGCTCGCGTGCTGTTCCCGAGAGCCAGCGTGCGCCCCGCCAAGCTCGATCTCTTCCTGTCAAGCCCGGTGTTTCGGGTATCCTGATATCGATGCGACGTTACAAATATCTCGACACGCTCGTGCTCGCCTTTGTGGTCGTGTTGCTGGTCTCGAACCTGGTAGCCCAGAAGATCTGCCGCATCGGACCCTTCAAAATTAGCGGCGCCGAACTGCTTTTCCCCATCACCTACATCTTTGGCGATATCTTCACCGAGGTCTACGGCTACGCGGCCTCGCGCCGCGCCATCTGGATGGGATTCTTCGCCATGGCCCTGCTTTCGATTCTGGGCGGGATCGTGGTGCTGCTCCCACCCGACCCCGACTGGCCTGACCAGGTGGCGTTCGCCCACATGTTCGCCTTCGTACCTCGCATCTTCATCGCCAGCCTGATCGCCTATTGGGCCGGCGAGTTCGCCAACTCCTACACTCTGGCCAAGCTCAAACTGCTCACGGAGGGCCGCTGGCTCTGGACTCGCACCATCGGATCCACGGTTGTGGGCCAGGCCGTAGACACAGCCACGGTCGTAGTCATTGCCTTCTGGGGCCGCACCTCCTGGAGCACGATCGGCCAGCTCATCCTGTGGTCCTATGTAGCCAAGGTGCTGTACGAGACGCTCGCCACCCCTCTCACCTATGTGGTCGTGGCGAGGCTGAAGCGTGCCGAGCGCTCGGACGCCTTTGACCGCGATGAAGACTTCAGCCCCTTCGTCTTCGCCACGTCCAGCGCGCCGGATGAGGTCCCCGGATAACGCCGCTGACCGGTCTTCAATTCGCACCGCCCGCGTAACTGACCCTCCAGATCAAATTCGAACCGTCGTCGGTAATCATCAGCGACCCGTCCTTCGCCACGGCCACTCCCACCGGCCGTCCCCACACGTTGCCGTCGGGGGTCACGAAGCCGGTCACGAAGTCTTCGTACTCACCAGTGGCTTGACCATTCTGCAGCGGCACGCAGATCACCTCGTAGCCGGTTCGCAACGACTTGTTCCAGGAACCATGCTCGGCGGCGAAGGCGTCTCCCCGGTACTCAGCGGGAAACTGCGCGCCGTCATAAAAGACCATCTCCAACGAGGCGTCGTGCGGCTGCAGGAGCACGTCCGGCACAATCACCTTGTCCTTCAATTCCGGATGTTTGCCTTGATGGCGCGGGTCCTGATGTCCGCCCGTGTAGTACCAAGGCCAGCCGTAGAAGCCGCCGTCCTGCACGTGAGTAATGTAGTCAGGAGGCAGGTTGTCGCCCAGAGCATCGCGCTCGTTCACTGAAGCCCAAAGCACGCCGGTCTGCGGGTTGATGGCGATTCCCACCGGGTTGCGAATTCCCCAGGCATAGACCCGCAAATCGGAACCGTCAGGATTGGTCTCGACAATATCGGCCCGATGGAATTCGGCCGGATTGTTGTCCGTATCGTTGACGTTGGAGCGCGAGCCGACCGAGATATACAGCTTCTTGCCGTCGGGTGAGAACGCTAGATCGCGCGTCCAGTGGCCGCCGCCGCGCAAACGGCCGAAGCCCGGCAGTTGGGCGACCACGACTTCAGCCGGACCGCGCGCCTTCAGGTCGCCGTTCTGGTACGGATAGCGGACCACGGAGTCGGTGTTGGCAATGTAGACGTACTTCGGGTCGGCGCCAGGCGGATAGAACGCGATGCCGAACGGCAGGACGAGTCCAGTGGCGAACACCGACAGGCTCTGCGACTTGCCGTCCGCGCCGATGCCGCGGAAAACCAGAATCCGACCGGGATCACTCTCCGCCACAAAAAGGTCGCCATTGGGAGCAGTGCGGATCTCGCGTGGATTCTCCAGTTCGGACGCATACTGCTCCACCTTGAAGCCAGGCAACGTCTGCGGCCACGCGCCTGCCGGACGCGCGACAAGGTCGGGACCGTTGTCCACGGACTTGGAAGCATAAGGTTCCGGAAGATCGGCCACCGTGATCTGCCGCATCGTTCCCGGTTTCTCGTTCTCATAGCTCGTGAAGGCGCTCGCGCCTCGCAGCACCTCGCTGTCCGCGCCTCGAAGCGCGGCGACTGTCTTCCCGGTCTTGACGACTCCGGACCAAAGCAACCCGACCAGCGTGACCGAAGCCACCAGAAAGCCGACACCACGGAGATATCGCATATGAAAAGCCTCCCGTCTGTCAGTGTAGCTCTGCGATGGTAATGCGGCTTAGTTTTGACCCTGACGCGCCGGTTTTCTGCCTTCGCCCGTTCTGGAGTCCTCTTCACGGTATTCCATGCTCTTCTTGCAGATTTGCGCTTTTGTGATTGATTTCTTTGGATTTGCCGGTCTTGGGTTCGTTTCGGATTCGTTTCGCGTTTGTGCTGTGCTCCGCGAGAGGACCTTGCCGATTCTAAAGAACTTATTTCACTGACCGCCGCGAAAGCTCGGGTTCGTTTAGGTTCGTTCTAGGTTCGTTTTTGCGTCGTTTTATTGATTCTAAACAACTTCTCGGGTTCGTTTTTTCAATTTTTTGACCGGGGGGGAGGGGGTCCTGAGAGCGTGGCCTCGGAGAGATCGCCCATCCGGGCGACTACGGCTTGACTCGCGGTTGACCGTGCGAGTATCCATTTGACGCCCCTTGAGGGTAGTGACTCAATTTCCATACCGGTGAATTGTTCCCCTCCGATCAGGCCCAGTCAACGCATCGTCCACGAAAGCATCTCTGGCCCAGTGGAAGGGCGCCTTCGGGCAAACTCGATTGAACCATACGGTTAGTAAACCATGAGGATATATCAGAGGGCTGGCGGTGTCAAGGGATGGAAGACCGGAACCAACTTTGTGCTCTCGCCGTGGATTGTGCATCGGGACCCGCGTTTTTTCGAGCAACCGCATGAGTTTCGCCCCGAACGTTGGACGGAAGGGTTCGAATGTGACCTTCCGAAGTTCGCCTACTTCCCTCTTGGCGGCGGGCAGCGAACCTGCATCGGCTCCTCGTTCGCCAGGATGCAAACCAGCCTGATGCTGGCCACCATGGCCCAGCGGTTCCGGTTTTCGCTGGCGCCCGGGTTCAAATTGAAGCTCCGGCCCACCATCACCCTCCAGCCTGAGCGCGGAATACCGGTGGTCATCGAAGAACGCTTCGCAAAAGCGGCCGCCCGCTAGCGGCCACGCCTAAAGCTCCCGTAGTTGCGATAAAAAGCCGAACAAAGTCTGGCGTCCGTTTACAAGCTGTCGAAGATGTGGCGGCTACTTCTCTAGCTGACTTCATCCGTGAACATGCGGAGCCCGGCTCCGAGATTCACACTGACGAGCTCAAATCCTACACTTGGCTGGACTCTTCCGAGTTTGCTCACAAATCCGTCGATCACTCTGAAACTTACGTTGCCGCTGGCAACGTTCACACGAACGGGTTGAGAAGGTGTGGTCTCTTTTCAAGCGCGGAATCATGGGCATTTTTCATAAGGTCTCCGCGAAGTATCTACCGCTCTATCTTGACGAGTTTTCTTTCCGCTTCAACAACCGAGGTGAATACAACCTGATGGACAAGGTTCTTAGTGAATGCTTCTAAGGCTGGTTCTTGCCGCGCTGTCGTGAGAAGTTGAACTTGGCACGACGCGCGGGCATGACATAAACATGATCGAAGAATTGTCTTGTGAACTCGATCACGGCGTCGGCTTCTTCTTCTGTGATCGGCGCATCAGCGCCAGGATCGTCCGGTGGATGTGCCCCTCGGTTTCCGGCTAACCTTATCGTGTGCGCCATCTCTGCTAACCCAGGGGTAATAGTCTGTTTGGAGGAAAGCCAATCTATCTTCTTCTCGATTCTTAGTTGGGGGTCTGCTCCCTCCTTTATGCAACTGGCTTCAAGAGCACTCAGAATCTTGGTAGCCGTATCCTGTAGCGTCCGACGGTTGGATAAAAACGGACCTTTCACCGCAGTAGGGACAAACGCCCCTAAAAACAAATTTTCCGTGGAACGTGTGCGCGGAACGCTCGGCAACCATCGGCTTTGGCCAATCCTTCCAAAGAACCGCCAAATACGGCCCGATAAATCTGAACAGATCGTATGCAGGCGGCTGAACTGGCTCGACTTGCATTTGCGCCAACTCAGTGGCAATCATTTTGTACTCCTTGTCTTGCTTTGTCGACCGGACATTCCCCTAGCATTTCAACGCTATAGACGTAACAGGCCATACTTGGGCGGGTGTGAAGCCCGCCCCGCAGGACGTCGCCGGCCGTTGCCGCCGATAATCCTGTTCCCCATGACCACAAAACCGGGCCATAGCGTCTAGGTCGGGGGCTCTCCGGCAGGCCGCGCGGCGCCGAACATTCCGCTTGACCTAATGTAGTATAATGTGGTTGATGGAAGACAAGTAACAGGAGCCAGCGATCTGTCCCGAGGCGTTGGAGGTTCCTAATCGGGTGACCGGGTGCCGGCCAGGCGGGTTTCCCGGAGTGTCGCTCGGTGAAAAAGGCGCGGTCACGCTGATGGGTATCGGAGAAGCTCGAAAATGGGGGGGCAGAGCTTATTAGAAATCGGCTAAGCCTATTTCTATGTTTGCTTTGCTGCCAACAGATCAGTCTCAGAGCCGTGGCTGGACGACGTCAAGGGTCATGAAACATCGAATTATGCACGAACGAACCCAGCGACTTACAGAAAACAAAGCAGATACCAGTTTTGGAATTTTCGGAAACCCAGCATCTATGTGAAACCAAATGACTTACTGGCATAACCCCAGGATGTTGTTGATAAATAATAGGGTTACTGAGCGAGGCAGGCCGCCGAACCTAAGGTAAGCTGCAGAAAACAAGATGCTTATTCGTAATCATGCCGCATGTTGCTGAAAATAAAAGCGATATCGGGTCTTGGGTCAAAAGTCAGGCCGTTTTGGGGACTACGAGGCTCGATGGTTTAGATTGGATCGCGGAAGTGCAACAGGCTCTTAAACTTTCGAGGATTTCGCAATCGTGTGTATCCGGAGGGCTCACCCCCAAATTCGAGGCAGAATGGTCGACCGGAGACTGAGAGGGCCCACCAGGAGGCAGTCCAATCAGATCGGGCCACGATAGCGGCGCAGCCGAACCGCCGCTGCGAGGAATCCCGCCGCGACTGCCAGCCCGATCCACAGACCCGGGCTGATCAGGAATTGAACGGGCGTGATGTGCATCATTGGATCCGTAGGGAACATATCTGGCGCCGTGGAGGCAACGGCTGGCGCGGCGCCGGTCAATCGGTTTCCCAGCATGGTAGCGAAATGCGAGGTGTGGAACGCAATCATCTCGACGCCGGCGATCGCGATCAGCGGCAATACCGCCCATAGAAATGGCGTACGGCGCGCGTAGCCGGACACCAGCAGCAGCCAGCAGTAGATGGGCGCAGGCCAGAGCGCATGGGACGTCAGAAGGTGATAGAGCAGCGGTAGCGACATCCGGAGCAAAGACACCTGCGTCCATAACGCCGCCACGCTCAAACCGCTCCCCAGCAGGACGGCGGTGCTCAGGAGCAACATCACCCACTGCGTGGCCAGGATAACCGCAAAGGTGAGCAGTGGCAGAACCACCAGCGGAATGCTCGCCTTCGCGAGCACGGTGGTGACATCGGAAACCGGCAGCGACTTCCAGAACAGGATGCTGCGATCGCGGCGCTCGCCGTGCAGCGCGTCGAGAGAATAGAACACACTCACAATGATCGCGGTGAGCATCATCAGAGCCGCCGCGATATCGTATGGCCTGAGGACGGTTTCACGGTAATGCGCCGGGTCGAGCGCCGACAGGCCACGCATCTCGGCCGGCAGATGAACGGTGCTGATCAGAAAGCCGAATAGAAATACGCCGGCGACGGCCAGGGGCGCGACATAGATGGAACGGTTCTCCCACAATTCGCGCCGCACCGACCAGTACAGGGGCCGGGTCGGCGACAGGGGCGCGGCTGTGATTCCTTGCGAGTCGAACGGAGACTCCGGCACCGCGTTGGATTCGGTATTCATCTGGCCCCTCCTTGTGCCTGGCCGCCCTGATGGCCCATCACGGCCACAAACAAGTCGGCAATGCTGGGCGTGCGCACGTCGCCCAGAAGGGCGAGTTGGTCACGGTCGACACGGTCGAACAGCAGGATGCTGCGGCCGAGCGCCTGGCGCTCGTGCATCGGCCTGAGCGCCCGCGCGGCGGCGACCTGCTCGGGATGCACCATCACTTCCCGGTAGCGCGACTCGAATTCTTCCATGGTGCAACGGAATACGATGCGGCCACGGTTGATGAACACGACATCGGTGAGGACGTTCTGGATCTCTTCCACCTGATGCGTCGTCACTACGATGGTGCGGGTGCGATCGAAGTAGTCGTTCAGCAGGGAATCGTAGAATTGCTTGCGAAACAGGATGTCAAGGCCAAGGGTGGGCTCGTCCAGCACCAGCAATCTCCCGTCAATGGCCATCACCAGGGCGAGGTGCAGTTGCGCCACCATGCCCTTCGACAGTTCCCTCACCTGGCTGGCGCGCCGGATGGCGGTCTTCGCCAGAAAACCTTCCGCCTTGGCCCGGTCGAAGCGCGGATGCACTCCGGCGACGTAGTCGAGCGCCTGCGAAACCCGCAGCCAGCGCGGCAGCACGGCGACATCGGCAATGAAGGCGGCCTCGCGCATGAGCTGATCGCGCTCCGTCCAGGGATCGCGTCCGAGCACCCTCAGTTCTCCCTGATAGGGGATGAGGCCGAGAATCGCGTTCAGCGCGGTGGTCTTGCCGGCGCCGTTGGGACCGATGACTCCGAGGATGCGACCCTCTTCGACGTGCAAATCGACGCCGTCGAGCGCCACGGTTGTGCCGAAGGCCTTGCGCAGGCCGCGGGCTTCGATGACTGTCATGGCGTCAGCCCTCCTCCTTTTTGGCATTCGGCGTCGGCGGGAGGGCGGCATCCTGCAGTTCCTCCGCTGTCAGGCCGAGCCGCTGAATCGTGGCCTGAATCCTGGGCCACTCGTCCGAAAGAAATTTCCGGCGTTCGCCCTGCAGCAGCAGATCGCGCGCGCCGATCTTGACGAACATGCCGAGGCCTCGCCTTTTCTCGACAAGCTGTTCGTCCACCACTTGTTGATAGGCCTTCAGAACCGTGAGTGGATTGACCCGATATTCCGCAGCGACATTGCGCACCGAGGGCAGCGGATCGCCTTCTTTGAGCACGCCGTCGAGTATCATGGCGACGACGCGATCCCGAAGCTGGCGGTAAATCGGCTGACTGTCGTTCCACTCGCGGTCCATCCGGTTTCCAAATAGGCCTTACGAGCGATAACCTCTGTTCACTTCGTTCGCTGCAAATCGAAGTGTGCGTGCATCGGCTTGTCCCCGGGCATCATGTACGTCCAGTCCTCGATGTGACGGTTGGCGTCGATGAAGGTGAACACGGCGTGATCCATGTGTCCATACTCGGTGCCGCCGGCGAGGTCGACAAAATCGAATTCCACCTTCTTTCCGTCCGGCGACAACTTGCCCGTCATACGAGGCCGATTCCCGGCGTCACAATAGTGCGTCAGGAGCAGGCGATCGCCATCCAGATATAGCATGGTGATGGGGTCGTCGTAATGAGCAGGATCGTCCGGCGTTCCCGCTTCCTTCATCTCGTGCACGATCGCGTTTCCCCTGGATGTCACGCGCAGCGTCACCCGGATGGGCTTGCCGTCCATCTCGCCGTGCTGGGGGGGGTCGACTACTACCGGGCCTTGCCAGATGCCCGCCAGGGTTTTCATTTGGCTGAAAGACTTTTGCGCGTCGGACGGCGCCGATTTGTCAACGGACATTTGCGCGTCGGACTGGGCGAAAGCCACGGTGGAGAGTGACATCAGAACAACGGACAGCATAAAACGAACGGATTTCATGTTTTCATCTCCTTAATTTCCTCAGTTACGGGTCGGGGTTCTCACTCGCGTACTCAGGTGCGAGCGATCTACTGGACCAACTCCCGAGCCAGTATGGTGATATAGTGTAGTATAACACAGAGGCAGGTGCAAGCTTTTTTTTACCTATTTCTTTCTGCTGAAGATCTGTCCGCGATCAAAGCTCGAGGTGGTTCAACTCCTTGATCGTGGCCCACTACTGGCGGGGATTACGTGAATCTGTCAACACTTGCACTTTTCGCAGCCCGGCCGTCCGCCGCGGCCGACAAATGAACCTCACCCTATGTTTATAATGTTAGTTATGTAATAGAAGTAATGAAACCGGCGATCTGCTCCAAGGGGTTCCGGAGCGGTTTGACCCCGTAGGTTGCGGGCGGCAGCACTCAGATTTCGCTGTCCAAGCCACTGGTCAAGCCCTTGATTCTGCGGGACAAGGCAAGAAATGTCTGTGCTTGCTCCGCGAACGGTCCTGGTGGCAATTCCGAAAGACACGTCAGGGTTATGTGCTCCAGACTCTCAAAGGACTGCTGCAGGTCTTCTCTGGCCCCAGGTTCCCCACCTTCGATCCGGCCCGCCATCCTATCAAGCGTCTCCCCTAACTGATTCTCGAACTCCTGCTGTGCGCGACATACGGCCTCCGGGAGTTCGAAACTGGGAAGCTGGAAGCGGTATTTCAGCAGCGCAATCCGGATCGCAAACACCAGGCGCAGCATCGGTCCCCACCGTCGGAATCGATCACGCATAGCCAGATCTTGCTGCCGGGTAGGACCGAATTCGAATAAAACTCCGTCGGCAAGACTTCTGATGTTGTCAAAAGTTCCGTTGATCGTCTCGCGCAGTGAATAGCTGCGCTCAGCAGCAGCTCGTAGATCGGTCGAAAGCGGTTCTCGTTCGAGTTGGGCCAGCAAACGTAGCACGGAGATAAAGGCCCTCTTCATCTCGGTCCCGGCGTGCGCGCCCCCTAGCTGATCGAAGACAAGCCACATCATGGACAGTCCGAGCAGAATGCCCACGATGCGGTCCCTTGCTATCGGGAGCGACGTTTGTATCGTGAACTCCTGCAGGTTGATGAGGTAGAAGGCGAGAGCGATCTGTACCCCGAAGTATGACAACCGGGGGCTGGAGGTCATAAACCAGCAAGCCACGGCGGTTACGATAATGAAAAGGACGGTGAACCCGGCAATCGAGTCGAGGTAGGGCAGAATGAATATCTGCGAGCCCATCCCGAACAAGAAGCCACCGACGGCCGCTCCCGTAACACGCAGAACCTGTTTTTGGCGAGATGCGCCGATCGAGGAAAGGCCTGTTACCAGGCACGTGGCAATTGCAGTGCTGATACCCGGCCAGTCAACGGCACTGTAGATGATGTAACAGAGGCTAGCCGCCGCGCAGCCTCTCAGCGCGAACTTAAGGTGTTCAGGGTTGGCAAACGCATCGGAGACGAAAACCTTCGATCGGGGAGGGTCGGCGGCGGCCGGGCGGTATTCATCCGCTGAAAGATTACCCGCAAATGCTTCTGGAATGAACTCGACGATCTTCGCCATCTCGAGCAGCAATGGAACGCCTAGCGTGGGCTTGTCATCCCAGCTGAAATGGAGGGAGGCCGCGACCTGCCGGTTCATTAGATCGGTGCGTACGTTCGCAACGGCCGCAGCCAGTTCACGCAATGGCTTCTGATCGTTGCTGGAGGGTTTGAAGCTGAGTTGGGGCAGGGCGGCGGCGATATCCACGAGTCGCCCGACCAGGGCAGCAACGCCGCTCATCTGCAATCTGTACTGCGGCGAATAAGCAGAGCGCCGCAAGAGGCGCCGTAATCTTGACGTTCCGAGCATGGACAGGCGGGCGAGTGCATTTGCACCTGCCTCACTCACAACACGATCTTCCAAGTAACCTGCGAGCAAGGCGTGGACAGCGTCCAATCGGTCCGCGAGGGGCAGCACGATCTCGTCTCCCGGCTTCCTGCGCACAAAGGCCAACTCCACCGCCGCAGTGACGGCGACTGCGATCAAAGCCTGCAATGAGACCCAGAGTGTGTCTTCCACGTTGATATGGGCCGGCAGATGACGATCCCACACCGGAACTCCGACCGCGATCATAATGGTAAAGATAGAGGCCGCGACGTAGTCCCTCATCGTGCCAAGTGCGAAGAAGGCCAGGAAGAGTGAAACAGGGATCCAGACAAAATGTAGAATGGGAAGGCTGATAACAAACGACACTGAGATCAAGACATAAGCTGCGCCCAGGGCCACAACGAGCGGTATCGTTCCCCCCGATTGTAGAGTGGCTCGAGGGCTCTCCCGAGAAATGAAAAGCACATAGATTGCTCCCTGAAATGCATAGGGAACGTGAAGCGTCATGCAAAGAATCATGACCAGGGTTGCGGCAAGAACCATGCGCGCGACCGTTGCGGCCCGGCCCGGGTACGGTGTGAGCTCCTCTTTGAGAAACGCCCGGAACCATACCCACGGTTGGGGTATTGCAGGCATGGTTTGGGCAAGCGTTGCCATATTCAGCGGCCGCGAATAATAACCGAGGCTGATGCGCTGATTCGAAACAGTTCAGGAGCGGGATTTTCGACGCGAACCCGGACCGGATATCTCGATGCCAGATGCACCCAGTTGAGGGTTCGCTGCACATCGGGAAGGCCGGGTTCCAAACGGCCAACGAGATCAGGGTCCGGGTTGACGCCGAAGCTGATGCTGTCCACGACGCCGGAAAAACGCACATCCGGTTTTGACATGACGTAAACGTCAGCTCGCATTCCGGGCACGATGTGCCGCAGCTGGCCTTCACGGAAGTTCGCAACGGCCCACCAAGTGCGCGTGTCAATCAGTGTGAAAACCTGTTGACCGATATGGGCATACGCGCCCTCCGAAATGGTGAGATTCGTCACCCGGGCGTCAAACGGCGCGTACACGCGGCAATTGTCGAGGTTATAGCGGGCGTCTTTCACAGCAGCAGCTCTCTCGCCACGCTGATTGATCAGCGGCTCGAGCGTCGTAACCGCGTGCACGGCTTGTGCGTGCAGCGCCTTGCTTTGTTCAAGCACAGCGTCGGATTGTTCGTATTGAGCCTCCGCCGACCTCAAACCCGCCTGCGAGAGCCGCAGTTGGGACTGCGCCTGCTTCAGAGCCTCTCCTTGGGCGATCTCCGAAGTTCTTGCCCGATCCACCTGATCGACCGTGACAAACTGTTTGGCCAGAAGCGGTTCCAGGCGATGCAAATTGTTGTTCGAGTATTCCCACTCGGCTTTGGCGCGGCTCACTCCCTGCTCGGAATTAGCCACGTCCGCCCGCGCCTGGTCGACAGCCGCGCGCCACCGCGTTACGTCCGCCTGCGCGCTCTGAATATTGGCTTGCGAGACCGAAACCGCGCTGACCAGTGCTGCAATTCGTCGCTGCTCGTTCGAGATCTGCCCTTCAAGGGCCGCCTGATCGGAAACTGCCCTTTCGAGGGTGTACTCATAGGGCCGCTCATCAATTTCGAAAAGCAATTCACCCTTCTTTACGAACTGGTTGTCGCGCACATTGAGCCGGAGGATTGGCCCCTGCACTTGCGGCGCGATCCCGATGAAGTTCGCAAAGATTTCGGCATCGTCGGTCCGGGGGTAGCGGTCGGTGTGATAGAGCACCATGATGCCCAGCGCCAGAGCTGTCACCACAATGCCCGCACTGGCCCAACCGCCCAGCCGCCTTTCCGGTCTCGAACTGGTGTCGGAATCCATACTCTCCTCATTTCTCCTTAATGGAAGAAAACAAGCCACAGCGCAAACGTCAAGAGGGCTGCTAGGGCCGGATACACCACAATTGGGAGTGCCACTACGATTCGCAAGCGCATCAGCAGCCATCGGGCGAGAACGGTGAGCAGAATAGCCAGTGCCACGCACACAAGCCACGCGGGGAAGAACGAGCCCAGGATGTCGAAGGAAGGCGCACGTGCGCAACTCCCAAGGACCAACGCAGCGAGCACCCACGGTGCCCTTGCGAGACGACCTTTGCTTTGACCCGTCATGGTTTTCTCGCGCCCGCTTGGATCGAGTCCCCAGTCCGGTAGGTCAAATCAGCCAGGGCGCCGAGCACCTGGGTGCGCGCCAGAACATCCGTCGAGCGAGCTTGGGCGAGAGTTTGCTGTGCCGCTGTGACATCCAAGAGGCTACGCACTCCGTACTTGTATGATTCCAGAGAGGCTGCGTAGGACTGGTTGGTGGCCTCCAGGAGCGCAGTGGCAGCCTGACGCTGGCGAAAAGCAGTGCTCAAGTTGGCATACGCGGCCCAAACCTCGTCGGCAAGCTGATCGCGCGTAACCTTGGCTTGGGCCTCCGCCGCGTGGACGTTGGCTTCCACTTGCGACAGGTTGTTTTTTCGTGCGCCCCCGTCGAAGAGAGTCCAGCTCAAGGTCAGGTTCAACCCACCGTAGAAACTCCCCGTGTGCACCCAGGAGAGGGCTTGCTGGATCCCGTACAATGATTGACCACTCGGCGTGGCAGTGAGATTCAAAGTAGGGTAATAGGCCGCCCGCGCCTCCTTGACCCTGGCGTTTGCTGATCGTATTTCGGCGATTCGCTGCATAAGATCGGGCCGTTGGTCGAGCGCGCGACGAATCGCCTGATCGACGGTATCAGGGAGCGAATCAGGAATTGGTAAGTCGCCGAGCGGCTGGGCGTGAATTGTGGCGGTTGGGGACCCTCCCAGTGAGGTTGTCAGATTTCCCCTGGCAATCTCTTCAGCTCCTAATACCTCCTGCAGCTCATATTCTGACCGCGCGGTAGCGCTACGAGCTTCCAATACATCCGGCAAGGTGGCCAAGCCTTGTTTTAGACGATCCTCTGCAGCTTGTTGCACGGCCTGGGCGTTCGATAGGCTCGCTCGGGCCGCATCCTCCTGACCGGATGCGTTCAGCAGCTCATAATAGGCCTGCTCAACCTGGTAGATGAGCCTGCGATGTGTATCGTTAAAGGCGAAGTTAGCAGCCAGAACCTCCGCTCGCGCCCGGTCGATTCGGCCGGATCGCGCGCCGAAGTCGAAGACGGTGTAATTGAGTTCCAGCACTCCCTCGAAGGCCTGCACGGTCTGGCGGTAAAAGGTAGTTCCGAACAGGATGCCGAAGCTGTTGATCTGGGAGACAGCCAGCGCGGCTAGCGTGGGATACAGTTCGCTGCGCGCAACCCCTAAGGCTGCTGCCTGAGCACGGGCTCGTTCCCACGCTAAGCTCGTCTCAGGATTCTGCGTCTCCGCCAAGTCGATTAGTTCCGTCAGGGAGTAGGTCTTGGCTGGATCGACGCTGAACCTATAGCTACGAAGGGTGCTGGCGTCGCTTTTGATCTCTTGCTCTGTGCTGGAATGCCAGGGGCGATCCGGCGATGCCGGAGAACTTTGGGCGACTAGACGCCCCACATAGAGGAGAACAACGAACAATACTGACCCGCGAACCACAATCCGTCTGAGGTGGCGTAGCGATAGCGCTGGTGGCAAAGGATTCTCCCTTCTCTCTAGTCATCTCGTCACTTGTAGTGAGGTCGATCGCCGCTTGAGCCAGGACCAACTCCAGGCCTACCTCGACGAATTCGTCTTTCGGCATAATCGCCGCCAGACTCCCCTGGCCGCATTTCAGACACTCCTGGGTCTCGGAACCGACCAAAAATCAACAAAGTACGAACCAATCCGGGGAGCGAGGGACCTCAACCCCAACCCATTGGGGTCTGCTGAAGCAACCGGATAATCAGAAGGCGACTAGAACGAACCCGCTGGCGCTGGACCCTCCCGTGTGACACTCGGAGTGAATTCTTGTGTGCTCACTTTATTTCCGGAATTGTCGAGTGTGGGCGGTGCCTCCCGAGATAAGTGTGAGCCGATCGAGCATCGGGGTACCGACGGGCTCAAATTAGCCCGGCGTGTGAGAACCTGGCTCATCGGTACGCTTCAATGCAAGAGCCCAGCGGTTCCAGGCCTCTTCTTGTATCGGCCCGTGTGGTTGTGTCCGCCAGCCTCGTGTTCCGTTAAAGGTGTCGCCACGGGATGTTGCGCAAAGTAATCGAGGGTGCGCCTGAAATCGTCGAGCAGAAGCTCGGCGAGGTCCCGACTGAAGCCGCGGCGAACCAGGATACGCTGCACCACAAGATCGTTGCGGTTCGGAGGCATGGAGTACGCCGGCACCTGCCAGCCCCGGTTGCGCAAGCGGTCAGCGAAATCATAGAGGGTGAAGCCGGGATTCTCGCCGTCCTTAAGCGTCCAGCAGACCGCGGGCAGGCCTCCGGTACCGCCGTAGATGATTTTGAACGGCCCCAGTTTCGCAATCTTCCGGGCCAGGTATACGGAGGTATCGTGGCAAGCCTGGTGAATCACGCGATATCCTTCGCGGCCCAAGCGCAGGAAGTTGTAATACTGGCAGATCACTTCTCCGCCCGGCCGCGAGAAGTTCAGCGCAAAAGTGGGCATGTTGCCACCCAAATAATTCACCTCAAAGACGAGGTCATCAGGCAGGTCTGTATCATTGCGCCAAATCACCCAGCCCACTCCCAACGGCGCTAGTCCGTACTTGTGGCCCGAAGTGTTAATGGACTTCACGCGCGGCAAACGGAAGTCCCACACCAGCTCGGGCTCGATGAAAGGCGCCAGGAACCCGCCGCTGGCCGCGTCGACGTGGATGGGAATGTCGAGCCCGTTGTGCTTTTGGAGCTCGTCGAGCGCCTCGCTGACCTCCTTCACTGGCTCGTACTGGCAGGTAAAGGTCACGCCGAGCGTGGGTACTACCCCGATGGTATTCTCGTCGCAATGGCTGATGACCTGGTCCGGCGTCATTAGCAGGCGGTCGCCTTCCAGCGGGATCTCGCGCAGCTCCACGTCCCAATAGCGGCAGAATTTGTGCCAGCAGACCTGCACCGGGCCACTCACCAGGTTCGGACGGTCCGTGGTCTGGTGTTGGGCCCGCCTTCTTTCCCTCCAGTTCCACTTCAACGCCATGGCGCCCAGCATAGCGGCCTCGCTCGAACCTGTGGTCGAAGTTCCGATGCTGTTAGCGGCCTCGGGACAGTGCCAGAGATCGGCGAGCATGTGAACGCAGCGTGCTTCGATCTGGGCGGACTGTGGGTACTCGTCCTTGTCGATCATGTTCTTGTCGACGCATTCCGCCATGAGCTGGGCGATCTGCGGCTCCGACCACGTCTGACAGAACGTGGCCAGGTTCTGGCGGGAGTTGCCGTCGAGCATCAGCTCGTCGTGAACGATGGCGTAGGCGTGCCGGGGATCCTGCGGGCCTTTGGGGAATTTGTCTCTGGGCACGCTGACGGAGAGATCGTGCGAGGCGTAAATCTCATCCGGCACTTCAGCTCTGAGGTCGGTCTTTCGGTGCAAGGGCATTGCGGTGTCCTCCCAATCAAGCTACTGAGAATTAGCGATACCGGACAGAATATCGATGCTGCGCGCGCACGGCCGCTCTGCCTCGGACATCTGTGTCCAGGCGCGCAAACCAGAGGCGGGCGATGCTTGGCTCCACGCCTTGTTTGTGCCTAAGCAGCATACCCGATCGCAAAGACAACTTCCGACTAGATGACGCGTCCGAAACACAGACCAGCTTACAGTGTCGCTGCTGTATCAGGACCTGCTTTTTGAACCAGCTCCGACGACGGTCGTCAAGAACCGGACTTGAGGCCGAGCGCGAAACAACTGGCGAGTCCTCGTTAGCCAGAGCGCGGGCCCTCGGCCAAAGTAAGAACTGCATGACAGCAGGTAGATCATCCTTACTTGCCGCAGCGCAGAGTGAAGATCCACGATGTTGAGGCAGAAAACGAGAAGCGCCGCGCAACGTGCAACGCCTCTTCGCGCGAGACTGGACAAAGCGCTGCACTCATATTCGGTGGCACCCTGTGGAGCCGGAGTGGGGTTAATCGCCTGGTGCAGGGCGGATCGCTCTGGAACGCCGTGGTGGTCACGCGCGTGGCGTCATGAATCTGGGCGAGTTCTGCCGCCATAAATGCTCGATTTGATCGGCGATCTGGTGATGCTGGGCCATCCGCTCGTCGATTACGTGGTGGCGGATCGCGCCGGTCACGCCTTGCACTACGCTATGGTCTCTCAACTTCTGCGGGACCGAAGCACTTGGGGGCTCGCTGGGATCGCCACCGGCTCGGGGATCACCACGGGCCACGCCACCTAACGCGCGCCGGAGTTGGCTCGCATCACGATGGCGCGTCTGGCTTTGGCGCTTGTCCTGAATTTTGACTCATTCTTGCCATAAGCTACTGATTAAAATAGATTTGAGTGCAATTCTCAAACCTGCCCGATCTTGGCTTTGGCGTTTTGTGCTTCATGTCGTCCAATCTGCCTGGATTTAACTCATTCTAAAAGACTTATTTTAACATTCGCCGCCAAGCCTCGGTTGACCTCTTTTGGCTTTGGGTGTAGCCTCGATTTTGTTGATGATAAAGGGCTTGCTTGGCTTTGGTCTAGCCTCCTTTTTGATCATGTTTTGTTGATAATAAACGACTTATTGGCTTTGGATAAGGGGGCCCCCGGGAATGTCATTCTAGCGCTATTTTGACTTCAAACTGCTGATTCCAAATAGCTTCGACGAGATGCAGTGGTCTCGAAAATAAGCGCAAATTTCAAGTTGTCCTCCTTACTAACTGATTCTAAGTAACTTGTTGGCTTTGGGCGGAGGGCTAATTGAGCACTTTGAGACCGGCCCGCGAAACACAATATATGGGGGTACACCATCGCACTGATCCCGGTTCCTTGTGTCCGAACGCGCTCAGCATGAGATGCGGGTCCCTCCCGGCGAGCCGAGGCGCTGAACCATTCAATTAGTAACTTATCAGTTTACTGGCTACCGCGGGACCTTGTCAAGCCGAATCTTGCTGAAATCCCAGACGGTCGCGCCCACCTTGGTCGCGCCGCTGGTGGTGATAGACGGCGGTTGGCCGGGCTTAAGATGGCGTCGGTGGGTTGGAAATAAGTCAGAAGGATCAGGGGCCGAGCGAAGGAAAGGTTACCGCGCCCCGGAAAGGGGGACAAGATCGCAGAGCTTCGCTCTGCGCCGGCCCGCCGGCCGCCATGGCAGCCTCCTCCACGATCAAGACCGAGCGCCCTTCGTCGACCAGCTCGGGGCCGTCCGCAGCGGAAAGGCGAACGGGCTCAGCGTTAAACCTTCAACTCCGCAAGTGGAAGCCTCTTCTGCCCGGCGCCCATTCTAAGTTTCGCGTTCTTTGCGAAATTTAGAATGGAATGTTAGAGGCTGGTCCAAAGCCTGCAACCGGCTGTGAGGGACGGTGGAGATCGAGTCGGAATAGACGACGCGAAAACACAAAAGAGCGGCAGGAAGACTCTGTCCAGCTGTCGAACTACCCCACTCAAGCCAAGAACCAGGCTTGAGCGGGCCACCGCGGGCGAGGGCGACGGGGCGGACCTTGGATTTCAGCAGTTCGAGGAATTCGCTTGCGGCGGTCATGAAGGCGAAGTGGCCGGCGCTGGGGATCAGGATCAATTCTTTTTTCGGTGCCCTGACGCATTTGAAGTAGTCAACGACGGCCTGAGTTGGCGTGACGATGTCGTCTTGGCCCTGGATGACGAAGTAGGCGATGTCGATTTTGCAGGCGGTCTTGGGCAGGTTGGTGGCGAGCTGGTCAGGCAGGGCGTGCTCGCCTTGGAACTCCATGC
>DATDGP010000164.1:0-2324 GCA_036522035.1 Terriglobales bacterium
CAGCTCCCGCGCCTGAGAAAAACGACCCTTGTAGGCGGCGGTGTCCGATTGGTAGTAGAGCATCAGATCTTCCCATCCGGATTGGCCGATCAACTCACCTGCCTCCTTCTCCATGCCTCCCGTATCATGCTGCGCGAAATCAACGAGGTAGAGACTATCAATCGGGCTATTCACTCCACACTCTGCGACAGGCGAGCCGCCGTTCGTGGCGCATCGGACAACGCGAGGCTGTCCGCGTGTTTCATCTCCACTATGCTGACACGATGCAGTCCAGTTGCCTGCGGCTCATGGCTAAGAAGATGCTGGTTTCGCTCGCCATGGAGGGCAAGTTCTCTGACGGCGGGCTTCAATCATTCGAAGAGGACGACGACATGCTCACGGCCATGGCGCGGGAGCTCGTCACCAAACATGGAATCGGCGAGTCCGCAGATGCCCTATGGAAACAGCTCCAAGCAGAGCAGCTGCGAATCCTGCCGCCGAAGCCAGTTGTGGCCGTGGCTTCCAGCGAAGACCCTGTGCATTCGCCACCGCCATCATCTGTCACAACATCCAGCCGAAGCATGCTAAAGTTTGGCGTACGCCCGCCGTCGGTTCCCAGCCACCGCCATCCCGATTCTCCTCCTGCACCAGAGCAGTTCTCGCTGTTTTGAGGCCATCCCGGCCAGCTGCAGAGACAACTGGTGTCAAAAAGAAAATGGCTTGACTGCCCCCCAGCAGCCCACTTGGGGCATTGGCCGCTCCCATATTCCAAATAACATAGACTTATTGGAATTACCTTGCATTTTCTTCATTCAGACCGGTTATTCGATTTACACCTTGCGTCAGGCCAGCCGACGAAGTTGGCGCATCGGCCAGAAAGAGGCGGTGCGAGTTGCTTTTTTGACGTATTCGCAGACGGCGCAGGAAAGCTGTCTTCGGCTGATGGGGAAGAAACTGGTGGTTTCCTTGGCACTGGAAGGCAAGCTACAAGCGGAGGGCTTGCAGGCGATGGATGAAGATGACGACCTGCTTACAGCAATGGCTCGGGAGTTGGTCACCCGGCAAGGCGTAGGTGAGGAGGCGGCGGAGGTGTGGAGGGCACTGACGAAATCCAGGGAGACCGCGGCTTCGGCAGCGGAGAAATCGCCCGCACTCTTGGTCGAGGTGCCGGAAGTAGTGGAAGAAGCGAAGGTCTGGACTCCGCGGGACGGGCCGGTAGTGCAGCTTTCTCTGTTCTAAGGAGTTGTGGGAGGCGATCATGACGGCACTATCACCGGCCGCGTCGGAAGCCGAACGCGAGCCGCACACGCTGTTCGATTTGGACGAGCGCCTTATCGGACTGATGGACCGTGCCGAGGAGGCAGCTGAGGGCAACGGTATTCCCGAGGAATTGGTCCACGAAATCAACGATTACCTGGAGGCGTTCCGCACCAAGGTGGACCGGATTGCGGGGTATTGGCGCTGGCAGGAATCGATTGCCGCGATCTGCGAAGAAGAAGAAGAGCGCTTTTCGGCACGTAAGCGAGCGGCAGAAGGACGACTTGGACGCCTGAAGGAGATGTTGCTCTACTTCATGCTATCGCGGGGGCTCAAGAAGCTCGAAGGCGAGAAAGCCTCGATCGGACTGCAAGGTAATGGAATGGCTTCGTTGGTGATCGATGATCCGTGCCAGATCGAAGATCGATTCTTTGAAACTATCGTGCGTATCACGAAAACCGAGCTCCGGGAAATCATCCGTCCTTTAGCGGATGGCGAGATCCGGCGGAAGCTGGAATTCGTACTGGCCAGGTCAGATTGGGAAATCAACAGTTCCGCAGTGCGTTCTGCGCTGACGAACACTGTGCCCGTTTCAGGCGCTCGGCTTGTGAAGCGCCATCATCTTCGCCTGCGGTAGACGCCCACGATATCCGTTGCATGCGGAGGATGCTCCGCGTCCCAGAGAAGCCTGTCACGCCTTGCAAGGCCCTGCGTGTGTAATAGAAAATTGGGCGCGGCCGTGCAGCCGGTGCTCGACCATCCTGCACAGAATTTGAGGGTGCCCGCGTCGGGGCGCCCGCACCCGACGGCTGGGCGACCAGCGGTCAATCCTTCCGACGCGAAAAATCAACAATTCCAACAAAGGAGAAACATCGTATGAATGATTCTGTACTTATTGCGTCAACGGCAAAGTTGAGTCGTCAAGAACTGGCCGAGATCCCTACACCCCAGGGCACGGCCACTCACCGGCCCGTGCCTCATATCGAAGTCGTCGAGACATTGGTCGAGACCTTGAGCTTCCGCCACATCGGCGTGGTTAGGGAGGAATATGCCGTCAGCAAAGACGGCATGAAGATGTTTGGCGTGGT
>DATDGP010000165.1:0-45143 GCA_036522035.1 Terriglobales bacterium
GTTATCCACAGGCGGTGTTTATCCCACGCCGAGTCTTCTGCTAAAATTCATAAAATCCACTCCTCGGAGATTCCATGCAGGCAATTCTCGCGCTGGAAGATGGAAGGATCTTCAGCGGCAGGGGCCATGGCGCGAAAGGCGAATGTTACGGGGAAGTTGTTTTTAATACCTCCCTCACCGGCTACCAAGAAATCTTTACTGATCCTTCCTATGCCGGACAGATCGTTGTCTTGACCAACCCGGAGATTGGTAACTACGGCACCAACCCTGAAGACAACGAAGCCACGCATCCTTATATCGAAGGCCTGGTAGTGCGACAGTTCTCGCCCATCAGCTCCAACTGGCGCTCGCAGCAGGTGACGGACGAATACCTTGAAAAGTTCAAGATCCCGGTCATCGCCGACATCGACACCCGTGCCCTGGTCCGTCACTTGCGCACGCACGGCGTGATGCGCGGCGTAATTTCGTCAATCGAGACCGATCCCGGCAAGCTTGTCGCCAAGGCCCGCTCCATCCCCAAGATGGACGGCACCGACCTGGCGAAAGTCGTATCCACCAAGCAGCGCTACCGTTGGGAGACAGGGACCAGATCGCACCAGCCCACGGAGGTGGTCGGGGTGAAAGACTCGCCGCCCTCCAAGCACGTGGTGGCGTACGACTTCGGCATCAAACAGAACATTTTGCGCATGCTGGTGGACCGCGGCTGCCGCGTCACCGTGGTTCCGGCCCTGACTTCTGCGGAAGATGTGATGGCGCTGGCCCCGGACGGCGTGTTTTTGTCGAACGGGCCGGGTGATCCCGAGCCGTGCAATTACGCCTACGAAAACATCCGCAACCTGATGGGCAAAACGCCTATCTTCGGGATCTGCCTGGGGCATCAGTTGATCGGCTTGGCGCTCGGCGGCAAGACCTACAAGCTCAAGTTCGGCCACCATGGCGGCAATCATCCGGTCAAACAGTTGGAGACGGGCAAGATCGAGATCACGGCACACAACCATAACTTCGCCGTCGATCCCCATTCGCTCAAGGAATCCGAGGTGGTCAAAACCCATTTCGATCTCAACGACGGCACGCTCGAAGGCCTGCGCCATCGCATGCTGCCGCTATTCAGCGTGCAGTATCACCCGGAAGCTTCGCCCGGGCCGCACGACTCACATTATCTGTTCAAGGATTTTCTGAGGATGATGGAGGAGTGGAAAAGCTAAGATGCCACGCCGCGATGACATCGCGAAGATCCTGATCATCGGCTCCGGGCCGATCGTGATTGGCCAGTCGGCAGAGTTCGATTACTCTGGCACGCAGGCCTGCAAGGCTCTCAAGGCCGAGGGGTACGACGTGGTCCTGGCCAACTCCAACCCCGCCACCATCATGACCGATCCGGAGATGGCTGACCGTACCTACATCGAGCCGCTGACCAAGACGTATCTCGAAGAGATCATCCGCCAGGAAGTGGAGATGCTGGCGCGGGATAACAAGCCTGGCGGCAAGTTTGCAATCCTCCCCACGGTGGGCGGACAAACGGCGCTGAATCTTGCCGTCGAGCTCGCAGATTCCGGAGTGCTCGAGAAATACAACGTGGAGCTAATCGGCGCGCAGCTTCGCGCCATCAAGAAAGCCGAAGACCGCCTGCTGTTCAAAGACGCCATGACGCGCATCGGGCTCGATGTCCCGCGCTCGGCTCTGGTCAACAACCTGAAAGACGGCCTGGATTTTTCGGGCAAGATCGGCTTCCCGCTCATCATCCGGCCGTCGTTCACTCTGGGCGGCAGCGGCGGTGGCATTGCCTACAACAGAGAAGAGCTGCTCGAAATTCTGGCGCGTGGTTTGGATCTCTCACCGGTGCATGAAGTGCTGATCGAAGAATCCGTGCTCGGCTGGAAGGAGTACGAGCTCGAGGTGATGCGCGATCTTGCCGACAACGTCATTATCATCTGCTCGATCGAGAACTTCGATCCCATGGGCGTGCACACCGGCGACTCTATCACCGTGGCTCCGGCGCAGACACTTACCGACCGCGAATACCAGCACATGCGTGATGCCGCCATCAAGGTGATTCGCGAGATCGGTGTGGAGACCGGGGGTTCGAACATCCAGTTTGCGGTGGATCCCTCGAGCGGGCGCATGGTGGTGATCGAGATGAACCCCCGCGTCTCGCGCTCGTCGGCGCTGGCGTCAAAGGCGACGGGTTTCCCGATTGCCAAGATCGCGGCCAAGCTGGCCGTCGGATATACGCTGGATGAGATTCCGAACGACATCACTCTGAAGACACCGGCTTGCTTCGAGCCGACGATCGATTATGTCGTTGCCAAGATTCCCAAATGGCAGTTCGAGAAGTTTCCCGGCACCGACGAGTCCTTGGGCCCGCAAATGAAGTCCGTGGGCGAGGTCATGGCCATCGGGCGGACATTCAAGGAAGCGCTGATGAAGGGCGTGCGCTCACTCGAAACCGGAAGGCGCGTCGGAGCCGAGCGAATCGAGCCGCGGATACTCACGCAACGCCTGGTCACGCCTCATCCCGAGCGCCTGACGTATCTGCGTTACGCCTTGCACCAGGGCATGACGGTCAAAGAGCTGCACAAGATGACCGGCATCGATCCCTGGTTCCTCTACCAGCTCAAGGAGATCTCCGACCTCGAGGCCGAGGTGAGCCGACACACGGTCGAGACAATCTCACCGGAGTTATTGCGAGAAGCCAAGCGCTCTGGCGCATCCGACGAGAGGTTGGCGCTCAGCCTGAAGTCGAGCCCGCAGGCTGTCAGCCGGCTGCGCGAGCAAAATCGGATCAAGCCGGTATACAAGCTGGTTGATACCTGCGCTGCGGAATTCGAAAGCTACACCCCCTATTTCTACTCGACCTATGAAGATGAAGACGAGGCGCCGCCCACGACCAAGAAGAAAGTCATCATTCTCGGCAGTGGTCCTAACCGCATCGGGCAGGGAATTGAGTTCGACTACTGCTGCTGTCACGCGGCTTTCGCACTTCGCGACGATGGTTACGAAACCATCATGATCAACTGCAATCCGGAGACGGTTTCTACCGACTACGACACCAGCGACCGCCTCTATTTTGAACCACTGACCTTCGAAGACGTACTCGCCGTCGTGGAGCATGAAGCTCCGAGCGGTGCACCCATCGGAGTGATCGTGCAGTTTGGGGGGCAAACGCCCCTGAACTTGGCCTTGCCGCTGAAAGCTGCGGGCGTAGCCATCATCGGCACGTCACCGGAGTCCATCGATCTTGCAGAAGACCGCAAACGCTTCGGCAAGTTGCTGGAGGAGTTGGAAATTCCCCAGCCGCCCGGGGCCATGGCTACCAGTGTCGAGGAAGCAGTGGCCGGCGCCCGACGCGTGCAGTACCCGGTGCTAGTGCGGCCATCGTACGTGCTGGGCGGACGTGCCATGGTGATCGCCTACGACGACGAGAGCGTGATCCGCTATATGAAGGAAGCGGTGGAGTACTCTCAGGAGCGCCCGGTGCTGGTCGACCACTTCCTGGAGGCCGCGACCGAGGTCGATGTGGACGCACTCTCCGACGGTGAAGATGTAGTCATCGGCGGCGTCATGCAGCACATAGAAGAGGCCGGCATCCACTCCGGTGATTCCTCCTGCGTGTTGCCCGCCGTCAGCCTGCCCGCCCAGGTTCTTGAGACGATTCGCGAATATACCTTCAAGCTGGCGCGGGCGCTGCGAGTCGTCGGGCTGATGAACGTCCAGTTCGCGGTGCAGAACGGCAAGGTGTTCGTGATTGAAGTCAACCCTCGGGCCTCCCGCACAGTGCCGTTTGTCTCCAAAGCCACCGGCGTGCCCCTGGCCAAGATTGCGGCGCGTCTGATGACCGGGCGCAAGTTGCATGAGTTCCTGCCGGAGCATGCAGCCGAGGGTAAAGATCTGGTTACGGGCGCCGGATATTTCGTGAAGTCCCCGGTCTTTCCCTGGTCGAAGTTCCCTGGCGTGGACACCGTGCTGGGACCGGAAATGAAATCGACCGGCGAGGTGATGGGATCGGCTGAGACCTTCGGCGAGGCCTTCGCCAAGGCTCAACTCTCCGCCGGACAGACGCTACCTACCCGCGGCACGGTTTTCATCAGTGTGACCGACCGTGACAAGCTCGAATCCATCGAACTGGCGCGGCGCTTCATCGAGCTGGGCTTCAGGCTGGTGGCCACGCACGGCACCGCTGAGCGTCTGGAAAAAGCCGGCCTTTCCGTGGAGCGCGTTTTCAAGGTCAAAGAGGGCCGGCCCAACGTGGTTGACCTGATCAAAGGTGAGCGCGTGCAGCTGGTCGTGAATACCCCCCATGGCCAAGACCCATGGTTCGACGAGAAGGCGATTCGCCGTGCCTCGATCGCTCAGCGTATCCCCACGATTACCACGCTGTCCGCGGCCAGAGCCGCCGCCGACGGAATTGCCGCGCTACAGCGCAATGAGATCAACGTGCGTTCGATACAACAGTGGCATGCTGCAAGCGTTCCGCGGTCGATCATGAGCAGCTAGTCAAAAATAGCGCCGATTGGTCAAGACAGGCTGCGTTTTGCCGGGGACCGGGGAGAGTAAGTTGAAGAAGGGCTCCCTTAAGACAAGAGATTCAACCAAGAGAGAGAGTGAACGGCTTCTCAGTCCCCGACGAGGTAGTCGAGCGCTTCCTCGCGGCTGGAGAAGTTAGGAATGGTGCGCTTGGTGAAGAGTTTTACCGCCTCGTAGATGAGCCTCTGCAAGCCGCTGATGCCGATGACCGCCGCACGCTTCACATAAGGCGCGTTGGCCCCGACTTTGGACTTTAGGACTTCGACCGATTCCTGATCAAAGCTGGTAGCCGTGACGTCGTTCAACGTGAGCACGGAGTTGAGCAATTCGCGGGCAATCACACGATGGCCTTCCTCCGCCACCGCTTTCAGCAGCGGCACGTCGCAATGTGCGTAGTCGATGGAAAGGACCCGCTTCCCGCGATGCATGATGAAGCGCACGCGGCCCGCAACCAGGTCCGGCCGGGTCTGTGGGGGCAAGGTCAGCGTCTCCAGGGTTGCCATGCGCGCCATTCTAGGCTGGTTATCCCCGCCGGGAAAGGTGACGGAAGTAAGCGCTTTTGTCTGAAGGTAATCCTCGAAGGCCTTGGTCTTTGAGACAGCTCCCTAACCCAAGGAATCGTTCCCTGAATTCGGCGGTGACGTTGGAACAGAAATCCCTCCCGACACTCTCCGCACTTACTAAGACACTTGCGCCCTCCGCGACCAAGCCACAGAATCGGGGTGTGTTCGTCTATAGAGGCCTCGATCACGTTGCTCTGGTCACCCGAAAGCTGGCCGAGATGAAGCGCTTTTACAGCGAGAGCTTGGGTCTTGTGGTCGAACAGGAGGGGAAGGCCAAGGCCGGCTATAGCGTGGTCACCCTGCGCGCTGGGGAGGCGCTGGTCGACCTCCTCGAGGCCAGTCCCACCAACCCCGCCCCGCTAGCCAACCTGAGCGAAGAGCATTTCTGCTTATGTGCCACAGGATCAAGCATTTACGATGTTATCGCGACCCTCAAGCGCAAGGGGTTGGATCCCACCCAGGCGGAAGTCAACAACGGGGCTCGAGGTAAGGGGCTGTCCACCTTCGTCCGCGATCCGGACGGCAACAAGGTTGAGATCAAGGTGGACTAAATCGGTCTCCCTTAAGTGAGGCGCCCCCCTGATGCCTGTACTTCGTTCCTGGTACATGTCCTAAATCTATCTTGCGGTAGTACCAAAAAAGGCTTCTAATCATTTCGCCTAAGTCGATCAAATCGAGGATACAGCCGGCGAATCCCACACTCCCCCGAAGTCGCCTGTTCTCGTTGCGGGGAGAGCATTATGCAAATTGGAGTGTATGGGTGCGGCTACCTGGGGACAGTTGTAGCCGCATGTCTGGCTGATTTTGGCGTTCCCGTTACTGCCTACGGCAGCGATTCGGTCAATACCACCTTGTTGGCCAGCGGCATTCTGCCATTTCATGAAAGGAATCTGAGTGACATAGTGCGCCGCGGCGTGCGCGCCGGGCGCTTGATGTATTCCACCCATCTCCAATCCATGGTGCAGCGTGCCGAGATCATCTACCTGGCCGAAGATTCCAGCCGCGACATTGAAACCCTATCTCTCGAGATTGCCAATTACTGCGACCATGGGCAGATCCTGGTGCTCATTACACCGGTGCCAGTCGGGACCGCCCGCCGCATCGAAGATCGCTTGCAGGCCTCCGGAAAACAGATCACCGTGGTCTCGCACCCGGTATTTCTGTCGGAAGGCTGTGCCGTAGAAGACTTCAACTGGCCGGACCGCATTGTTCTGGGCACGGCGTCAAACGCCGCTGTGACCGCACTAAAGAGTCTCTATCGCCCACTGGTGATGCGCGGAGTGCCGGTCATCGTGACCAGCCACGAAACCGCGGAGTTGGTGCGCGAAGCCTCCACGGCCTTTCTCGCGACCAAGGTTTCTTTCATCAACGAGCTTTCGAGTCTCTGCGAGCGCATCAGTGCCGATGCAGTTGACTTGGCGCTGGCTCTCGGTCTGGACAAAAGGATTGCTCCGCGCTGCCTGCAGCCTGGATCGCTCGGCGGGACCTTTACCGAATCCGACATGGATTCGCTCGCCAACTTGGCCGCTGGCTCCGGCGTCTCGCTCAAGATCCTGACTGCGGCGCGGGAAGTGAACCACGAGTTCTGCAACCGCATCATGCAGAAGATCAACAACGTGCTGGAGACCGTCTCCGGTAAGCAAGTCGGCGTTCTCGGTCTGGCCTTCAAGCCCAACACTAACTCGGTCGCTCATTCCGGATCGATCCGTCTGTGCCGGGCGCTGATCGAGCACGGCGCACATGTCCGCGCTTACGATCCGATCGCCATGCCCGATGCCCAGCAGGAATTGAACGGATCTGTACGCTATTGCGACTCCGCCTACTCGGTGGCCGAAGGTGCGGATGCGCTGGTGCTCTCTACCGGCTGGCCGGAATTCCGGTCGCTGGACTTCGACCGCATCCGCCGCATCATCCGCCGCCCTCTGGTCGTGGACACTAAGAATCTGCTCGACGGTCCGCGTATGAAAGCCATGGGCTTTGAGTATCTGGGTGTGGGCCGAGCCAGCAACTGAGGCGAGCGAGCACTAAAGTCTGAATCGGCTGTGCTCCTAGGAGCTCTGTCTCTGAGCTTTTTCCGTGGTTGGCTTTCTAAATCCCTGCGCCGGTAAGCCCCGGCTTGAGTGGCCTCAGACTGATCGCCGGAGCTCAACCGAGCGATGGTAAGCTCCCTCCCTCGACTCTTCGCTATAATCAACGCACCCCATGAAGGCTTACGTCACCGTTATGCTCAAGACCACCGTCCTCGATCCTCAGGGCAAGACCATCTATGGCGCGCTAAGAAAAATGGGCTACCAGGGGGTGGCCGACGTCCGCCAGGGCAAATTCTTCGAGCTGACGCTAGCTCCCGGCCTGGACCAAGACGCGGCCAAAGCGGAAGTCGAGCGCATCGCCAAGGACATCCTCACCAACAGCGTGATCGAAGATTTCAGTTACCGCTTAGCGGACTAAAGCCCAGCCTTGCCAGGAATCGAAATTGATTTGGGTGATCGCGGGCGGTCGGGCAGGTCCCTTCGCGACCTGTAACCTTGACCCTGCCAGAGTAGAATTAATCAGAGCCCGTAGGCGCGACAGGATCGTCCAATTTGGGTTGGCCTTTGCAGGCCACGGGCGACGGGAAATAATATGTGTGGAATTGTTGGTTACGTCGGCAAAAAGCGCGTAGTGCCGGTCATCATCGACGGGCTGAAGAAGCTCGAATACCGCGGCTATGATTCGGCTGGGATCGCCGTGGCCGGAAACGGCGCCAAGGGCGAGTTGCAGGTGCGGCGCGCTGAAGGCAAGCTGCGCAACCTGGAAGAAGCCATTCGCCTCAAGCCCCTCGACGGCACGTACGGCATCGGCCATACGCGCTGGGCCACGCATGGCCGGCCCACTGAAGAAAACGCTCATCCGCACCGCGACTGCACGGGAAAGATCGTGGTGGTGCACAACGGCATCGTTGAGAATTATCTGTCGTTGAAGAAGAAGTTGATCGAACAAGGCCATCGCTTTTCGACCGAGACAGACACGGAAGTTATCGCCCATCTAGTTGAGAGTTACTTCCTGCACAAGTCCAACGGGCACCGGCCTAACCTGGAAGAAGCCGTGCGCAAGACCGTCAACCAGTTAACTGGAGTCTTCGCGCTGGCGGTGATCTCTGAAGAAGAGCCCAACAAAATCGTGGCTGCGCGCAACGGACCGCCGGCGGTCATTGGGCTGGGGAAAGACGAGTATTTCGTCGCCTCCGACGTCCCGGCCATCTTGTACCACACGCGCGATCTGTTTTTTCTCCACGACGGCGACCTGGCTGTGATCACCCCCTCCGGGGTCCAGCTGATGGACTTCGACGGCAAACCGGTGGTGCGCGAGGTCCAGCACGTAACCTGGGACCCGATCATGGCGGAAAAGGGCGGCTTCAAGCATTTCATGCTCAAGGAAATCTACGAGCAGCCGCGCGCCGTACGTGAGACGGCCCTGGGGCGAGTTTCCGAGGACTCCGGACAAGTTTTCTTGGAAGAGATGGAGATTACTGCGGAGGAATTACGTAGGCTCGAGAAGATGCAAATCGCTGCCTGTGGCACCAGTTGGCACGCCGGGCTGGCCGGCAAGTTCATGATCGAAAGGTTCGCGCGCCTGCCGGTGGAAGTGGATTATGCCAGCGAATACCGCTACCGCGATCCCATTACTTCCAACCAGGAAGTCACGCTTCTGATCACGCAGTCCGGCGAGACGGCGGATACCATCGCTGCGCAGCGTGAGGCCAAACTCAAAGGTTCGAAGACCCTGGCCATCTGCAACGTGGTAGGCGCGATGATCGCACGCGAAGCCGCCGGGACCATCTACACGCACGCGGGGCCAGAGATCGGCGTAGCGTCGACCAAGGCCTTTACCGCTCAGCTTACCGCAATTTTCCTGCTGGCGATGTATTTGGGTGAGGTACGTGGAGCCACCACACCGGAACAGCGCCGGGTTTTGATTGGCGAGCTGCTGAAGATTCCCGGGAAGCTCGAATCACTCCTATCCAACGTCGAAGATGTGGAAGAGCTGGCCCGCCGATATTCCAAGTCGCAGGATTTCCTGTTCCTCGGCCGCGGTATCCACTATCCCATCGCGCTTGAAGGCGCGCTCAAGCTAAAGGAAATCTCCTACATCCACGCCGAGGGGTATCCGGCGGGCGAAATGAAACACGGGCCGAACGCCCTGATCGATGAGAACCTGCCGGTGGTGATCGTTGCCACGCAAGATCGCACCGATCCCCAATCCGTCCTGCGCTATGAAAAGACCATGTCCAACGTGAAGGAGGTCAAGGCGCGCGAAGGCAAAGTGATCGCCGTGGCAACGGAAGGCGATGAAGAGATCCGCGAACACGTCGATCATGTGCTTTACGTGCCACAGGCGCCGGAGTTGCTGTCGCCCATCCTAGAGGTAGTGCCCCTGCAATTGCTGGCTTATCACATTGCGGTGCGCCGCGGCTGCGACGTGGATCAGCCTCGCAACCTGGCCAAGTCCGTGACCGTGGAGTAGGACGTCCGAGGTTGTCCCAGCGTTCGAGCGCTCCTTGACGTGTCTTAACCGAATCTAACCAATCCAAACGCCCGACCCCTACCAGCAAAACTATAATCCGGCAAATGGAGCCAAAGCGTAGAGTAGGCGAACCGTTCTGGATGAAGTGCTCCGGTTGGCTGTCTTTGCTGGTCTTGGTAGCGGTTTCGTCGATAGGTTACGGGTTAGACCGTCTTCTCATGTACGAGGGCCTGTCACGCTGGTATTTGATGGCGGTGAGCGACATCCTGACCGGAATCGTTGCCGGTGGCCTGTTCCTTTATGTCGCCAGGCACGAAAGAGCCCACCGCGATCAGGTGGATGAAAGGATGCGGACGGTTGCCGAACTCAACCATCACATCCGCAACTCGCTGCAAGTGATCAAACTTTGCGGAGCTGAGACTCCCCTGTCCAGCCCAAACAACCGGCCGTTGCAGTTGATCAAAGAGTCAGCCGATCGTATTGAGTGGGCCTTGAGGGAAGTTCTGCCTCGCTACCCTATTGAGGAAACAATCACGCGGCAACCCAAGATTGGCTTCTCGGCTGTGCCTTCGCCAGCGAGCGGGTTGAAGGCATTTTCTAGCCGACGTCGAGAAGAACGGCTGGACTGACGAAAGCGGCCTCGACCCCGCTCTTTTTGGCTGCAACCTCATCCTCGCCAGACTCATCTAATCGCTTGACAACAAGGCACTCAAGTCTCATAATGGGTGTGCTGTTATAGTTTTTATCGTTTATTTTCAAGCACTTATAAGCCAGGAGGCTGTTAGTCATGGGCAAAATCATTGGGATTGATCTGGGAACCACAAACTCCGTGGTCGCGGTGATGGAGGGTGGTGAACCCAAGGTTATCGAGAACGAGGAAGGCGGAAGAACCACGCCATCCGTTGTAGGTTTCACCAAATCCGGGGAACGTCTGGTTGGGCAAGTGGCCAAACGTCAGGCGATCACCAACCCGGAGAACACGATCTACTCCATCAAACGCTTCATGGGGCGCCGGTTTGATGAAGTCACGGAAGAAATGAAGATGGTGCCCTACAAAGTGGTTCGCCAGGGCGATCACGTCGCCGTGATGGCGCAAGGCAAGGAATACACTCCGCCTCAGATCTCGGCGATGATTCTGCAGAAGCTGAAGAAAGCGGCGGAGAACTACTTGGGACAGGGAGTGACAGAAGCCGTCATTACGGTCCCGGCATACTTCAACGACGCACAACGTCAGGCCACCAAGGACGCGGGCAAGATCGCGGGGCTGGACGTGAAGCGCATTGTCAACGAGCCCACAGCCGCGGCATTGGCTTACGGTCTGGACAAGAAGAAGGACGAGACCATCGCCGTGTACGACTTCGGCGGCGGTACGTTCGACGTCTCTGTCCTCGAAGTCGGCGAAGGCGTGATCGAGGTGAAGTCCACCAATGGCGACACCCACCTCGGCGGTGACAACATTGACCAGCGCATCTTGGAATGGCTGGCCGATGAGTTCAAGAAAGATGAAGGCCTCGACCTGCGCAGCAAAGGCAACGAAATGGCCATGCAGCGTCTGCGCGATGCCGCGGAAAAAGCCAAGATCGAGCTTTCGACGACCATGGAAACCGAGATCAACCTGCCGTTCATCACCGCCGATGCCAGCGGCCCGAAGCACCTGGTCAAGAAGCTGACACGGGCCAAACTCGAGCAGATGGTGGAAGACATCATCCAGCGCTCGGTGAACCCCTGCAAGCAGGCCATGAAGGATGCCGGCATCGAGACCAAGGACATCGACGAAGTGGTCCTGGTGGGCGGACAGACACGCATGCCTCGCATTCAGGCGTTGGTGAAAGAACTGTTCGGCAAGGAGCCGCATAAAGGCGTCAACCCCGACGAAGTCGTCGCGGTCGGAGCGGCGGTTCAGGCCGGAGTTCTGGCCGGCGACGTGAAAGACCTGTTGCTGCTCGACGTGACACCGCTGACCTTGGCCATCGAAACCCTGGGCGGCGTGGCAACGCCGATGATCCCGCGTAACACGACGATTCCGACGCGCAAGACGGAAACCTTCTCAACCGCGGCGGACAGCCAGACTTCGGTCGAGGTGCACGTGCTGCAGGGCGAGCGTCCCATGGCCCGCGACGACCGTACGCTCGGCAAGTTTCACCTGACGGGCATCCCTCCAGCACCGCGTGGCGTGCCCCAGATCGAGGTGACCTTTGACATCGACGCCAATGGAATCCTCAACGTGACCGCCAAGGACCGGGCCACGAACAAGGACCAGAAGATCACGATTACATCGTCCTCCGGTCTGAGTAAGGAAGAAGTGGACCGCATGGCTAAGGAGGCCGACGCGCACGCAGCCGAGGACAAGGCCAAGCGCGACGAGATCGAGGGTCGCAACCAGCTCGACAGCATGATCTACAACGTGGAGAAGATGCTGAAGGAACACGGGGACAAGATCTCCGGAGACGAGAAGACCAACGTTGAATCCGCCCTGGCCGACGCCAAGAAAGCCATGGAAGGATCCGACACATCGATCATGAACTCGGCGCGCGAGCGGCTGACACAGGCTTCGCACAAGCTGGCCGAAGCAATGTACAAGTCCGCGCAGCCGCAAGACGGAGCTCCTGGCGCAGGTCCGGAGGCCGGTGCGGCTCCTGGAGCGGGAGAGAAGAAGAAAGACGAAGGCGTGATTGACGCCGAGTACGTAGACGTGGACGAGAAGAAATGAAGTTCGAATGGCTGGGTGGAGCGGGGCTTCAGCCCTGCGGGATTTCGAGGAACTCTACCCCGGGCCTGAAGGCCTGCTCCACCCGGTTTCCGCAATCGAAGTGAAGGTGGCTCCCGCAAGGCTGCCTTGGCTCGATTGTTTTAGAAGAAGGTGACCCAAGTGAAGCAGTATCTGGTAGCAAAAATGATCGCCGGCAAGAGGCATGGAGTCGAGTTGATCCCCTTGCCCGGCCTTTATACGCTGGGGGCCGCGGAGGACTTTGTCGCGAAAGCGATGCTCTCCGAGCCGCAGGCGAACTACGTGATCCAGGAGGTAGGAGCCGCGTAGACCGTCTTTTGTCCCCGGGCAGCGAGGGATCCCACTCAAGCGAAGGACTTTTCTCAGGCGGAGAGCGAATGAAATACAAGAGGCGAAGTGGTCTGAAGCTGTTCGTCGTGGCAGCGCTTTTGCCGGTGATGACTTCAGGGGCGATCGGGCAGCTGGAAGGCTCTCAGCAAAGCGTCGCTGTTCGGGCGAGTATGAGCGCGAGCGACCAGGCAACGGCTAAGCACATCGAGCAAATGGTGCGCGACTTTCTCGCCGAGGTCCCCAAAGGCGACCGCAAGGTCTTCGAGAACTTCTTTGCCGATGACGTAATCTACACCCGCTCCGCCGGCGTCACCGTCGACAAGGCAGAGGTCCTTAACAACATCGATGTTCGCGCCGCCAACCAGCCGCAGGCCAAGTTTGAGGCTGATAGCTTTACTGTGCATCCTTATGGCGACACGGCGGTGGTCAACTTCCGCCTGGTGATGCACAACATCGTGAACGGCCAGCCCGAAACGGTGTACTTCCGCAATACGGGAACGTTTCTGAAACGTAACAGCAAATGGCAGGTCGTCGCCTGGCAGTCCACAAAGGTTCCGCTGGCGACGGAGACGAAGCCATGAGAGCGTCGACAAGGAGGCCACCTACAGCTACCAGCATCCGGATGAGGGGATCAAAATAAGCGAGGCTCCGACAGCAAAGTAGGAAAAGCACCGAGAACGGCGAGAGACCCGAATATATAAGCGATTGAACCCGGAGAAGTAGATGGCACCCACACAGCAAAAAGACTATTACGGCATCCTCGGCGTCAAGAAGACGGCCTCGCAGGAGGACATTCGTAAAGCCTTTCGCAAGCTGGCCCGCAAACATCATCCGGACGTCAATCCTGGCGACAAGAAAGCGGAGGAGCGGTTCAAAGACCTCTCGGAAGCCAACGACGTGTTGAGCGATCCCAAGAAGCGCAAGATCTACGATCAGCTCGGCTTTTATTCCGACAACATCGATCCCGCGGCGGCCGAAGCTTACGCACGCGGCGGCGGCTTCGGTGCCGGGGGCTTTGGAGCAGGGCCATATCCCGGCGGCGGCGCGTCGAGCCAAGGTCAGGGGTTTGACTTCAGCGGCTTTGATTTCTCCGATTTCTCCCCCGGCAGTGGTAGACAGGCCGCCCCGGGCGGCGGGGGCTTCCGCGACATCTTTTCGAGCATTTTCAGCGGGGGCGCTGGTGCGGGCGCGCGTCGCGGTCCGGAGCCAGGCACTGATCTCGAATACCAAGTGAACATTGGCTTCTGGGATGCCATCCGCGGCACGGTGATGAAGCTCAACATTCAGCATCTGGAAAGCTGTAACCACTGCGGCGGCAAGGGTGTGGTGGGCGCTGCCGGAACCTGTCCCACATGCAGCGGCTCGGGACAGGCAACGCAGACCAGCGGGCGCATGAAGTTCAACGTGCCCTGCCCAACCTGCCACGGTACCGGCAAGGCCCAGAGCCCGTGCTCGGTGTGCCACGGTGAAGGCCTGGTGGAGCGTAGCGAGCCTCTGGAAGTACGTGTGAAGGCGGGCACGCGCGACGGCCAGCGCATCCGCATCGCCGGCAAAGGCAATGCCGGACCGAACGGCGGCGCCCCCGGCGATCTCTACATCATCATCCGCGCGGGCGAACATACGGTCTTTCGTCGCGATGCCGACGATATCTACGTCACCGTGCCTGTGGCGGCGTGGGAAGCAGCTTTGGGCGCAAGGATCGAAGTCCCGACTATCGACGGCCGATCACAGCTCCGCGTGCCCCCAGGAACACAAAGCGGTCAGAAGCTGCGCCTGCGCGACAAAGGCGTACCTTCGGCGATGCGCGAGGATCATCGCGGCGATGAGATCGTAGAGATCAAGGTTGTCGTGCCCGAAGCGCGCGACCTTAAGGTCCGGGAGCTCTGGCAGGACCTGCAGAAGCTGAACCCTCAGGACCCTAGGCAGGAACTATGGTCGAAGGTCTGATCCTGGAGACCCAGCGCCTGATCCTGCGCCGATTTGTTGCGGGCGACGCGGTGGCGCTCGCGGCTGTGCTTGGCGACTCGGTGGCCATGGAGTTTTATCCTGCGGCTCTGGATCGTAAGGGCGTTGAGAACTGGATCGAGAAAAATATCGGACGATACCGGCGTGACGGCCACGGTCTCTGGGCCATGTTGCTGAAGGATGTGAACCTCTTGATCGGCGATTGCGGTTGCACCCTGCAGGAGGTGGAAGGCCAACACGAAGTCGAAGTCGGCTATCACGTGCGCCGCGATCTATGGGGTCATGGCTACGCCACCGAGGCGGCCCGCGCGTCGATGGAATATGGCTTCACCCTCTTGGGCGCTCGGCGCGTGATCTCCATGATCCGGCCGGAGAATCTTAGGTCGCGAAGGGTGGCGGAGAAAAACGGGATGATGTCGGAGAAGATCATTCGCTGGCGCGACTACGACCATTGCATCTATGCTAAGGCCAAAGTATGACCGGCAAACGTAAATCCAAAGGCGCGTACATGATCTCTGCGGTGGCGGAGATGTACGACATTCATCCCCAGACGCTGCGTCTCTACGAACGCGAAGGCCTGCTCAAGCCGTCGCGCACCGAGGGCAACACCCGCCTCTACACCGAAGAAGACCTGCAGCGGCTGGAGTTCGTCCTCAACCTGGCGCGCGACCTCGGAGTGAACATTGCCGGCATGGCTATCATCCTCGAGATGCGCGAGCGGATGGAGGAGATGAACCGCCAGATGCAGGAGTTTGTCCGTTTCGTGCAGCAGGAAGTGACCGTCCGCGCCAGCCACGCCCACGCCGACCCCAGCCAAGGCGCGATCATCCCTATCCGGCGGCCAACCGGTTCTCCAACCGGTAAAGACAAGCGTAAATAGCGCCCCCCGGTTGGCTCAGGTGTAGCGCCGGTGGGCTAAGAAGCCTCTTGTCACTTGGTGGCACTACTTCGCGCCAGCCAGTCCAGGAACATCTGTTCCAGAGGCTTGTCCTTGGCGCGAATCATGTGGCGCAGGGTGTGGCCGGTGGCCAGATGGCACAGTTCCTCCGCCATGTTCTTGACGTGGTCCCCGGCCCGTTCGAGCGCGTTGGCCATGGCGAGCACGTGCAGGCTTTCCTGGCCTTTGAGCGCTTCCGCGTTCTCGGTGTGACGGACAACCAGAAGGTTGCGCAGGCGGTCGATCTCCGCATCGGTGCGCAGGACGCCGATGGCCTGCTCCACGTTGTGCGAAGTGAAGGCACGGACGATCTGCGTGAGCATATTTTCCACCAGGCACGCCATGCGTGTGAGCTGTTCAACATCCTCCATCTCGATGCGATTGCGCACGATAGATGAGCGCTCGGCAAAGCTGGCAATCAGATCGCCCACCCGCTCCAGGTCGAGCATCAGCTTCATCGCTGCCAACAGCTCCCGGGCTTCCTCGGGCGCGACCTGGGTGATGGTGTTGGCCAGGTCTTCGTCGAGTTCGCGGTCCAGGTCGTCCAGTTTTTCTTCGCAGTTGCGAACCGCTTCGAGCGCAGAGGGTGAGCCGTTGATAAGTCCATCGAGCGCGTGGGAGACGGCGTCTTTGGCCACCACGCAGGCTTGCCGTGTGAGATCAATCAGATGAGGCTGAGCGGATGGCTGCTTGACGACAACGAGTGCTGCGGAATTCATAGCTGCCTTTACTGCCAACTTTCGAGTGGCGGCGCCCGAAGACGCTTTTCTCCCACCTATAGCCTGCGCCCGTGAAGTAGAGATTAAGCGATGATGAAAATCGCGTAAACGAGTCGGCTCTATTTTGGCGCTTCAAAGCGATAGCCGGTGCCGCGCACGGTCTTCAGGTACCGGGGCTGCTCCGGATCGCTTTCGATTTTCTCCCGTAATTTGCGCACGTAGACGTCGACCGATCGCGGGCTGACGAAGGTTGTTTCTTTCCACACGGCGTCGAGGATCTGGTCGCGGGTGAAGACGCGCCCAGCGTGCTGGGCCAGATAGTGAAGCAGCCGGAATTCCGTGGCGGTGGTCGTGATCGCTGCCCCGCGGACACTCACCGTCATAGCTGCAGCGTCAATCTCGAGATCGCCTGCCGTGATCGAACTCGGAGCCAGCGGCGCCTCACACCGCCGCAACACTGCCTTGATACGCGCCAGCAGTTCGCGGGGGCTGAAAGGCTTGGTGATGTAGTCATCCGCGCCGGTTTCAAGCCCCAGGATACGGTCGGCCTCGGCCGTCTTAGCGGTCAGAAAAACGATG
The DNA here is from genome assembly GCA_036522035.1 of Terriglobales bacterium. Classification (GTDB taxonomy): domain Bacteria; phylum Acidobacteriota; class Terriglobia; order Terriglobales; family Acidobacteriaceae; genus Angelobacter. The sequence goes on from DATDGP010000165.1 coordinate 16,849, forward strand.
GGCGTCAAGGCCAGGGGCGGACCGGCCTGCCGCACTTGCCGGCAGAGATCCAGGCCGTCACCACCGGGTACCATGATGTCCAGAAGCAGCAGGCATGGGCGCTCTTTTTGCGCGTCGCGCAACACGCTGGCGGTTCCGGTGTAGCTTCGAACCCGGAATCCCACGCCTTCCAGGTGATGGCGCACTAATCGGGCAATGTCCAGATCGTCTTCGACAACGAAGATCTTCTGGTTCCCGTTCACCTCGAACTCGGCGGATTGCGGATGCTGACGTTCGTCGCCACCGAGTCGTGCTCGCATGATCCAACCCATGGTCGGTACGAGCCTACACAGACAATGTTAAAGCAGAGTAAAAAGAAGGTAATCCGTGGAGCCTGTTCAAAGCAGCGGCTCAAAATTTACCAAATTTTAAACATCATGAATCTGTTTTGAGCTTTAAACCACGCAAGCGAACAAATCTTTCCTGCTTTGGGTTGGAGCCCGGGGCCACTCGAGCAATTCTAGCCCTCAAGTGCGCAACGACCCGCCAGCCGGTCTTTATGAAAGGTTAGGTTTCGTCAAGACCCGGGGAACACCCCACCTACCGGCGGCTCAAACGGTAATGTCCCATACCGGTTAGCGTGGCTCGTCGACAGTGAACGCATCGGCTGGGATCAACCTCACCTGGGGTGGATTCTTGACTTGGTCCATGCGCAGCGTCTCATCGGGCGTGCAGGTGGTGGTCGCCACCAGCACCGGCGCGCTTCCATCCTGGCGCGAGAAGATGTAACTGCGCATAGTAAAGCACGTGCCTTTCTCGAAACGATCGGCGTACCGCTGGCCTTTCAATATCTGTTGAGGAACGCTTTGATGGAACCGATTGAGCGGCAACGAGAAGTTTGGCACCTTACCGACGTAGTCTTGTGGAGGCGCTGTCTGGCTGAGGAGAAGAAAGATGATTAGAGGTGACATGACTCTATATCCCTCCCGGCTAGAATTATAGATTATCTGGTATATAAGCAAGCCGATCAAGCCTACTGAAATCTGGATTGCATCTTCTCATTCTGTGGCGTAATCTTGTACGGTTCGCCTGCAAAGGCGAAGCACAAGGCTAAGTTTCTGAAACCGTTGCTTCTATCCCGGTCAATTTCACAGCACGCCTGTTCGGCGCCTGTACTCACTTTAAGAAGGATTGCATGAAGAATATTTACGTGGGCAATTTAGATTTCAACGTCACTGAGGACGAACTTCGGCAGGCTTTTGCAGCTTACGGGCAGGTCGATAACGTTACGATTCTGAAAGACCGTGATACTGGCCAACCGAGAGGATTTGGCTTTGTAGAAATGGCGAACGACGCGGAAGCCGAAAAGGCCATCCAAGGCGTCAACGGCACCCAACTGGGTTCGCGTGCCCTCAACGTGAATGAAGCCCGCCCCAAAACCAGCAAAGGCGGATTCGGGGGCGGCGGAGGCGGTGGTCGGGGCGGCTATGGTGGTGGTGGCCGCGGCGGCAACCGCGGCGGTGGTGGCGGCGGGGGCTACCGCAGGTACTAGAATTCGTTCAGACGCGGGTGCATCCCGCGTCTGCCTTCAAACAAATTCGACATTAGGCTGTTGCGGGATGATCCCGGCGCGATGACCCATCTCCAACAAGCGAATGACCGCGTTCTTGCCGTCGGTCCCATAATCCAGCGTGCGTTCGTTTACGTACATGCCTACGAAGCGATCAGCCTTCTGTGAATCGAGGTCGCGCGCGAACTGCATGGCGTAGGCCAGAGCCTCATCGCGATGATCGAGCCCGTACTGGATGGAATTCTTAAGCGCGTGAGATACCGTGGCGATCAACTCGCCCCCCAACTCCCGCCGAATCGCGTTGCCGCCCAACGGTAGTGGGAGTCCAGTCATCTCGTACCACCATTTGCCGAGGTCCAGAAGCTTGGTCAGCCCTGAGTTCTCATAAGTGAGCTGTCCTTCGTGAATGATCAGCCCTGCTTCATAGCGTCCGGCTACGACTTCAGGAATGATCTTGTCGAAAGGCACGACCGCGGTCTCGATCTTGGGCGAGAACAGCTTCAGAGCCAGGTAAGCGGTGGTCAGCGTGCCGGGAACGGCCACGCGCATCCGCGCTAGTTCCTCGAGGCCCGCCGGGCGCGGCGCCACGACCATGGGTCCGTACTGCTCGCCGACGCTTCCCCCGCAGGACATCAGTGCGTACTTGTCCTGGACGTAAGGATAAGCGTGGAAGGAGATGGCCGAGACATCGTAGGCGCCCTGCATGGCTTTGCGATTGAGGGTCTCGATGTCCGTCAGGGTGTGTGTGAACTTCATGCCGTTCACGCGGACCTTGTTCGTGGCCAGACCGTAAAACATAAAGGCGTCGTCGGAATCGGGACTGTGGGCGATCGAGATTTCGCGGACCTGGGTGATGAACGAGGATGCCATACCAGACATCCTACAGCAAATCAGCTCGAGTTTTGGTGGCGTTATTCGACTGCGAAAGGACCGAGTTTTGAAGGTCCGATGGAGGGCTTGCGTCAGCGTTGTCGACCTGCTCCAGCTCGGGCTGGATCTCTGCCAGGGCATTCTCGAGCGTCTGGTTGGACCGGCGAAGATGCCGGCCCAATCGCCACCACATGGCGCCCAGGACCACAAAGACGGTCAGAAAGGCGAAGGCGGCGATTGCTACGAGTATCGTCATCAACATTTGTAGAATATCAGGCCGGCGGGCCGCTGAAGGTGTCTCGGCGATTACACACCTACGGGAAACGGCTTAGAGTGGGTTTCGTGCTGGACTGAGAAGCGATCCAATCTTCCCTGGAGAAGAGACATCAGGCCGGTGCACCAATAGCCCATCACAAACAGCAGCAGAAAGGGCAGCGTCCAGTAGTTACCGCTCGAGTAGGCGTACCAGCACAGAAGCGCGAAATAACATCCCACCAGAAGTTCTAGCCATGGAATCAGCCCCAGGCGCCGGCGATACTTCTGTCCCAGGGCGCGGTCCGCCTTGGACTGGACGCGATATTTCGGAGTGCGCTTGAAGGCAGACTTCACACCAAACAAAGCTTCCAGCACGGCCCGCGTGTTGGTCAGCGTAAGCCCGATGCCGAAGGACATCAGAAAGGGCAGGAACAAGAATGTCCGCGGCCATGTTCGTGGTAAGAGCTCTTTTTGTGAGACCAGGTAGAAGCTAGAAATGGAGAACGTCGACGCCAGGAACAAAGGGAGATCGATGACCAGCATCTGAAACCAGCCGCCGAAGGAGCGGATGATCATGGCTGGCAGCAGCAGCGTAGAGAAGACGATCATCAGCGGATAGCTGATGTTGGCGCTTAAGTGGTACCAGGCTTCCACCTTTACGCGTAGCGGCACATCGCTGCGGAAGATCATGGGCAGGACTTTCTTACCGGTCTGGACCAAGCCTTTGGCCCAGCGCGCCTGCTGGGTCTTGAAAGCGGTCATCTCGATGGGCAACTCCGCCGGACACTCGATATCCTGCAAGTACTTGAACCGCCAGCCCTTTAGCTGGGCGCGATAAGAAAGGTCGGTGTCCTCGGTCAGGGTGTCGTGTTGCCAGCCACCGGCGTCGAGGATAGCTTGGCGGCGCCACATGCCGGCGGTGCCGTTGAAGTTAAAAAAGACCCGGGACCGTGAGCGGCCGCCGTGCTCGAGAACGAAATGTCCGTCGAGCAAGATGGCCTCCACCTGCGTGAGAAACGAGTAATCACGGTTGAGATGCGTCCAGCGTGTCTGCACCATGCCCACCCCAGGATCGCTGAAGTGATGGACCACGCGCATCAGCCAATCTTCCGGAGGGACAAAATCGGCGTCGAAGATCGCGATCAGCTCGCCTTGGGCGCTGAGCATTCCGTTTTGTAGTGCCCCGGCTTTGAATCCTTCGCGATTGGTGCGATGGATGTATCTGATCGGATGCCCGAGCGCGGCGTATCTTTCCACCACGGCAGCGGCAATGGTGACTGTCTCGTCCGTGGAATCGTCTAGCACTTGGATATCGAGCTTGTCCTTGGGGTAGTCGAGCTTGCTAATTGCATCCACCAGCCGGTCCACCACGAACTGTTCGTTGAAGACCGGCAACTGCACGGTGATCCTTGGCAGTTCCGCGAACTTCGACGGTGGTTCCGCGGTACGGTTTTTGCGGTTCCGATAATACATATACACCAGCGCGTAGCGGTGCAGCCCGTAGATAGCCAAAATGCTCATCACCACGAAGTAGGGGATAAGCAACATCAGGTCAAAGCCGTTCGGCGTGTACAGGTCTTTGAACGTCTTGTCCAGGAACTGTCTCTTGAAATATCCCACCAGCCCCTTTTGCGAGGCAGCGAGCAGAAGCAGCGCCAAATTGGAGTACAAGATGCTCAGGCGAACCATCCCCAGGATAAGAATATGGGTAGGTACAAATTATATCCGATCGAAGGTGTGGAAATCGCGGAAGTAGCGAGATGCGCTATCTCATTGAAAAATCGATATGGCACAAAATGGCGTCAGAAGTGAAAGCAGAGCTCCTCGTGGAGGAACTAGTTGAGAAAAAGCTGCCTGTAAAGCGTGTCGCGCTGCTTCGGAACAAAGCCGGCGTCGCGGATCATACGCCTCAGCTCTTCTTCGGTCGTGCAGTTGGTGACACCGGCAGAGCGGACGACGTTTTCCTCAAGCATCACCGAGCCGACGTCATTGCCACCGAAGCGCAACCCCACTTGACAGACTTTGAGCCCTTGGGTGACCCAGCTCGACTGTACATTGATGAAGTTCGAGAGATACAACCGGGAGATCGCCAGAACCTTCAGATACTCAACGGCGGTAGCCTCCTCCCAGTGACGTCCACCGAGAGCAGTATTTTTGGGCTGAAAGCTCCAGGGGATGAACGCAGTAAAGCCGCCCGTCTCTTCCTGGAGGTCGAAGAGCCGCTGGAAGTGGTTGACGCGGTGCTCGAGCATTTCGCCGACGCCAAACATCATGGTGGCGGTGGTGCGCATGCCCAGCTTGTGTGCCGTGCGATGGACCTTGATCCAATCCTCGGTCAGGCACTTGAGGCGCGCGATCTTATAGCGGACCTCGTCGTCCAGGATCTCGGCGCCGCCGCCCGGGATCGAGTCCAAACCGGCGTCGCGCAGCCGCCGGATGGTGTCTTCGATCGAGAGCCCGCTGATCTCGGCGAAGTGGATGATCTCGGAAGCTGAGAAGCAATGCAAATGCACCTGGGGGAAGCGCTGTTTGATGCCGCGCATCATTTCTTCGTACCACTCGATCTTCAGGTCGGGATGCAGCCCGCCCTGCATCAGCACGCCGGTGCCGCCCAACTCGACCGTTTCGCGGATCTTCTCGTAGATGGTATCGAAATCGAGTACGTAGCCCTTCGCTCTACCCGGGCCCTTCACCGGTGCATAGAACGCGCAGAAAGTGCAGTACTCGGTGCAGAAGTTTGTGTAATTAATGTTGCGGTCGATGATGTAGGTAGCTACCCCTTCAGGATGCAGCCGCCGGCGCACCGCATCGGCCTCCATGCCGATCCCGATCAGATCGTCAGAGCGGAACATCTCCAGGGCTTGGGACTTGGTCAGGGACATGAACATGTAATTTTACCGAAAAGCCGGCGAAAGGGATACGAAAGATCGGCTCGCGGATTGGAGATGGACCTCGTCTGCTGAAAGCGCGCGCAGGAACATGCCCGAGTTGTGCCGGGAGCGGGAGCTGGTCAGCTCAGCTCAAATCCGGGCCGCCAAATGTCTCGATTGGTTACCAAGGTAACCAGGAGGTGACCGTACGAGCGGCGGTGATTGTCCTTTCTGATAATAATCTTAGGTTCGGCTTCGACGCCGGTTCAGAAGATGGCCGGTTCAGAAAATGATGTGCGACATTTCGGGCGGTACGAGGTGCTCGACGAGCTGGGCGGCGGCACCATGGGAGTTGTGTACAGCGCCCGTGACCCGGCCATCAACCGCATTGTAGCCGTCAAGACCATTTCTCTAACCGGACAACCGCCCCAGGCACAAAAGGAATATCGAGAGCGCTTCGTGCGAGAAGCGGAGGCCGCTGGACGCATGTCCCACCCCGGCATCGTCGCGGTTTTTGACGTCGGCGAAGAACCGGAAACCCGTACGCCCTACCTTGTCATGGAGTATGTTAAGGGCAAATCTCTGGAGCAGTCTGGCAAACTCACTCCCCGGGTCGCGGCCAGTCTGGTTCGAGAGCTTGCCGAGGCGCTCGACTACGCCCATAACCAGGGCGTCGTCCACCGCGATCTCAAGCCGTCCAATATCCTGCTTACGGAAGACGGTCATGCCAAGATCTCCGATTTTGGAGTTGCCAGGCTGAATCTCAGCGAGTTAACCGCTCACGGCCAGATCCTGGGAACGCCAGCTTTCATGTCGCCCGAACAACTCAACGGGGATCCGATCGATGGGCGCTCCGACCTCTTTTCGCTGGGAGTGATTCTGTACACGTTGGTGACCGGACACCGGCCGTTCCAAGGCAATAGTGTGTTGACCGTGTCGTTCAAGGTGGTCCACCATGAGCCGATCTCAGTCGAAGCGCTGAACTTGAACTTGCCCGCCGGACTCAATGAGATCGTTGGGCGAGCCATGGCGAAAGATCCTGCGGCACGCTATCGACGCGGCATGGAGATGGCGCTCGACCTCCAGAAGCTCATTGAGCAAGAAGAACTGTGGAAGGGAAACCAGGAGCCGGGTTCAACGCCTCCAGGCCTGTTGGAGGTTACAGACCGTGTTTACGCCAGGCACATCAGGGAACAGGGACCGCTGAGCGCCCGGCTTTTAGCCAAGCTGCAAGGGTGGAAGCGATTCACACCGATGAAAAAGAACTGGCGGGTGCAGGCTGTTGGCTTGCTGTCGGGTCTTGCAGTCATTGGGGCATTCGCGACTTGGGAAATTTCGCGCCGACCTCTCCGAGCAGCTCCGGTAGGGTCCGTTTCCGCCACGGCCGCGCCCAACGTGCCTGTCAAGTCAAAACAGGCTGGCGCGCAGCCGGTTTCGACCCGCTCTAGGGATCCCGGTTCCGTGGCGCTACGAATCTCCGTTGGTCCTAAGGCCAGCGGCGCTGACCTCATGGTGTGGGTGGACGATCAACGTGTCCTACACAAGAGACTCGAACCGGCCTCGAAGAAGAGGTTCCCTCTTTTTGGGCACCCAGCAGCCGAACAATCCGAGAGCATCTACATCACACCCGGCGAGCACCAGCTTCGCGTGAGAGTGCAGTCCTCTCGAGACGCTTACGACCAAACATACAGCCTGAGAGGCGATTTCACGGAAGGCCCCGAACGAGTGTTGTCGGTGAGCTTCAGCAACGATAACCAGATGAAAGTTCGCCTGAAGTAAGGACCGCCAAACCAAGTGTCTGGTCGAGTGCTTACAAGAAATGGATTTCGGGCGCGGCGGGCAAGACCTTGCATTCCACGGCGTAGCGAAAGAACAGGCGCAAGCCTTCCAGGTTCTCCTGGTCCAGCGTGTAATCCACGTTTTCAGCCAGATAGTCGGCGACCAGCTTCTCGGGCAGCGCGAGGCGTGGTGCCCATGCGGAGACGATTTCGGGAAGATGCTTCAAGCCGTTGTCCCGAGATTGCTGAAACACACGCGGGATGTCGATCTCCCGACTCGTCTGGCTGAGCGAGGCTTTGCGCACGGCCCAGAAGGCAAATACGAAGGGACGTCCCGTCCACTGACGCCATTGTTCGGCCAAGTCATAGACATAGTAGCTTTCAGTGCTGGCCTGCAGCGCGGGATCGCCGATCAGGAGGGCCGCGTCATGCCACTTCAACATTTCCTTCAGCGCAGGTTCCTGGCGGCTGAAGCCGGGCGCGACGCCGACAAACTTGCGCAGAAAGATCTCTACCAAAGCGGCAGAGGTGCGTGAGGAATCGTCTGTAGCGACGTTGCGAATCTTCTCGACCGGCACCTTGCTGATCAGGAGAATGGAACGCACGGCGTTTTTTGCCGCGATCGCCACGTCCGGAACGACAACGAGGTCGGGAATGGTGGTGTAGGCGGCAACGGGGATGATGCCGATATCGGCGGTGCCCTCGCCCAGCTGTTCGGCGCACTGCGAAGGGACGGTATAGCTGAGATCGAAATGCCGCGCCAGTTCACGCGCGGTTTCGCCCTGTTCGAAATCCCACATCAAGGGAGCAGTATTCAGAAAACTGATGGCAGAGACGCGAAGCGGCGGCATGTTTAGGTCTCTCATTCTAGCAGGCAGCGAATCCTGGTCCTCGAATCAGCAGACTGCGGATCAACGATGACGCCCGTTCCGGCTCATCCTGGTCCGGTAGAGCGAGAGGCGGTCGGCAGATACCTGTTGGTTGCCCCACCGACTGGCGGCGTCCTGAAGTCCGCCCTCGGCAGCCATGGCAATGGCGGAGCGACTTTCCGGACGATCGGGCCACGCCCAGGCCCACGATCGGGGCCGAAGAAGACCGATCAGACTGGAGAAGCTAACTGCAACAGGGAAGGATGTTTGAGGGGAACTCCCGACCTAAGATCCGGCTTCCCCTTGAATCCGAACGGGGTCTGGATGCATCAGACCAGAGGCCTGCACCTTCCAGCTTCTTGGGAAAGGAACTTTCGCCGAGGGCGCGTAGGGTGCTGATTTTCTCCCGGCCGGGACCAATCAGTCCACATCGACGAAATCATCGAATGCGTGGAAACGGACTCGTCATGGGCGTTTGGGCGGTTCTGTCGCGAGCCGGAATTAAGCGGCAGGATCGAACCGATGTCGGGGGGAGGAATTTTGTAAAGAGTTCTCATTAGTGGTTAGTATCTACTGCTTAGCCGAACTCCCACGAGGCGGCGCGCGACCTTTTGGCAGCGCCAACCCGGTGCAAGTTTCGCTGAAGTCGGCGGACGAGGCAAGCGTACGGAGCTCGAGCGGTTTCGGAGAAATCGGGTCCGGGCTTGGAGGAATCCTACCGGAGGTAGGAAAAATGATGACAATTGGTGATGCCAGTTGAAGAGCAAATTGAGGTTCAGCGAAGCGAACAGCGGGGGAGGGAGAAGCTAAATACTCATTACTAAGTACAAACTGCTGGTGAAGGAATATTTGTCGCGCCAGTCATTTCATGTTACGAATACTTGAGCGGAAACGAAATTGTCGAAATCACTCGTCATCGTCGAATCGCCAGCCAAGGCGAAGACCATCAATAAGTACCTGGGAAAGGACTACGAGGTCGAGGCCTCACTCGGCCACATCAAGGACCTGCCCAAGAGCAAGCTGGGCGTGGATCTGGACGGGGATTTCTCCACCGAGTACGTGGTTATCCCCGGAAAAGAAAAGGTTGTGGCCAGGCTCAAGAAGCTGGCCAAAACCGCTCCGGCGATCTTCCTGGCGCCTGACCCGGACCGCGAGGGCGAAGCCATTGCTGCACACTTGGCTGAAGAGCTGACTGACGGCTTTACCAAGAAGAAAAGAGGTGGCGTCCCAGTCCGCCGGGTGACCTTCAACGAGATCACCAAGAAGGCGGTGCAGGATGCCTTCCAGCATCCGCGCGATATTGATCGCAATCTGGTGGATGCACAGCAAACCCGGCGCGTACTGGATCGGATCGTGGGTTATCAGGTCTCGCCTCTGCTGTGGGACAAAGTTCGTCGCGGGCTCTCCGCCGGTCGTGTGCAGACCGTGGCGCTGCGACTGATCGTCGAGCGCGAGCGCGAGATAAAGGCCTTCGACAAGAAGGAATACTGGACCATCGACGCCCATCTGGCGGCGGCTAAGCCGCCGGCGTTTGACGCCCGCTTCGTCGGCCGGGGCGATGAAAAGACCGAGGTCCCGAACGAAGACGAATCCAAGAAGATTGTTGCCGCCTTGGAGCAGGCGCAGTGGTCGGTGCGCAACGTCGAGAAGAAAGAACGTCGCCGGTCTCCCACGCCGCCTTTCACCACCAGCAAGCTCCAGCAAGATGCGTCGCGCAAGCTGCGCTTCAGCGTGAAGCGAGCCATGATGATTGCACAGCGTTTGTATGAAGGCGTGGAACTCGGCGACGAAGGTTCTGTCGGTCTGATTACCTACATGCGCACCGACTCAGTCCGGGTGTCGACGGACGCCATCGCTGAAGTTCGCGGCTTGATCGATTCCGCTTACGGCAAGGATTTTCTGCCGGAAACGCCGAACGCCTACAAGTCGAAAAAGGCGGCGCAGGAAGCGCACGAGGCCATTCGCCCGACTTCTGTCGCTCGTCATCCCGACGAAATCAAGAAGTATTTGCAGGAAGACGAGTACAAGGTTTACAAGCTCATCTGGCAGCGTTTTGTGGCTTCGCAGATGATGCCTGCGGTCTTTGATCAGACCGGCGTGGACATTGAAGCCAAGGCCGCGGCCGAATCGTTCATCTTCCGCGTCACCGGATCGGTCTTGAAGTTCGAAGGCTTCCTGAAGGTCTACGAAGAGTCCAAGGAAGGCAAGGATGAGGAAGACGAGGCGCTCAAGCACAAGCTACCGCCGCTCGAGATTGGACAGCAGCTGGAACTACGTGAGCTGAAGCCGGAACAGCACTTCACCGAGCCGCCACCACGTTACAACGAAGCATCGCTGGTCAAGGAACTGGAAGAGCGAGGGATCGGCCGGCCCTCAACCTACGCAACCATCCTCTCCACGATCCAGGAGCGCCAGTACGTACAGAAGCTGGGCGGCAAATTCGTGCCCACCGAGATCGGGCTGGTGGTTACCGATCTGCTGGTCGAGAACTTCGCCGACATCTTCGATCTCCAATACACCGCCCGGCTCGAAGAAGAGCTGGACGAGATCGAAGAAGGAAAAGAGAAGTGGAAGGATGCTCTGGGAGAGTTTTACAAGAAGTTCAAAAAAGACCTTCGCTACGCCCAGAAGCACATGGAAAACATCAAGCGGATGGAGAAGCCCACGGAAGAGAAGTGCGAGCGGTGCGGCTCTCCTCTGGTGCTCAAATGGGGCAAGCACGGCTCCTTCTTCGGCTGCAGTGCGTACCAGAAGGACGATCCCGACGGCTGTACCTTCACCAAGGAAAACCCCGTCAATCTTCCCGATCTGGACACCGCCGAGATGCCGGAGACATCGCAGGAGGAGTACTGCGAAAACTGCGGGCGGGTGATGGTGCTCAAGCGCGGCCGATTCGGTCAGTTCATGGCCTGCACGGGTTATCCCGACTGCAAGACCACGCGGCGGCTGGATGCTGCCAAGCGGGTCCCCGACGTTCCGCTCGACGAACTTTGTCCGCAATGCGGACGCAACATGATCCTGCGCCACGGGCGATATGGGGAGTTTATCTCCTGCAGCGGATACCCGACCTGCAAGTACATCAAGCAGAATTTCATCGGCGTAAAGTGCCCGCAGTGTAAAGACGGCGAACTGGTGGAGAAGAAAGCCCGTCGTCGCGGCAACACCTTCTACGGCTGTTCCAACTATCCCAACTGCGACTTTACTTCCGCCTATAAGCCAGTGGCAGAAGCTTGTCCCCGATGCGGTAGTCCGTACCTGCTCGAGAAGCATTTGAAGTCAGGCTCGATGTTGGTCTGTCCGAACAACAAGGGTCGGGCGAACGAGGAAGAGGAACAACCCAAGCCCAAGCGCGGCAAGAAAGTCAAAGCCGCGGAAGCGCCCGCAGTCGAGGCGGTAAAGTGCGATTTTTCGCGGCCCATCCCCTCGCCGGAAGCAGCGGCATAATCGAGCCTGTTCCCCCCTGTGGCTGCTAGAATAATCTGTCCTAAAATCAAGGAGCACTTATGGCCAAAAAAGCAACCACTCACGACGCGCAAGTTCTCATGCAACTCTACGATCTCCGCCGCGAACCGGTGCTGCGCGCGGCACGTAAATTTATGACCACAGAGTTCTGGCCGCAGGGCTACGACGAATTCCGCGCCCTGATGTTCGATTACGGCAGCGAGCGCAACGCCTTCGCCAGGCAATGTCTGACGTATTGGGACATGGCGGCAGCGATGGTTCTCTACGGCGCCGTCCACGAAGAGCTGTTCTTCGCTGCCAACGGGGAGCCGTATTTCCTGTTTGCGAAATTCGGAGAGTACTTGCCGCTGTTGCGCAAGGAATACGTCACGCCGGAGTTCCTGACGCATCTCGAGCAACTGGCGAACCGTCCGCAAGGAAAGCAGCGGGTTAAGCAGCTCAAGCAACGGGTCGCGGCGCGCCGCGCGGCGGCAGCCGCCAAGGCCGCGAAACAATCCTAGCGAGCGGCTCACGCTTGTAAAAAAAGCGCCCAAGCCACGGTCCCGATCATCGGGACGCGGAAATCCTGCTCTAGCTCTTGGAGCTTCGCCGCGAGCGACGCGCAGGCTGCAACTGGGGATCGGTCGTTACCAGGGGCTTCTACGACTTTCTGACGCTTTTTGGGGAGATAGAAGCCTAAGAGATATATTCCCGAATATAAGGATCACGAACCTGGCCGAGCTGTTGCGCGGTCCCGTCAAAGATCACTTTGCCGTCATGCAGCACCATGAAGCTGGTGTGTACGTCGGTCATCGGTTTGCCATCGACGGGACGCATGTGGTTGAGCGCCGGATCATAGTAGTGGCTGGCCAGGATGAAGCCATCCTGCAAGCGATGGCTTACCAAGAGAGCGCTGGTTTTGTAGACGTCGCGCTGCTTCATGATCAGCTCGATGATGGTAGTCGACGTAATCGGGTCCAAGCCGCCCGTGGGGGAATCGTAAAGCAAAACTTCCGGGTGGGTGATGATGGCGCGAGCGATACCCACTCTCCGGCGCATGCCGCCGGAGAGTTCCGAAGGCAGTTTGTCGATCGCGTCCTCCAATTCCACGAAGCTTAGGGCCTGCCGCACCCGTCTCTCAATCTCATCCTCGGGCAGGTGCTCCTCTCTGAGCCGAAAAGCGACGTTGTCGCGGACGTTCTGCGAATCAAACAAAGCGCTCTCCTGGAAGACGATGCCGAGATGGCCGCGCAGATCAAACAGGTCCTTTTCCGACATCTCGGTCACGTCGCGACCGAGCACGTAGATGTGCCCTGAGTCGGGTCGCATCAGTCCCAGACACAGCTTGAGGATAGTGCTCTTTCCTGATCCGGCGGCGCCCAAAACAACCTTGGTCTCGCCTCGCTTGAGTTCAAAGGACACACCGTCGAGCACAACCTGGTCTTCAAAGGTGATTTTCACATCATCGAAGATGATGGTCTTGTGGACCGTATCCATGACATTGTCGTCGTCGTCGATCAGCGTCATGAGGCACTCATCTGAGCGAGAGCAGGAGCTGGGCCAAAACCACGTCCACGACCAGGATGAGAACGGAGGCGGTCACCACCGCTTGCGTAGTCGCCCGGCCCACACCCTGGGTTCCTCCCGTGGTCGAAATCCCGTAGTAACAGCCAACGGTCGAGATAATGAAGCCAAAAAATATGGGTTTGACCAGACCGGTGAGGACATCATTGTAAGTGAGTATCTGGTAAGCGGTGTTCCAGTACTGGTACGCGTCCAGCCCCAGCACGGCGAACGAGTAAAGGAAGCCCCCAAACAGACCGACTAAGTCAGACAAGATCGTGAGAAAAAAGAGCATGAACACGGTGGCAAACACCCGTGGCGTAACCAACTTCTTGGTGGGATCGGTGCCCAGCGCGCGCATGGCGTCGATCTGCTCGGTGACCTTCATGGAGCCGATTTCGCTGGCCATGCCGGAAGCGTTGCGGCCGGCAACCATGAGACTGGTGAGCACCGGTCCGAGTTCGCGAACCATCGTAAGCGAAACCAGCTGGCCGGTGAGTGAGAGAGAACCGAAGCGTTCGAGCGTAGGGGAATAGTTCAGGGCCAGCACGACACCGGTGAACAGACCGGTCAGAGCCACGATGGGAAGCGAGCCAACGCCGATCAGGTCGGCCTGCTGCATGGTGTCCGCCACGTAGCGCGGGCGCTGAAACACGTTGCTTATGGAGCGCGCCGAAAGCAGCGAGTATTCCTGCACGCTCAGCACCGAGCGTTTCGCGAATGCAGCTGGGGAAATGAACTCCATCCAGGTGGTCACTATAGCAGAGGCGGTCGCCCGCTCCCAAGATCAGGAAATCACCGGAATGAGCGCAAGGCGGCCCGGCCGGTCAGGCTTCGCGGCCCGCGACCGCCTTCTTTCGAATTTCGATGCTGAGACGCTTGATCTTCTGGTTTAGCGTGGAGAGCGGGACGTGGAACCGTTCTGCCGCGTCGGTCTGGTTCCAATGGCATTTCTCCAGCATGTCAACGATCACGCGGCGCTCGCAGTCTTCGATGATCTCAAACAAAGACACATCGGAGCGGTGCTCGGTCAGCCGCGCCGGCGCGCTGAGACCGACGATGGTGTCGGGAAGCAGGTCGAGTCCCAGTAGGGGGCCGTTGGAAAGCACCACGGCGCGTTCCATGGCGTTTTCGAGTTCGCGCACGTTGCCCGGCCAGCCGTAGTCCACCAGCGGTCGCAGGGCTTCCGGCGAAATGTGGCGCGCAGGCTTGGCGTTCTCCAGCGAGAACTTGGCGAGAAAATGATTAACCAACAGAGGAATGTCTTCCGGACGGCTGCGCAAGGGGGGCAGGTCCACGGTGATCACGTTGAGCCGGTAAAACAGGTCTTCGCGGAACTTGCCTTCCCGGGTCAGCACCTTCAAGTCGACGTTGGTGGCGGCTATCACCCGCACGTCCACCTGGATCTCCTGCACGCCGCCGAGGTGCATGAATTTTTTGTCCTGCAGGACGCGCAGAATCTTGGATTGCGTCTCCAAGCTCATGGTACCGATTTCGTCCAGGAAGATGGTGCCGCCATCTGCCACTTCGAACAGCCCTTTTTTGGAGGAGACCGCGCTGGTGAACGCGCCTTTGACATGGCCGAACAGCGTGGATTCGAGCAGGTCCGTGGGCATGGAGCCGGTGTTGACGGGGACGAAGGGCTGGTTTTTGCGCAGCGAGTTCGCGTGAATGGCTTTGGCGATCAGCTCTTTGCCGGTGCCGCTCTCACCCTGGATTAATACGGTGGAGCGGCTGGACGCCACCTGGCCCACCAGGTCGAAGATGCGCAGCATGGCTTCACTCTTGCCGATGATATTCTCGAAGTTGTAGCGTTGCTTGAGCGCGCGTTTGAGCTGCTCGTTTTCTTCTTCCGCACGGCGGCGGGCGACGGCGGCGCGCACGTCGGCGAGCAGCTTCTCGTTGTCCCAAGGTTTCTGGATGAAGTTGGTCGCGCCGTTCTGCATGGCGCGGACCGCGTTGTCGACGGTCCCATAGGCGGTAATCATGATCACCGCCAGTCGCGGGTCGCGGGCGCGGATGTCGGCAAGAATTTCCAACCCGTTACGCTCGGGCAAAGCGAAGTCCAGTAGCACCAGGTCGAAGGGATGTTCGGCCAGTTGGGCCAGGCCTTCTTCCCCGGTTTCGGCGACCTCCACGGCATACCCTTCGAACTCCAGAAGGGTTTCCAGCGACTCGCGGATCGCGGCTTCATCGTCAATAATGAGCACCGAACCCGAACCGATCGTGCTTGCGTGCTGTCGACTTAGAACTGCAGCTTCAGACATGTACGGCCTTCCTGATTAGCGGAAACTCAAGGTGGAAGGTGGCGCCCCGGCCAGGGAAGCTCTCCACCCGGATTTTTCCAGCATGTTCCTGGATGATCCCGTAGGTCACCGAAAGCCCCAGTCCGGTCCCGCGCGACTGGCCTTCCCGCGGTGTGGTCTTGGTGGTGAAAAAAGGATCGTAGATCTTGTTAATGTGATCCGGCGAGATGCCGGGACCGGTATCGCTGATGCTGACCAGCACTCCCGTCCCGTTGCTCGTGCTGATACGCAGGGTTCCCCCGCTTCCCGCCATGGCATCTTTGGCGTTGACGAACAGATTGAGGAACACCTGCTGCAGTTTCCCGGGGTTGCCGTGAATCGCCGGCAAGTTCTCGTAGAGATCGGTTTCGACCTTGATGCGGGAAGTCTTGAACTGATGTTCGAGCAGAGTGAGTGTTTCCCCGATGATCTTATTGATGTCGACGTCGCTGAACTCGCTGGCGCTGGTACGCGAGAAATTCAGCAGGTTGTTCACGATCTCGGAAGCGCGGAAAGTCTGCCGCGTAATCTTGTCCAGGAGATCGGCGGTCTTCACGTCGCCGTTCACATGCTTGGAGAGCAACTGCGCGTAGCTGGAGATCACGGCCAGAGGAGTGTTGACTTCGTGCGCCACGCCTGCAGCCAGCAGTCCGATGGATGACATCTTTTCCGCCTGCGAGAGCTGCGATTCCAGATCGATGCGCTCGGTGATGTCGTCGACGATGATCAGGCGTCCGATCACGCTGAACTTCCGCGTAACCAGCGGCGCAATAGCCACGTTGGCGACGCGTGTGTTTCCTGCATGGGTGTTCAACCGGAACTTGTACAGGTTGTGGATGCCCGGGTTTTGGCGCACCCGGTAAAACTCTTCCATGAATGAAGCAGGAAAGACTTCACTGAGTCGCTGCCCGAGGACCTGCGAGCGCGGCAGTGCGTACATCACTTCCATCTGCGAGTTCCAGGACTCGATGCGGTCTTCGAGGTCAACGGCCAACACGCCCACGCTGATCGATTCCACGATGTTCTCGTTGAAATCCTTCAGGCGCTCGTACTCGCTGGCTTTCTGCTCCAGAGAAGCGTAGAGCCGGGCGTTCTGTATGGCGATCCCGATCGAGCCGGCGAGGGTTTCCAACAGTTCGACGTCTTCGCTGGACAGGAAGTCGCCCGCCACGGTCTTGCCCAGGCCTAGCACGGCGATGGTGCGTCCCTGCACCGTGCAGGGGATGTAGTAGTTCAGGTTCAGCTTGGCGATGGTCTCGCGGGCGTCGAAGCTTTCCTGGAGCGCCTTGCGCGTGTTGTCGAAGAATATGTGCCCGGCGTAGTGTTCTGGGCGCTCCACCACCAGGAAGCCCAAGTCGAGGCGGCCCGAATACGAGATACCGAACGATTTCACCATCACAAATTTTTCCGCTTCATCGGCGGTGGCCAGGAAGATAGCGATACGGTCCACCAGTAGCGTGCGCGACAGGCGGTCGATCACCGAGGTGAGCATGGCGCCCAGATCCACTTCCGAGCTCAACTCCCGACCAAACTCAATCAAGGTGCGGCGATAGTCGTAACGCTTGCGATAGAAGAATCGATCGACGCGCTCCTGGAACCAATTCTTCAACGGCTCGAACAGCAACGCCGTGCCCACGACCGCGGCAATCAGGCCGTAAGTTCCGGCGCTCGGATACTTGCTGCGAATGGCGTCCGCCAGGCTGCCGATGATGACGAAATAGGCGCCCACGATGGCAGCCGTCGCCAGCGTGTAAGAGACGCCGCGCTTAAAGATGATGTCAACGTCCATCAGCCGGTAGCGCACGATGGCGTAGCCAAACGTCAGCGGCAGGAATACCAGCGAGAGGACCGATACCTGCATGGCCGGTGTCGGCAGCGCCCCGGCCAGGAAAGGAACAACGTAGAAGACGATGTAGGGGGCAATCGCCAGAACCGTGCCCCGGGAAATCCACTTCATCTGGCGTTGTTCCAGAGGCGTGTTGGACTTGCGATAGCTGTCCCACAAAACGCCAGCGGCCCAGACGAAATACGCGGCCCAATACGCAATCTGCAACCGGTTCAAATACCAGATCAACGACGAGCTGGCTTCAAACTGCACCCGCGCCAGGATCCATAAGCCCATCAGGAGAGCCCCGGGCACGTAAATCAGGGCCACCAACCAGGGCGTTTTCTCAAGAGCCCGGCGTTTCTCCGGGAAAGTAAAGGCGAAGTGCAGGAACAGGGCCGCTTGCAACAGTTCGGCCCCAATGTTGGACCAATACACCATCTCGTCAAAAGTATTGAACTTGCCCGTGTAGTGGAAGGTGTACAGGATGAACGAGACCAGGCAGAAGACGTAGAAGTGGGTGGATTTTGGGGCGGTCCAGCGGCGGAACAGGACGTAAAGGCCGATGCCCAGGTAGATCAGCCCAATCAGGCGCTCGCCCATGAAGAGAGTTTTATCTTCCTTGGCCAGGACAACAGTCGCGGACCATTTCACGCCGTTGCGTTCCAGATCATACTGGACCTTCGACCAGACCCCGCTGCGGTAGAGCTGGCGTTCGAGGGAAGCGGTGGAGGTGATCGTCTGGCCGCCGACGGCCAGCAGGTGATCGCCGGGCCTGATGCCGGCATTCTGGGCGCCCGGGCCGCCGGCAACGACCGCGTTGGCTGCAAGAGTGTCGCCGGATTCCAGCCAGCGCACGCCGTCATAAGGAACCGGAAGCTGCATTTCCTTCTGAAGATTGATAACGGCAAACACCACGCTAGCGGCTGTCAAAATAGCCAAAGCAACGGCCGAAAACCGGATTAGATAGTCCCTACGCATCCGCTTGCCGGTGACCTTCCAGCCGACGTTCCCCGCACTGGGTGCGCTCGCTTCCTGCCCTATTTGAAGCAACTCGGATGCCATGAATGGAGAGTACGAATCACGAATAAGTATCGTGTTTACCGCTGCTTAGGGAATTATAAGCAGCCCCGTCCCGAAAAGCTACCAAAAACGGTATTTAAGATGTGAATTTATGTATTCTTGAATATTCTGGGTCAAATAGAGAGCGCCGATAGTGATCGGCCATAAAAATTGCGGGACGCAAGCAAAACGTCCCGCAAAACAGAAGCGACAGAGGCGATATCAATCTCTTTGAATGCCAGGAAAGACAAGGTGGTTGCCTTAAGGTAATGAGCGAGTTTCTTTTCCTGTCGGGCTAAGCTGTGCCACACTAGCCTGGGAATGGCCAATCCGCTGAAAACCTTCGTGGGGAACATCGATCGTGAGGCCTGGATGCGTTTTCTGTTGGCCTTGCTGGGGCTGGCTCTGGCCTTGGCAACGGCGGTGTTCTCCGCAGCGGCAAGCCAGGCCGGGAACGTGATCGCTACCGTGGTGTTGGCTTCCACCGCGCTGCTTTTATCGGGCGTGGTGGGGGTGTTTGCCGTCCCCTACCTGTTCAAGAGAGTCGTGGCTTCACGGATGCGCGAAGCCTTCCACTATGACCTCACGCGCGAGGGGGTGGCCTACATGTTGGTGGTGCTGGTCATCGCAGTGGCCGCCCTGAACACCGGAAACAATCTCCTGTTCGTCGTCCTGTCAGCGATGCTCTCGGCCATTTTGGTCTCCGGCATAGCATCCGCCGTCGTGCTCCGCCGCCTTGAGTTGGATGTGGACATACCTCAGAATGCCTATGCCGGGCGCCCGGTCTCTGTCCACGTGCGTCTGCTGAACCCACGCATGTGGATGGCCTCCTTTTCCGTGACGGTACAGACGCCGGTAGCGAAAAAGAAGAAGCCGGGTTGGGAATGGCAGAAGTCGAGCTTCACCTTTCCTAAGCGGCAACGATGGCTGGAGCTGCCCGACTACACGCTGCGCCGCAAGCAAATGCTGCCCCTTGTGCCCAAGATCCTGACACGGCCGGTATATTTTCCCTTCCTGGCGGCTCGTAGCAGCGCGGCTGCCCAGGTGGAGCTGACTTTTCCGCGGCGCGGGCAGTACAGCCAGGACGGTTTCAGCCTCTCCACGCGTTTTCCGTTTTCGTTTCTCGCCAAGAGCCGTATCGTGGCCCTGGAGCGCGAGCTGGTGGTTTATCCCGAGCTGGCGGATACGGATGAGCTGCTGGAAGTCCTGCCTTTGATCACCGGCGAGTTTGTTTCCTACGTGCGCGGCCGGGGCAGTGAACTCTACCGCATCCGCGAGCACACGCCGGATGACATGGCCCGCTACGTGGACTGGAAGGCCACCGCTAAAACCGGATCGCTCAAGGTGCGTGAGTTTACCCGCGAAGACGAGCGCCGCCTGCGCATCGTCTTTGACAATCCTGAGCCGGGCAAGGTCTCGGCTGCGGCTTACGAACACTCTGTCTCGCTGGCGGCCACGCTGGCCTGCCACTTTACGGGCGAAAACGTTGAACTCTCTTTTGCCGGCTCCGATTACGATGGTGGCCAGCACCTGGATGATTTTCTGCGTCACCTGGCTCTCATCCAGCCGCGTCCCAGCGACTGGGTGATCGAATCAATGCCGGTTAGTTCCGATTTCAACATCATCCTCACATCACGCGCCCCCGGCAGCATTCCCGGCTCACTATGGGAGTGTTCGTACGTCATTTACATGGAGCGCTAAAGTATGGAGCGCTAAGGAAGACTTAACTGGGGGCGGCCACAAGATGTGAAGCGTTTTCCCCGGCAAGCGCACTATTCATTAAGCGGGATTGCCGTCCACAGCAGGGAGCTTTAACAAATTCTTCATGAACCTTTGCTCTCTTCCTGCGTATCCAATGGGTATGCGAAGCCAGGAGTTTTTATGCTGAAAATCCGAGTCGAACGCCGCAACGAAACTGCTATGGTGCACTGCTTGGGCCGGATCGACGCCGGCGAAGGGCTGACCCGGTTGCGTGAAGCACTAATCAGCGAGATGAGTTCTCGCGTAATTCTTCTCGATCTAAGCCGGGTCACGGCCATCGATGCCGCCGGACTGGGCTTGCTTTCCTTCCTTCACACCCGTGCGATCGGCCGCGGTTGCACCTTGAAGCTGGTTGCGCCTTCACCCCAGGTGATGAACCTGCTGGCTTTGACCCGGCTCGACTCCGTTTTGATTATGGCTACGGCCGCCGAAGCCAAGCAGATGAAGCAACCCTTCTATGATTCCACCAATTTGCGCGACGACGTCGCTTGTGCTTGAAGTTGGTTGTTTGCGACCGCTCGTTGCCAGCTAATGAGCAGCAAATCACGAACTGACACCCCGTAGCCGGCGTTCCCGTCGCTCGCGCGGCTCGGCTTCCCCAGACAGGATCGAGCGGGGGATCGTCGGAAGCCGGCCGGTCCTCCGGGCAGCAGTACTTCAATGTGGTTACGACCTTCACGGTCTTCGAGAGTTGCAAGGGCGATCTCGAATCAAGGCGCGGCTACGTTCCTTCGCCGTGGGCGCAATTGTGATTTGAGCGGATTCACGAGTGTGTTTGCCTAAAACGGCGGCAAGTTGTTCACAGCCAAGTCCGAACCCAAGCGTCCGCTGGCGTGGCCGTAACGCTCAAGAAGGATTAGACTCAGTGCCATGGACGCGACCATCATTCGCCAGCTCAGAAAGATTGTCGGCAAAGACGCGGTGCTCGACCGCCCCGAAGAGCTGATGTTATATGAATACGACGGTGGACAGGATAAAAGCCGCCCCGGAGCCGTAGTTTTTCCTCAGTCGACGCGGCAGGTATCGGAAATCATGCTCCTGGCGCACACCACCAAGACTCCAGTGGTTCCGCGCGGCGCAGGTACAGGGTTGAGCGGAGGCGCGATCGCGGGCAAACAGGCCATCATGCTGGCCATGGCGCGGATGAACAAGATCCTGGAGATCGACGTCGAGAACCAGCGGGCTGTGGTCCAGCCGGGCGTGGTGAACCTGGAAGTTTCAAACGCCAGCGCGAAGTATGGGTTTTACTACGCTCCCGATCCTTCCAGCCAGAAAGCTTGCACCATTGGCGGCAACGTGGCCGAGAACTCGGGCGGCCCGCATACGCTGGCGATGGGCGTGACGGTAAACCACATCACCGGCCTGGAGGTGGTGCTGCCTGACGGCCGCATCGTTCAATTCGGTGGCAAGGCGCAGGATTCCTGCGGTCTCGATCTCACCGGATTCTTTGTGGGCTCGGAAGGCACGATGGGCGTGGCGACCACCATTACCGTCAAGCTGACGAGGCTACCCGAAGCCGTGGCCACGCTGCTGGCCATCTACGACACCGTGGAAGACGCGGCCAATACGGTGGTCGCGATCACGCAGAGCGGCGTCACGCCGGCGGCGCTCGAGATGCTTGACGGCTGGATGGTGCGCTGCGTAGAGGAAAATGTGCATGCCGGCTATCCCATGGACGCCGGCGCCGTCCTGTTGATCGAACTCGAAGGACTCAAGGAAGTCGTGGAAGAGCAGGCGGTAACCGTAGGGCGCGTCTGCAGCGAACAAAGAGCTCGCGAAGTCCGCCGCGCCAAGGACGAAAAGCAACGCCAGCTGCTGTGGCTGGGCCGCAAGACTGCCTTCGGAGCCGTGGGCCGGGTGGCGTCGGGCTACTACACGCAGGATGGCGTCATCCCACGCACCAAGGTCCCGGCTGCACTGGCAGAGATCGAGCGCATCAGCCAGAAGTACGGGCTGATCATCGGCAACGTCTTTCATGCTGGTGACGGCAACCTGCACCCCTTGATCCTGTTTGACCTGCGCGACCCAAAGCAGTTCGAAGCCAGCCACGAAGCCGCCAAAGAGATCATGAATTGCTGCCTGAGTTTTGGCGGCTCGATCACCGGAGAGCACGGCGTGGGGTCGGAAAAGATGAACCTCATGCCCTACATGTTCACCGAGAGTGATCTCGAGGTCATGATCCGCTTACGCAATGCCTATAATCCGGAATCCATCCTAAACCCGCAGAAGATGATTCCCGATTTGCGGTATTGCCGGGAGATTACCGGGCCGTTGCCCCAGGCAAGAGTCGAGCCGGCGGAGGGAGTACGGCTGTGAGCACGGCTGGAGTTGAGATTTCGTTCGAGCGTGAGTTGGCCACAATTGTCGGCCAGGAAAATGTGCGCATACCCGGTGCCGGCACCGAGATGGAGATCAACGGGGTGACTCCGGCTACGGCGGCATCGCCCGCGTCACCCGAACAAGTCGCTCGAATCCTGAAGATGGCCAACCAAAAGGGCCTGATCGTGGCTCCCTCCGGTGGCTGCACCCAACAAGACATCGGCGGCGTTCCTGAGCGCATTGACATCCTGCTCAGCATGGCTCGCATGAGCGGTATTGAGCATTACGATCCCGGCGACCTCACCATGGGCGTGAATGCTGGAACACCCTTCGCCGCGGCCCAAGCCAGGCTCGAGGAACATCATCAGTGGCTGCCCTGCGATGCCGCCAATCTGGATCGCGCGACCTTCGGCGGCCTGCTGGCCACCGGCGCTGCCGGGCCTCTTAAATCGGCGTTTGGCGGCATGCGGGACTTTTGTATCGGCGTCGAGTTCGTTACTGCGGACGGCAAGATTGCCAAGGGTGGCGGCCGCGTGGTCAAAAACGTTGCCGGCTATGACCTGATGAAGTTGATGATCGGTAGTTACGGCTCGCTGGCGGTAATTACGAAAGCCAACTTCAAAGTATTTCCGCAGCCGCGGCAGACGCGGACGTTTATCTGTTGTTTTGCTTCCCCACAAGAGGCGCTTAAATTCCGCACCAAAGTCCTCCACTCGCCGCTGGCGCCAATGTGCCTGGAGATCATCTCGCCCCGAGCACAGGAGTATCTGTGCGATCCGCCGCAGGTGCGCGATGCCGACCACTACGCGCCCAAAATCCCGCTGCCGGAATTTCCCAGCCAATGGCAGATCGTGCTTCGTGCCGCCGGAACCGATTCCGTTCTGGACCGCTATCGTCGCGAGCTGGGCTCGGCGGTAGCTCGCGAACTGGAGGGTGAGAGCGAGCATCAGTTCTGGAACTGGGTTTCGCATTTTGAGCACGCGGTGCTCGGTCGCCATCGCAATGCGATGGTGGTCTACACCCATCTCGCCATCCAGGACGTTGCCCCGGCCATCGCGGCGCAGGACCGCGTGGCCCCGGAACACAACTTGTTGTCCATCATGCTGGGACGCGCTGCTACCGGCAACCTGGTCATGGCCCTGGTGCCCCTTCCGGTGGATCCACCCTCGGCCATGCAGTATGCCAACTTTGTATCGGCGTTTCGCGGTATGCTGCCGCCGGGATCGTCGGCCGAGGTGGCGCACTGTCCCAAGGAAGCCAAGCCGTACTTTGATGTCTGGGGTTCGACGCCAACCGACGTCGACATGATGAAGGCCGTGAAGCACGCGCTCGATCCCAACAACATTCTTAATCGGGGACGATTCATTGTCTGATCAGACCAACTCGTCACTGATCGATCGGGTGCAGCCGGGCGCGGCCCCGCCCCACCGAGACCAGGATGCTCCCACCTGGGAATTGCTGAGCACTTGTGTGCACTGCGGACTGTGTCTGAACCACTGTCCCACGTACAAGACGCTGGGCATGGAGATGGATTCGCCGCGCGGCCGGATTTACCAGATCCTGCAAGTGAACGACGGCAAGATGGAGATGGGGGAGGCTTACACCACGCATATAGACCGATGCCTAGGCTGCCTGGCCTGCGAGATCGCATGCCCTTCGGGTGTGAAATACGGACGCATCGTGGAACGGGCCCGCGCGCAGATCGAACAAAACTGCCAACGCCCTTGGAAAGAACGCACCCTGCGCTCGTGGTTCTACCGCAAAGTGATCGTCAACTACGGCCGCCTGGCTTTCCTGGCTCGGTTGATGCGCTTCTATCAGCGGTCGGGAGCCCGGACGCTCGTCCGCAAGTCCGGACTCCTCAAACTTCTTGGGGTTGCCGATATGGAGCGTATCTCTCCGGAGATCGACCAGGAGTTCTTCTTCGGCGAGATCGGCAAAGTCTTTCCCGCTGTGGGTGAATACCGGGGTAAGGTCGGGTTCCTGGCCGGTTGCATCAACAACGTTGCTTTCTCCCATCTCAACCGTTCGACCATCCATGTGCTGACTCAAAATGGAATTGAAGTCCACGTGCCCGCGGGCCAGGGTTGCTGCGGCGCCTTACACGCTCACGCTGGATTTCGCGACGAATCGCGCAAGCTGGCCCGGCACAATATCGAAATCTTTCTGGCCGGTGACTACGACGCCATCGTGACCAATGCCGCCGGCTGTGGCTCGCATATGAAGGAGTACGACGATCTGCTGGAGCACGATGATCAATACGCCGCGCGCGCCCGGCTATTCAAGGCCAAGACTCGGGACGTGACGGAGTATCTGGCGGGGATCGGCGTCCGCGCGCCGAAAAAGAAGATCACGCAGAAGGTCGCATACCAGGACCCGTGCCATCTGGCCAACGCGCAGCGGATCCGCTCCCAGCCGCGTGAGTTGCTCGCGGCCATCGGTTGCCAGGTGGTGGAGTTGCCCCACTCTGATCAATGCTGCGGCAGCGCGGGCGTGTATAACGTCGTCCAGAACGAACTCTCGATGAAAATCCTCGAAGCCAAGATGGATGACATCGCTTCGGTGACCTCCGACATGATCGCTACCGCCAACGTCGGCTGCATGATCCAGCTGAGGGCAGGAATTGCCCAGCGCGGGCTCAAGCAGCCCGTCAAACACGTGGTAGAGTTGCTGGACGAGGCTTATTCGTAGTCGTGAGATGAGAGCGGATATGTAAGCGTCAATGCCTTGCCCTCTAAGGCTCTCTTCTGCGGCGAAATTGCCCCGCTAATCGTTTCGTAGCAGTTGGTGCAATTCGTCGACCTCTGCAATCGGCGGCTGACACGTGAAGTTGCTGCACACCACCGCGACGGTTTTTCCTTCTTTTACAGCGGGCAAGTGGGGAACAGTCTGGGCCAGGGCCGGTGGCAGCATCTGGGGAACGATCTCGCCCTCACCAAGATGCAGGACTGACTTGTTGAGGGAGAATCGCGCCACGGCCGCCGCCAACAACTTGTCCGCCTTGTCGCCAGTGCCGGCGATCACTACTTGCGTGTGTGGCCGCAAGTACATATCAAGAGCAATGCCGTAGGTCGCGGCAAAAAGCCCGTAATGCGCGGCGATTCCGGCGAACGCCTGGAGGGTACCCTCGGCGAGTAAACGGTAGTTAGCGTTGTTGCTGAAAGCGTAGAGCCGCAGAAGAGCGATCGCGGCCATGGGATTGCCTGCCGGCGTCGGCGAGTCCTGCATCGGCTTGCGGCGCGCGGCCAAAGCGCCAAGAATCAGACCCTCGCCGACTTCCGGCCCGGTCGCGATGTCGAAGAAACCGCCTTCGTGGCGATCCCGGAAGCGCGTGATCATGGCCTCGGCGATTTTCTCGGCGAAGTGGAAATAGCTGAGATCGGTGCTGGCTTCGTAGGCGTCGAGGCAAGCAATGATAGTGAAAGCGTAATCGTCGAGCACGCCGGGAACGCTGCGCTTGCCAGCCTGAGGATCGGAATAGGCAATCACGTGCTTCAACCCAGTCGATCGATTCCAGCCCTGGGAGAGAATGCGATCGAGCGAGCGCAGCGCAAACTGGCGCGCGTGGTCGAGCCCCAACACCTGGGCGGCTTTGAGATAAGCCGAGATGCACAGCGCGTTCCAGCTCACATAGATCGTCTTGTCTACGTAAGGAGTCGGACGCTTAAGACGCTCCGCCAGCAACTTGCGCTTGGCCGATTCGAGAGTGGCCTCGATCTGCGCCGGCGTTTTCTTCAAACGCCTGGCAATGTCTTCGATGCTCGCGGCCTCATGTAAGACATTTTTCTGCGGGTTGTGGTGCATCTCGCCAACTTCGCCGACGTCGTAGTGCAGCGCGGCAACTTCAAGTTCCTCGTCGCCGAGGGCGGCTTTGGTCTCGTCGAGGGTCCACGTGAAATAGTCGCCATCATCGTCGAGCGAGTAATCCGCATCCTGGGAGGCGTAGAAACCACCGTGCTCGCGGTCGCTGAGCCATTCGTCCATCCAGCGAATAATGTCCTTTGCCACCCAGGCAAAGAATTCGTTGCGCGTGAGCTGATACCCGTGAACATAGTTCTTGAGCAGCTCGGAGTTGTCGTAGGCCATCTTCTCGAAGTGTGGGACCACCCAGTGTTCATCGACGGAATAGCGGTGAAAGCCGCCGGCAAGATGGTCGTAAACGCCGCCTTGGGCCATCTTCTCGAGAGTGATGCTGACGATGTTGAGCAAGTTCTGGTTGCCCGTTTCGGCGTAGCGCTGCATGAGCAAGTCGGTGGCGCTGGGATGCGGGAACTTGGGCGACGCTCCGAACCCTCCGTGCTCGGAATCGAAGAGTTTGACCGCCGACTCCACCATGCTCTCGACCATCTCCGACCGCAAGGAACCGGACTTACCTGAGAATCCCTCCGCCTGGCTGATGGCGCTCATCACGTTTTCGGCCGATTCCATGACATCAGCATTTTTTTCCCGGAACGCCTGGGCCAGGGTGATTAAAACGCGGCGAAAGCTGGGACGGCCCTGATAATCGCGAGGCGGAAAGTAAGTTCCGGCGTAAAACGGCTTGCCTTCCGGTGTGAGGAAAGCAGTCAATGGCCAGCCGCCCTGCCCGCTGATGGCTTGCGTGGCAGTCTGATAGCGGCTATCCACGTCAGGACGCTCGTCGCGATCGACCTTGATAGCAATGAAGTTTTCGTTGATCAACGCGGCCATTTCTGGATCTTCGTAGGATTCACGATCCATCACGTGGCACCAGTGGCACCACACCGCCCCAATGTCGAGTAGGATCGGCTTGTTCTGTTCCTTGGCTTTGGCAAAGGGCTCCGGTCCCCACTCGTGCCAATGGATGGGCTGGTGCATGGCCGAACGCAGGTAGGAAGAGGAGGCCTGAGCAAGAGGGTTGGTGGCGTCGGTGGTCACCCAGTCAGTCTACCGCGGCCGGCCTGTTCCATGCTCAGATCGTGATCTCTCGGAGGGAGCGAAGGCAGGTCCCAAAAGCCGGACAGGGTGAAACTAGGCCTTACGTCGTCGAGAGTCACGGTTTCATCGGCGCTCCGGAATTCGGGAGCTGACAGCCATAGAGTGCGGATGCCGAATGATTCAGCACCCCATAAGGACACCGGTATGCCCGAAATCGAAAGCTACGGTTTTTGGCGAACCTGCGCACAGGGCTTCGATCTAATTCTCCGCCAATCCGAGCGCGCTCGCCTCGCGGCGCAGCCGTTGCAGCTTCAGGAACAGGAAAAGCAAGTAACTCCCGTAGATGATCCAAACGGCCGCGTATCCAATCACCATGGTGCGGTGTTGGACCATCTTTTCATGCAGGAGTTTTTCCTCGCCTGCGAACCAGAAGATCGCCGGCACGACCGTCGATCCGATGCCCCTCGCCACTTTCTGAACGTGCAGCAAATTGATCTTCTGGCTGGTGCGTTCCAGTTCGTAGCGGAACCATGCGATCACCAGGGCGAACATCGAGAAGGCCAGCATGTTCCACAAAAGAACGTGCTGCATGGTGGGGTCGATCCTATCGGTGCCGATCATCGGCTGCGGATGGCTGGTAGGAAACCAGCGATTGGACATATAGACGATGGGCATGTCGAGCGCCGCAAAGATCGCCAGCACGGCCGCCAGGGTCTGGGTCGACCCAGCTTCTGCAGAGCGGCGGAGAATCAGATAGCTGACGTAGAGCAGCCACAAGATCAAGCTGGTGGTCAACCGCGCATCCCACACCCAAAACGTGCCCCAGGCGTAGCGAGCCCATATCGGACCGCTGACCAGGACCACTCCAAAGAAAACCACACCGACTTCGGCGCCGGTTACGGCGATGGCGTCGGCCACAGGACTGCGCTTCCACAGATACCAGAGGGAAGCC
>DATDGP010000166.1:0-6165 GCA_036522035.1 Terriglobales bacterium
GAGGCGTTTATGAAACCTGAGAGAATCATCGAGACCGTTTTGGCGGTTGCCGTCAGCATATTCGCTTTGGCGATCCCGTCTCTGCTTGTGGCGCAATCCAAGGACGCGCTCGTCGGAACCTGGAAATTAGTTTCGGTTACATCGTCAAGCGATGCGGGCAAGGTAAACAACGCGGTGTACGGCTTGCATCCAAATGGCCTGATTAGCTACGCGGCTGATGGACGAATGTCGGTGATTATCACCAATGGCGGTCGGAAACCACTTTCAGTCTACGACCGACTGGCGGCGCCGGCTGAGGAACGAGCCCAGGCGTTTTCGACGTTGGTGGCCTATGCCGGGACCTACAGCTTCACCGGCGACAAGGTCATCCACCATGTGGAAGTTGATGCATTAGAAAACCGCGTTGGCTCTGACCAAGTCCGTTTTGTGACACTCCAAGGCGACCGTCTCATTCTGAAGACTCCGCCAATCTTGCGGGGCGGCGAAAAACAAGTTCTAGAGTTGGTATGGGAGCGCCTGAGGACGGGCGCTCCTGCCCCGACGGCTGCGATGGCCACTCGGGAGGAGCTGATCGCGCGCGCGAAATCACTTGAGCTCAACACGCCATACGTGCCGCCGCCGGGCGATCCACTACTACATCACACCTCAGGGTTTGCCAAAATCATGTGTTCGGCGGTATTTATTACCGGACTGGACCCCGATTTCGCTGCCGAAAATGTCGGATACTTCACCAGCCCCTACGCCGAGCGCGCGAAGGTGGGAAAGCCGGTCATCGATCGCGCCAACAAGACCGTCACCATCGCGCTTCCGAACGGCGTCACACGGACCGCCAAGTATCTGGGCGACCAAGGATGCGTGACTCTTCCCATCGGCCAGAATTCAGTGAACTTCAGCCCGGTCAAACTCAAGAGCCATCTGGCAGATGCATCGAAACAACCGTGGCCCATGGGAGACCTTCTGCCCCAGGATCCGTTGCCGCCGGAACTGGATGCGGTCAAGGTAAAGCAGGCAGTGGACGCGGCCTTCGCTTCGGCTGCTGAGATGACCGCTGCCTTCGTGGTTACATGGCGCGGGCGAATCATCGGTGAACGGTACGGAGCCGGCATCACGGTTCGTACCCCGCTCGAAGGCTGGTCTATGGGCAAGAGTCTCACGGGTACACTGATGGGGATCCTCATCAAGTAAGGTGCCTATGATCTTTGGCAGCCGGCGCCCATTCCCGAATGGCAAGGTGCGGGTGACCCCCGAGCCAAGATCCGGATTGCCGATATCCTGCACATGTCGAGCGGCCTCAGGATCAAAGCCCCGCAGGATCCCGACTATAACCCCCTAGGAACCTATCCTGATCACCTTTATCTCTACACGGGAAGTATCGACTCCTTCCACTATGCTGCCACTCGCCCGCTTCAGTGGCCGCCCAACACGGTGGGTCGCTATCACAACACCGATCCGGTTTTGATCAACTACCTAATCCGCCTGGCTGTCGAGAAGCGGGGAGAAGAATACCTGTCTTTCCCACGCCGGGCCCTCTTCGACAAAATCGGCATTCGCACCATGGTGCTCGAAACCGATCCGTTCGGAAATTTTCTGACCCAAGGGTACGAGCTGGCTTCGGCGCGGGACTGGGCGCGTCTGGGAAACCTCTATCTTCAAGATGGAGTCTGGAGGGGCGAGAGGATTCTGCCCGAGGGATACGTCCGGTTTGTCAGTACCCTGGCACCTGCCTGGGAGGCCGACCGTCGCCCCGTCTACGGGGGCTTTTTCTGGATCAATGGAGATGGGAGGTACCCGGTACCGAAGGAAGCATTTTATATGGCCGGCGCTGGAGGCCAGACCACTCTGATCATTCCGTCTCACGATCTCGTGATAGTCCGCATGGGCCACTTCAAGGGCAGCGAAGCGGGAGACAAAGGCTTCCAGCAGGCCCTTGCGCTTCTTATCGAAGCGGTGCCCGAGAAAAAGTAGAGGTCGAAGAGATTGTTTTTCTTTTGCCGATGGGAGGCTACTCCTGGCGCAGTGCCTTCAGCGGATCGATTTTTGCCGCTCTCTGAGCCGGCACGTAACAGGCGAGCATTGCCAGCCCCGCCAGCAGCAAGGGTGCACCGACTAGCAAGCGCGGATCCCTCGTGCCAACATTAAACGACTCGGCAAAAATGTCGGTCAGCGCCGACAGCAGTCTTGCCAGAACTACTGCGCCCAGAAATCCCAGGGCGGTTCCGACGCTCACCAGAGTCGCACCTTCGCGCAGCACCAGCCATAGCACCTGCCCCTTACGCGCGCCGAGCGCCATACGAATTCCGATCTCTTTGCGCCTTTGAGCCACCTCATACGCAGTGACGCCGGCGAGGCCGATCGCGGCCAACACCAGGCCGAACAATCCAATGCCGCCGTAGGTGCTGACGGCGAACAGGGTATGGGACCGGCTGCGCTCCAGGTAGCCGCTGAGCGTTTCGACATTGAAGATGTTCAGGTTCGGATCGATCGAAGCGATCTCGCGCCGAACGCCGCCGAGCGCATCCGCGTCTGCATCCGACCGCACCATCATGGTCATGCCATCGGCCGGCGGCCGCTTAAAATTGCGCTCCGACAGCGGCAAATAAACTACGGATTGGGTGATGGCGACGCCATTTCGCAAATCGCGCACCACGCCGACGACTTCGTAAGACTGCTTGTCGTCCCTAATGCGCTCTCCGATGGCATTACCATGGCGGAAAAATCCGTGCGCTGCGCTCTCATTCAGCACCGCGGGCAAGGTCTTCGATCCGTCTGCCTGGCTCCGTTGATCCAGCTCTGTGAACTCTCGGCCCGCCAGCATCGGCTCACTCAGGGCGGCAAAATAGCCCGCACCCACAGTTTCCTCTACCGCCGATATCTGAACCCGCGAAGCCCCAGAGAGGTCTTCCGCCGTCAATTGGATCTCCGCATCTTCGTCTGGGAGCGGGAAAGGTGTTTCTGCCGCCAGGGCGAACTTACGTACCCCGCTGACGGTCTTGAGCCGTTCGGGTAGTTTCTCGAACAGAGACTGCGCTTTTTCTGGCGAATAACCGTCACGCACCGGATCGATCGACAACAGATACATCGTGCGCGGATCGAATTTGGTTTGGATGCGGCTCTCCTGGCTAATTCCCACTACCAGGATCCCGGTGATCAGCAGCAGCATGAGCGATCCCGCGACTTGGGCCACCATCAGCAAGTTGCGCAGGCCCAGGTGCCGGTAACCAGGCAGCTGAAGCGCCGAACCCTCTTTGAGCGCCGGGGTCACATCGGCTTTCGTCGCCCGCAGGGCGGGCACCAAGCTGAACCCTAGGCCGCACAGGATGGCGAGAGCGAACACAAACACGGCTAGGTGCCAATCCAGAGTTGGAGCGGTTTCAAACGGCACCGCCGTGGGCTCTTTGAATTTCGAGTTCAACACAGACAGGCCATAGGCGAACGCCGATCCGGCGATGCCGCCCAGCAGCGCGAGCAAAATGCCTTCACTCGTCATCTGCCGAATCAGCCGAAAGCGGCTGGCCCCGATGGCCAGGCGAATTGCCAACTCCTTTCGGCGATTGGCGCCGCGCGCGAGCAGCATATTTGCCAGATTCATGCACGCGATGGTCATAGTCAGCCCCATCAACACGACGAAGAATCCGAGCAATACGGGCTTCAGATTCCGGGGGAGCGGCGCCATGGTACCGGCCAGCAGTAAGGTCACCCGCCTGCCTTTGTCGGCGCGCGGCGTCGTCGCAGGATCTTGCTCGTCGAGACGACGTGTGATCGCGTCGAGGGCGCCTTCGGCGGATTCAATAGTGACACCGGGCGCCAGGCACATGATGGCCAGAAATTCCTTAGCGGTCCGCCGATGGAGCACGTCGTTGGCGAGCTCCGGGGCCAAAGCGGCCGGCGCTGTGATCGGCACGAACAGCTCGGCGGGATTGATGGAAAGGGCACCATTGAAATTCTTCGGAGTGATTCCCACGATGGTCGCCGGTTGTCCGTTCAGGCGCAGCGTTTGTCCCACTGCGTCGGGAGAAGAGTTGAGGCGATTGCGCCAGAAACGATCGCTGATCACCACAACCGGCGCATCGCCGGGCTTGTCAAGTGCGGGGCTGAGCATTCTTCCGTGCTGCGGTTGGACGCCGAGGACGGAAAAGTAGTCGGCTGACACAAGTTGTCCGAAGACGCGCAGCGGTTTCAGATTCCCATTACTTTCAAAGGTGACATTGAAGGGGATGCCGGTCTGAAATGCTGCCACCCCTGTGAACTGGCTCTTTTGATCCCGGTATTGTTCGATGTAGTAATAGGAGACAGGCTTCTCCGGCATGACCAAACGTTGGGCATTTGCCGCCCCCGGCAGCTCACGGAATAACACCTGTAATTTCGAGTTGTACACGTAGGTCGTCACTCCCATGCCGAGCCCCAAGGAAATGATGCCGACCAGCGCGAAGCCGGGGGACTTGATCAGTGCTCTGAACGCATACCGCATGTCGCGGCGCATCTCGCTCAGGTATTCGAGGGGTATACGCACCGCGATGTCGGTGATCAGCGGGATCAACCCGGCGGCGCCATGCCTTTGAGCGACGTGATCCACATGGTCCTCTCCCAAATGCAGCACCTCGACGCCATAGGCCATCTTGAATTCGTGCGGAAAGGCGCGCGCCAACCTCCGGTAAATGCTAAATGCGAAGCTCATGACCTCACCATTCGTGGCTCTCGTGACTGCCGCTGGTTTTATTTCGGGTCCACTTCCCGCACTCCCGGCAGAATCTTTGTGGTGGTGGCGAATCTCTTGTAGTTGGAAAACGAGTCTTCCAGTTGGACGGCCCGATTGCTGACCACGAGGACCCGGGCCGTGGCATCGACGTAGAAGCGTCGCATCAGCCAGACCTCGTCGCTCGCGCCGAGTGGTTTGTCGTCTCTATGAATCAGGCGTGAGTAGGGTTCGCCGTAGAGATTGGTCACGTCCCAGGTTTCGATCACAGTGGATTTGACTTCACCGTGGTGATCCAGGTGTTTTCTCACTTCACGTTGCTGGTAAGTATAATTTCGCGCCAAGTCGGCCGTGCGTCGGTCGATCTCGACGGAGCGGCGCACAATTTCTTTGGGATCCGTCGTTGTCGGGAAATCAGCGGCCCCAGCTGGTTGTGCCGGCAAGGGAGACGTCAGCAAGAGAAGCAACAACGCGACGGGGATCCGGTGGAGAGCAACCCGCCAACGACAGATGCGTGAGGTGAAGGTCATTCTGTCACCGTGGCTTGCTTGACTCGAATCACGCGCACCAATTCCTGCAGGCGCTCGCACTCCGCGTCGAGCACACGCCTGCCGAGAGGCGTCAGTCGGTAGTAGCGGCGCCGGGCATCATCCAATTCCGGCGCGGGGCGTTCGTCGGATTCCTCGATCAGGTCCGCCTCGATCAGCCGCTTGATCGATCCATACAGCGTCGCCGGCCACAAACGCACTTTTCCGCTGGTGCGCTGCCGGACTTCCTGCATGATTCCGTATCCGTGCTGCTCTCCACCTGCAAGCGAGAGCATGATGTGAAACCAGTGAGTCTTGAGTGGAATGAAGTTCTGAGAATCGAGTTCAGTCATAGGATTGACTTCTATACACAGTAATATATATATGATTTAAGTTATATACTTGTCAAGAGATGAATTGGATAATTTACCCCTTGCGACGAAGTGTAAGCGTTTGATTCTGCAAGGCTTATGAAGGGGTGGTAGCTCCTGATTGTTATAGAGAGAGCGCTGGGAAACTTTGCCTCGTAAATTATTGATATATAACGAGTTGTCTGGGGCAGCGAATGGCATTCAGCTACGCGGGCACCTATCCTTATTAATGCCCCCGGATTGTCTGGGTTGACGGGATACCGCGCCCAATGCGGCTATCCCTCCTCAGATGGGGATTGGCCGCTCTCGTCCCCGGGAGCTTACCGGTTCAATTCCAATCAGGTTCCCGCCACCGACGATCACCGCGTCATCGAAATTGTTGACAGTAGGGCAGACGTGACGCGGGACCAGACACAGCATCTCGCCAATTTCCGGGACTGTGGCGCTATCTGCCACGCGCATGGGTAGATGTTCTTCACTCGGGGCGAGCGGCTCCAGTTCAGGATGACCAAGGACGACACAGGTCGGGACGCCCGCATCGGCTGATACAGTCTTATGTCCCGCGTCGCAGGTG
>DATDGP010000167.1:0-6473 GCA_036522035.1 Terriglobales bacterium
GTGATCGTTGTTCCCTTGCTCTCCACCGGCGTAATTCCGGTTTCCGCGCGCGTCGCCATCATCGCACCTCTGGGGCGACCGAACGCAACCAGGCCGCCTGATGGACATCCCAGCGCTGGAGGTCTGCAGATTTCGCGAGCGGTGTCACTGACCGTCCGGCCTTGCGTTGTTTGCAGGCATGAAGTGAGCGCAGGTCCGAGGAGCGAGGAAAACTCCCTCCCGATCACCGTTGGGTCTGTGAATGGCCCTCCGCTTCCCGATGCGCCCCTCACTCGTGTAGTGCCCGAGCAGCCACCGCCGCGAATTCACGTGTCGGTAATCTCGGAAGGTCAGCTATTGACGAAAGTAGAGCCCGTATATCCGCGGATCGCGATCATCACCGGCGCCAAGGGTGACGTGCGCCTTCACGCCATCATCGCCAAAGATGGGACCATTCAAAGCTTGATCGTCGTCAGCGGGCCGCCTTTGCTTGTCCCCGCAGCCCGAGAGGCTGTAAGCCGGTGGCGCTACCGCCCCTACCTCCTGAATGGCCAGCCAGTTGAGGTAGAGACGTTCATCACCGTAAGCTTCAAGGGAATAAGGGATTAGCTCTAGGCCTGCTTCAATGAACCCTGTGGAAAAATCTGTGAATTTCACTTTGCTCAAGGCGAAGATTAGAAATCGCTAAGAGATCAAACCGGCTCTGGCCATATTTCGGAGGCATCCCTTAAACGATTGATTACAAATGGCTTACCTTGGCTCACTGGACTCGAAGCGAGATTGCACCAGAAATGAGGAAGGCTCGCCTTAGGAGCGAAACGATTTGCACATTTCCTGGAAGCAACTTTTCTCGGCCTTAGGCATCACGCGCCTTCGCCAACCTTGAGCACGGCAAGAAAAGCCTCCTGAGGAATGTCGACCTTACCGATTCGCTTCATGCGTTTCTTGCCTTCTTTTTGCTTTTCCAGGAGCTTGCGCTTGCGCGTGATATCGCCGCCGTAGCACTTGGCCAGCACGTTTTTGCGGATGGCGGCCACGGTCTCGCGAGCGATGATCTTAGCCCCGATCGATGCCTGGATGGCCACTTCAAACATCTGCCGCGGGATCAATTCCCTCATCTTCGAAACCAGCGCGCGCCCGCGATCGTAAGCGAAATCGCGGTGTACGATGATGGAGAGTGCGTCGACCGGGTCGCCCGCCACCAGGATGTCCAGCTTCACCATCGGCGACTCCCAATGCCCGGAAAAGTGGTAGTCCAGCGACGCATAGCCTCGGGAGATGGTTTTGAGCCGGTCGTAGAAATCGAGAACGATCTCGTTCAGCGGCAATTCGTAGGTCAGCATTACCCGCGACGAGGTCACATACTCAAAACCCTTCTGCTTGCCGCGCTTCTCTTCCACCAGCTTGAGGATGCCGCCCACGTACTCCTCGTTAGTGAGGATCGTGGCCACGATCACCGGCTCTTCAACCTTGCCGATCTCGCTTTGCGAAGGCCAGCGCGAGGGGTTGTCCACCTCGATCACTTCGCCATCGGTCTTGGTAACGCGATAGCGCACGCCCGGCGCGGTAGTAATGAGCTCAAGCCCGAACTCGCGCTCCAGCCGCTCCTGGATGATTTCCATGTGCAACAGTCCGAGAAAGCCGCAGCGAAATCCGAAGCCCAGCGCAACCGAGCTCTCCGGCTCGAAGAAGAACGAAGAGTCGTTGAGGCGCAGTTTTTCGAGCGCCTCGCGCAGCGCGGTGTGCTCGTGCGCGTCCACGGTATACAGCCCGGCAAAGACCATGGGCTTGATGTCTTCAAAACCGGGTAGGGGTTCGATAGCCGGGTGCGCATCTTCGGTGATGGTGTCGCCGATCTTGGTGTCGGAAACCGTCTTGTTATTGGCAATCATGAAGCCCACTTCGCCCGCCACCAGCTCTTCGATTTCCATCGGTTTCGGCGTGAGCACGCCTAGCGTCTCCACGTCCAGCGTCTTCCCGTTCCACCACAGGCGAACCTTCATCCCCTTGCGCAGCGTGCCTTGAAAAAGCCGGGTTAAGACGATGACGCCGCGGTAGGGATCGAACCAGGAATCGAAGATCAGCGCCTGCAGCGCGTTCTCCGGATTGCCCTTTGGCGGAGGCAGCCGCTTCACGATGGCTTCCAAAAGTTCGGGAACACCCTGGCCGGTCTTGGCGCTCACCAGCAGCGCGTCCTTGGCATCGAGCCCCACGGTTTGCTCGATCATCTCCTTGACGCGCGGAATATCGGCGCTCGGAAGATCGATCTTGTTGATAACGGGAATGATCTCGAGGTGGTTGTTGATGGCCAGATACGCGTTGGCCAGTGTCTGCGCTTCCACGCCCTGGGACGCGTCGACGACCAGCAGAGCGCCTTCGCAAGAAGCGAGTGAGCGCGAAACTTCGTAGGAAAAATCCACATGCCCGGGCGTATCGATCAGATTAAGCTGGTATTGCTGGCCGTCGCGCGCGGTGTACTTCATGCGCACCGCGTGGGCCTTGATGGTGATGCCGCGCTCCCGCTCCAGGTCCATGGCGTCGAGGACCTGCTCCTGCATCTCGCGTTGGGAAAGCGCTCCGGTTAGCTCAAGCAACCGATCCGATAGCGTGCTCTTCCCATGGTCGATGTGGGCAATGATGGCAAAATTCCGGATGTGAGTGCGGTCCATCGGGATGGGCTTAGTCTCTTATTCTAGCATCGGCGACCCTGCGGACGTTGCACTGGCCTGCCCGCTCTTGCGCGCGATTCAAGTCCGCTATTATTCTCATTGCTTTGCAAGGTAAGCTCCACACGCGACCCATGCGCCACACAACGAGGGCACGGTTATGCGCTGACCATCTTTGCTCTCCTCGTCAGCGGGCGCCGGCTCGCCTGTGCTCGATTCCCGAAGGCAGTCCACAATGCATCCGGAGTGCGCCTGCTCGAAGTCGAGGAGGACACACAGTCAGTGGTGCGCATCGTCTTGCCACGTTCCCTGGTGCCGGGACTAGAGACAGTTTTGGAAGTGAAGATTCTTGTGCTCAAGAGGCCTTTTAGGCCCGCGGCTTACGACCGTAATCCAGCGACCTAACACCTTCGATTAGGCACAACGGAAAAGATGAATGCGACAGATCATTGACTTCATTCTCGAGCTGGACAAGCTTAAAGGAATCACGCGAAAGGTCCGGCCTCTGGGACTGGAGCGCTACGAGAATTCCGCGGAGCACAGCTGGCAACTGGCAATGCTGGCTCTCTCGTTGGCGCCTTACGCCGAGCCTTCTATGGATATGAATCGCGTCACTCGTATGCTCCTGGTGCATGACATCGGCGAAATCGATACCGGGGATACCATGGTCTTCACCGAAGGCGGTTGGGAAGAACGCAAAGCGGCTGAGCTGGCAGCGGTTACGCGAATCTTCGGGATTCTTCCAGATAATCAAGGAACAAACCTGCTCGACCTTTGGCGGGAGTTCGAGCGGCGTGAGACTCCCGAAGCCCGCTTCGCCCACGCTGTCGACCGGGCCATGCCGGTGCTGCTGAACCTCAGCAACAACGGCCAAAGCTGGCGCGAAAACGGCATCAGCTATGAACGCGTAGTCCACCGCGTGGGGCCTCCCATCAAGGCGGGCTGTCCAGCTCTGTGGAGCTACCTGGAAGTCCGCCTCGACGAGGCTCGAGAAAAGGGCCTGTTCGGCGCTTAAACCTGAACCTTCGACTCTGTCGAAAAGCTCAGAAGGGACAATTTAGCGCGAGAGTGCTGACAGGCAACCACCAGTCACAAGTGTCATGCCGTTCGGAGGCGCCACAGCGCCCCGATGCAGCGAGTACAATGGGGATGTCAGAAGAACTGTCCTCTCGATGCCGGCCGCGGTTACCGCGTCTACGACCTTCATTACTCTGGCATACGGAGCGCGACTATCGGCCTTGATGTAGATTACCCTCCTCATTCTCTGGGAAGACAAAGACCCTTGAAGTTCGGCGCTCAAGCCATCGAGATCGATTGGACGTGTTCCCATATACATTCTGCCGTCGACGGTCACAGTCACAATCAGCGCGTCTTCCTGGTCGGCTTCGGGCATCGGTGATGCGTTCTTGCTGACCGGCATCTCCACGCTGATCCCGGCTTGTAGCGGCGGCGCTGCCTGGCCCGAAGCCTCGTTTCCGCGGATTAACATCACTTGCGGGCCGGCTTCGGCCCCGTCGTCTTCCAGCCTGGCAAGCCGAGCCTCGTTGGGCTTCGCAAGTTCCATGCGAAAAGCGACATTCCGACCAAGTTCCAAGCACCCATGGCACACGTGGTGTTGGACCTCAAATGTAAGGACCTTGCCTTCGGCGCGAGTCTTCAGCAAGGGCACCGAATAGTCGCCTCGAACCCGCCAGGGACTGTTGACGTCGGCGCGTTCCTGAAAATAAAAAACGATGCCCCCGCTGACTTTCTTGCCTGCTTCTTGAATCACCAGTTCTATTCCTGGGAGGTCGTTCATTGTCCCCTTCCAGGTTCCGGCAAACGATGGACGCTCGTTGCTAGCGGTCGCAGACTGCGCGCTGCCGGCAGGCACCATGGTTGCAACAAAGGTTAACGCGAACAAGCACACTACGAGTATCCGGTTCATATGTCCGGCTCCTTTCGACCTACTACGAGGTATGTTTAGGGTTTCGCTCCGCCCAGGGCAGCCGTAGCCAGGGTTCCACCCAGGCCCATGGTCTCTACCGCCGACGAAGGCACGATCACCATCGAACCGCGTTCTTTGATGGCTTCATACAACATGTTCATGGCGCGCAAATGCAGAGCCGTCGGATTCTGGCTGTAAGCGCCGGCCGCCTGCACGAAGCTATTGGAGATCTCGGTCTCCGCCTGTCCCAGGATGATGCGCGCCTGCCGTTCGCGCTCGGCTTGCGCTTGGCGCGACATGGCGTCTTCGAGCCCTGGCGGGATCCTGACGTCGCGTACTTCCACGGACTGCACGGTGATTCCCCAAGGAGTGGTCTTTTCGTCGAGAATATGCTGCAGTTCCCGGCCCAGAGTTTCGCGTTCGGTGATCAGCTGCGCCAGCTCGTGACGTCCGATCGACTCGCGCAGCGCCGTCTGCGAGCTCATGTTGATGGCATCGAGAAAATTCTCGACTTCCAGGATCGCCTTTTCCGCGTTCCACACCATCCAGAAGACGATGGCGTCCACGTTCACCGGGACGGTATCGCGCGTCAGAGTGGATTCGGCGCTCACGCTGGCCACGCGCACGCGCTGGTCCACGTAGGGGCTCAGCGTCTCGATGATGGGCACAATGGTGAACAATCCCGGCCCGCGCAACCCGGCGTATTTGCCCAGGCGCAAGAGCGCCACCTTCTCCCATTGACGAACGACCTTGATGGCGAACAACAGATACAAGCCGGTCACCGCGCCTGCGATCATCGGCCAGGGGCGATGGATGGAGGCGGCCGTCGCCGCTCCCGTTGCGACCGAAATCAACAAGGCCGTGACTGCTACTCCGTTGACTGGATTCATTGGGATTCTCGTCATGGCGTTTATCTCCTGCGAACCGGCTCCGTTGCCAATTCGCGCAACTGTTCGATCAGATCGTCGACGGTAAATCCAGCTGCACCCGCCCGCGACACGCAATCTTCAACAATGCGCGCCAGCTGGCGGGCGCGCTCCTCGTTTCCGCGGCGTATCTTCTGGGCACTGATAAAGGTTCCGCTTCCCTGGTGAGTCTCCAGCAGGCCTCCGAGTTCGAGCTCGCGATAGGCGCGCACCACGGTGTTGGGATTGATGGACAAATCGACCGCCAACTGGCGCACCGTGGGCAACTGGTCGCCCACGGTAAGCGCTCCTGAAGCCACACCCCCGCGCACCTGGTCTACGATCTGGCGATACACCGGTACGCCGCTCTGCAGGTCCAACCCAATTCGAAATGGTGGCCGCCGGGAACTCATGCCTACTCAATGTACTATAACACTAGTACACAATGTCAAGAGAAAAACTCGAGCCCGCGTGGGACAATCCGGCCCTTGCATGGCCTTCGATCCGCGATTATCCTGCACTGGTTCACCGAAATCTCCGGGGGGCCATTCATGCGCCGTTTCCTCGCCGCTTTAACGATCGTCTGCTCGTCCGCTTGCTTCGCCCAGCCCGGACCGCCCATCAAAGACTTCATCCGCGTTCCGGCAGGCGTGATCGCCCTCGAGCATGTACGAGTGATCGACGGCACCGGGGCGGCTGCCAAGGCCGACCAGACCATCCTGATCTCGGGCGACAAGATCACCGCCATTGGACCCAGCGGCTCGGCGCAAGTACCCACCGGGGCCACGCGCTTGGACTTCACCGGCTACTCGGCGCTGCCCGGACTGGTGGGCATGCACGACCATCTTTTCTATCCCGCCAGCGGCGGCCTTTATCACAATATGCCGTTCAGTTTTCCGCGGCTTTACCTTGCGACTGGAGTCACGACCATTCGCACCACGGGCAGCATCGAGCCGTATTTTGACCTGGAGTTGATGCATGCCATCGATGAAGGCA
>DATDGP010000168.1:0-3538 GCA_036522035.1 Terriglobales bacterium
AATCGGTGTCTCGATTAAGCCGGGAGCTGAAGGTTAGGCGAAGTCTGCTGTATCGCTGGCGTGACGCGTACCGCAAAGAGGGTGCGAGTGGCTTCCGTCCCATCGGGCGACCAGAGTGGA
This sequence comes from Terriglobales bacterium, assembly GCA_036522035.1. GTDB lineage: Bacteria > Acidobacteriota > Terriglobia > Terriglobales > Acidobacteriaceae > Angelobacter. Next base: position 121 of record DATDGP010000168.1, read on the forward strand.
GCCTGGAGAACAAGGCGAAAAAGGCCGAAGATCGCATCACTGAGCTGGAGTGTAAGATCGGGCAGCAAGCGGTGGTGATCGATTTTTTGCGAAGGGTATGGTTCGCCAAAATGCCGTAGGAATGCGGTTCACTGGCCAGATGGTCTCGGGGATCACAGTTTGATGGCTCCCATCGGCTCGGTTTTCCCTTGGTTTGGTCGGAAGAAGAGGGTCTCGCGATCAGCAAGCCGTGGTTTACGCGAGGCCAGCTGTGCGTTGCACTGGGGGGACTCGATATGTTCGAGCCCGACCTTACGCTGCACGCCGTTCGTAGCGATGATGCAGGCCACCAACCTCCGCAATCTCCACAATGGCTCCTACCTCCGGCGGTTGCACGGCACGGGTGGCGGGAGGATCCTTGCCCAACGACAAATGAGTGCGCGATTCCTGGTAGTACTCGAAGTAGCTGCGCAGAATCTTTCTCAAGTGCTTCTCTCCCAGGATGATTACGTGGTCCAGGCATTCCCGCCGAATGGAGCCGATTAGTCTTTCCGCAAAGGCATTCTGCCACGGGCTCTGCGGTGCCGTCAGCACTTCGGTGATGCCCATTTCTGCGGCGCGGTCCCGGAATCCCTCACCGTAGACTCGGTCGCGGTCGCGGATCAAGTATCGCGGCGCACCATCCTCCGGAAACGCTTCGCGGAGTTGCTGAGCCACCCAGGCGGCGGTGGGATGCTCCGTGACGTTGAACTGAACCACGCTACGGCGACGGTGGGCCAAGACCACCAACCCGAACAAGACTCGAAAGGTAGCGGTGGGGACGGTGAAGAAGTCCATCGAAACCAAGTGATCGGCATGATTGTCGAGGAAGGTCTTCCAGGTTTGGGAAGGCGGTTTCCGGTGCTTCGGAAGCAGCCGAGAGACGGAGCGCTCCGAGATCTGGATTCCCAGTTTTAGGAGTTCCCCATGAATGCGGGGTGCTCCCCACAAAGGGTTGGCGGCAGCCAGCTTCCTGATCAAGGCTCGAATCTCAGAACTGGTTTCTAGGCGACCACTGCGTTTCCGTCTCGAGACCCAGGTCCAGAAGAGCCGAAAACCCTTGCGATGCCAGGACACCACTGTCTCCGGTCTCACGATGATCAAGGCTGGGCGCCAGTTCTTCCAGGTCCTGGAGAGGCACAGCCAGAACAAGCGATCTGCCTTTCGCAGTCGGGGTCGGGGACAGCGCCGCTTGAGCACCGTGAGCTGTTGGCGAAGGGCCAAGTTTTCCAGGGCAATTTCCCGAACACTGCCGGACAGAACCAGAAGGCGGATCAGCGAACAGAGCAGGGCAAACATGAGGACCAGCCTGAGGGTCGGAGGGTAGGGAAGTCAACTATTTCCGGTCGGACGGACCTTTGGCGAGGCACACGCTTCGATACTCCCGACAAGTGCAGTCCTGCCAGCCTCGGCATCGTGGGTCGCGTCATCCTCCGCGTGCTGCCACTCCTGGAAAGAACTCCCCCGACCGATGCGCCGCCGCAGGAAAACCAACCCCAAGTGCTCCCGACGCCAATCGCTGAAGTCAGTCGGCGATGAACCCCGCCCACCAGCATTCATGCTTTCATTTCGGCACAGACATTGAAGAGAGGCGCCACAGGCCCCCGCAAGCCGTCACATCCCGATCCCAGCTGTGTCGCGACCGCCATCACAGCTTGCCATCGGCGCTACGCGTCAGCTCGGAAGCCCTGTCGTGCTGGTTTCCCCACGCACCTCTGTTCGCGAGCCTCGTGCATTCCAGCAACTTGGCCGGCAGGGGCTTCTTTTCGTGCTTTTCGCGAACTCCGCCTATGCTCGACTTTCCCCCCTTCTCCGTGTTTGCCCTGACAGGCTCCCCCGCGCCGCACGTTCCCGCCGAGCCTCCGATCCCGACCTTGTCCCTTTTGCGCACCGTCGCGACAAGACCGCGCGTCACGGATCGCCCTGAGTTCCTGCATCCCCCCTCGTGAGTGCGATTCCGGTACTCCGTTTTCCGCGCTCGTTTCTCACGGGCACGGCAGGCTGGCAACTACCCCTGCGCCCTGGCGGTACGGCGCTCTTCTGCTTCTGGGCATTGCCCTGCGGGTTTGCGGTCCCTCCAAGAAGATTCGGCCGGAACACGACCCCCGGCTTCACAAACCAATCTTTCTCGGTTCCTCCACAAAAAGCAGAGCTTGACCTTGGGAGCATGGTGCCACCTGGCCTCCGAGGGTGCCCCGCTAGAAAGCGAGGCAGAAAAGGAGAATCAAACCATGTACCAAAATCGCGTTTCACTCATCGGCTTCCTGGGGAATGCCCCAGAACTCAAGACAATCAAGGGCGGTACGGCTCTCGCGCTCTTCTGCGTGGCGACCAAGGCTTCTTGGAAGAACGGAAACGGCGGCTACGACTCCCGCACGGACTGGCATCGTTGTGCCGCATTCGGGAGCCTTGCCGACTTCATTGGCAAGCTCGAGAAGGGTGTCCACGTAAAAGTCGAGGGCGGGCTTCGTTATCGGGAGTACGAAAAGGATTACGGCACGAAAAAGAAGCCCCTGCCGGTCAAACACCGCGTTGCCGAGATCCACGTCAGCCGCGTCCTGAAGCTCGACCGTGCCGGCAAGCAGGAAGAGCCTTCCCCTGAGGTGGCCGCTTCCGACATTCCCGCTGACGAGCCCCGCCATGACCAAGGTTCTTAGTCGCGGCAGCCCAGTTCGGGCCTCGGGGCCAGTGCCCCGAGGCCAGCTGTCGTCCCGCTGGCGCTCGAACGCACTGTCCGAGTGGCGCGCTATCCAGGAGTCTCAGCGAATCGATTCACACAAGCCGACTTTCGGGTAGTAATCCGCGTCGGCGAGCGATTTGGCGATGATGTGCTCGTTGAGATGAGTTCCAATCAGACTCGATGAATCGCTGTAGCGTGGCCCGTTTGAACTAAGCCGCTGGCGCGGCGGACGCCTCGCGTGCGTTTTCGAGCCATTATGGGCTGCCAAGGCGTCCTGAATCGATTGACCGCATTTGCTGCAAAACGCAGCGGCTTCCTTCAAACGGCTCTATCCTAACTGCCCTACCGGGTCATCCTGGCGACCGCACGGTTTTGTGCTGTGGGCAGCCAAGATAGAGCCCTATCGTTCGGCAGGATCAATCGGACCGACGTGCGGATCGCTTCCGGAACACGAGGAGTCAGCTTATGCTCCGCACTTATTTCTGCAAACCTTGTGCCGCAATAAGATGTAGATCGCGGGCGCCGCGCCGTAAAGCGCGACTGTGGGAACGATGTGCGAGGCTGCATAACGTTCGTAGAACGCAAACGCGATTAAGGCGCAGCTTGTGCATAAAGCCAGGATGATGTTTGCATTGAGTTTTTTGAGCATTGGTTTCTCCTTAAGGAGCAGATCGCACTGCCATTGTGGCCAGCCGTCAGTACTCCAGTCGCGCCATCAAC
>DATDGP010000169.1:0-3589 GCA_036522035.1 Terriglobales bacterium
AGGTCAGCAACAGCACCAGAGCGGCGAAGGCGAGCAGAATGGGCAGCGTCGCCGCCATGTATCCGTTGGCGCCGAATGGCGAGCGCCACATGGGATCGAGCGTGTTCCGGTTATCGCCGAGATGATCGTCCGGATACGCCACCACAATGTTGTGCATCACGGTGTCGAGATCCTGGGCTGCCGTACCAAGGTTCACGCCGGGCCGCAATCTTCCTATTACGTTCAGCCAGACCGCACCACCACTGCGATGCGTCATCCGCCACACATCCGTTCCGAGAGGATCAAGCGTTACCCACAGATCTTGACGGATCCCGGGCATTGCTCCGACAAACCCTTCCGGTGCGACACCGATCACCGTCACAGGATGCCGGGCAATATCGATCGACTTGCCCACAATTGCCGGGTCCGCGGCATAACGCGTCTTCCAGAGCGAATAACCCAGGACCACGTTAGGAACGGCAGGACGCGACTCTTCTTCAGCCAGAAAGAAGCGCCCCAGCACCGGCTTGATGCCGAGCACGTCGAAATAGTTCGCCGAAACATTCGCAATATAGACGCGCTCCGGCTGTGCGCCGCCAGTCAGCGTGATCCAATCGTGATGGTATGCGAGTATTCCGGCGAAGGTATGATTCTGCTCGCGTAAATCGCGATAGTCGAGATACGAGAAGGGCGGAGTCGGAGAGAAGTTCCGTTCCCCCCGCTGCAGGCTCACAAGATCGCCGGTGTCCCGCGCGCCGGGAATCGGACGCAACATTGTGCCGTCAATCCAACTGAATACGGTGCTGTTGGCGCAAATAGCTACGGTCAGCATCGCCGTCGCGGTGATCGTAAAGCCGGGGCTCCTGCGCAGTTGCCGCAGCGCGTAACGGACATCCCGGCCCAGTTGTTCAAGCCAGCCCCGGCCCCACATCTGGCGCGTCACATCTTGCACCAAAGGAATATTTCCAAACTCCCGCGCTGCCGCTTGCCGCGCCGCCTCTGCCGTCTCGCCTCGCGCCACTCGATCCGCAATTGCCATCTGCAGGTGGGCATCGATCTCTTCCTGCAATTCGCGCTTGCGCCGCTGAAAACCGAAGCCCGGGAACCACTTCATGACTCACTCTCCTCCGGCTTGACGTACATGACCGACCCAATCGCTTCGACAATCCGCTCCCACCGGCCAAGATCCGAGGCCAACTGTTTTTTCCCCTTGGCCGTGATTCGGTAGTATCGGGCTTTTTGCTTGCTCTCTGACTGCTTCCACTCAGACTGCACCCAGCTCTGACGCTCCAATCGATGAAGAGCCGGATACAGTGATCCGGTCTCCACCTGAAGCACATCTCCGGATCGCAAACGTAAAGCCTGGACAATGCCATATCCATGCTGCGGTCCCCATTGCAGGGTCTGAAGAATAAGCATGTCGAGTGTTCCCTGCAGCAGGTCAATCCGGTTTTTATATTGGTCTTTCTCGCTCATAGATGTAGACACTCTACCCGCAGTGGAAGTAGATTGTCTACTCCCGCTTATGCGCTTTATCTGGTGGCAGGTCGAATACCTTCGACTCTGTTGCCTCTGTATGTGCTTGCTGGATTAGGCGCTGGTGTTGCCACACTAATTCCTATCGTGATGGTTCAGGCCTTTCCTCCTGTCGTACGATTCACAGGTGTCGCTTTCTCCTACAATATCGCTTACGCAGTGTTCGGCGGGATCACACCCGTCGTTGTTTCAATGCTTGCCCGTTTCACTCCTCTTGGCCCTGCACACTTCGTCACCGCTGCTGCGACAGTGAGCCTGGCTGCCATTCTTCTTGCTCCTTGCATTTGATTCCGTGCATGGCTGAATCGCGAGAAGAGTCGACGAATCTTATGGCATGAATGGAACGCTTCTTCGGAAAACATTCGCTTTGTCAGGTTTTCTAACCGCTCCCCAGTAGTTCGAGCGCTGTTCTCGCTGTATCACCGAAACGTTCGGTCTTTCCCTCTAGTGTAGGCCGCCATAAATAGAGTCATTTATATTTAGAGCGTCATCTCATAAGATGAGGTGACCCTGTATGCGTGTCGCGCCAAGGCTTGAATTGACCTCTGCAGCCCGGCTTGAGTTGGAGAAGCTGTCACGCCGGCGTACCACGGCTGTGCGCGTGGTGCAGCGGAGCCGGATCATTTTACTGGCGGCCGAAGGGATGCAGAACAAGGAGATTGCCGAGCGGCTGGGAGTTGCGCCACGCATGGCGGCGCTTTGGCGAGGCCGGTTCATCCAACTGGGTGTCGAGGGCCTGATGCAGGATGCTCCCCGGCCGGGGCGGACACCGGCGATTTCGCCCCAGATCGTCGCTCAGGTGGTTGCCAGGACAACGCAGAGCAAGCCTGCCGGAGCCACGCATTGGTCGCGCCGCAGGATGGCGTGCGCCATGGGCATTTCCGAGTCCAGCGTGGGCCGCATCTGGCGTGCGCATGGACTGAAGCCGCATCGCATCGAGAGCTTCAAGGTCAGCAACGATCCGCACTTCGCCGAGAAGCTGGAAGCCATCGTTGGCCTGTATCTCCATCCCCCCGAGCATGCACTGGTCCTTTCGGTCGACGAGAAGAGCCAGATTCAGGCGCTGGACCGCACCCAGCCCGGTCTGCCTTTGAAGAAGGGCCGCGGCCAGACGATGACGCATGATTACAAGCGCAACGGCACTACCACCTTGTTCGCCGCTCTGGATGCGGCGAGTGGAGAAGTCTACGGCCTGTGCCAGCAGCGCCATCGCCATCAGGAATGGCTCCGCTTCCTGCGCATGATCGACCAGACCATCCCCGCCGAAAAGCAGATCTATCTGATCTGCGACAACTACTCGACCCATAAGCATCCCCGGGTTCAGCGCTGGCTCGACCGCCACAAGCGCTTCCATGTGCACTTCACGCCTACCTCGGCCTCGTGGCTCAATATGATCGAACGCTTCTTCCGCGACCTGACCGCCAATCAGATCCGGCGTGGTGTCTTCCAGGACCTCGAACAACTCATCACCGCCATCGGCGACTACATCGACCACCACAATACGAATCCAAAACCCTTCATCTGGACCGCAAAGGCATCCGACATCCTCGAAAAGGTCACCCGCGCACGCGCCGCGCTCATAAATGACCATCTGCGTGGCGGACTACACTAGCGGGCATTAGTACCGCGTTCTTCCTGAATGCAGCATCATTTTTCGGCGTTCTTTTCGTCATTGCCCGCTGGAGGCGGCATCCTCGCACACGCACCGCGCCGCCCGAGACCCTAAGTGGCGCAACCGTGGCAGCGATTCGATATGTTCGTTACTCACCTGCGCTTCGCGCGTTGCTGATTCGTTCGGGCGCGGTTATGTTTTTCGCAAGCGCACTTCTTGCACTCTTGCCTCCGTCCCTCATCGCGTAAGCAAGAGTCCGCTAGGCTACGGGACTCTGCTTGGTTGCTTTGGCGTAGGTGCCATACTGGGCGCGCTGATGATGGAGCGGGTTCGCGCCCGCTGGCCGGTAGAAATAGTGGTCTCAACCGGGATTCTGATTTTTGGTCTGAGCACGTTGGCTTTGGGGACATTGGGCTTGTTGTCCACCCTTGGTGCAAGCATGTTGATCGGAGGTGCGTCCTG
>DATDGP010000170.1:0-11754 GCA_036522035.1 Terriglobales bacterium
GAACCATATGCCGTCTATCGCTACACCAACGGCGTGGAAAACTTTGGCTCCATCATTCGCTTCGACTTCCGCGACATTCTCAGTAACACCAATGAAGTGGAATACGGTCTGGTGCAGCGTCTGTACCTTAAGCGCGTCCACGGCGGCTGCGAACCGGAAAAGAACACGTTGCCGGCAAGCAGCACAGTGCCCGGGTCACCTCCAGGAGCCGGTAAGAGCTCGGCCATGCCCGCGGCGAAGGGCCTGTCTGCGGCAGAAAGTAAAGGGCCTGGGGCGCCCGCGGGATGCACTCCTTCAGGAGCTGATGCGTTCGTAACCTGGGAGATCAAGCAGAAGTATTTTCTGGATCAGAATTTTGGTGGCGCTGTAGTCGACGGCACCCGCAACGTCTTTACCACCACAGACGCCCTCACCGGTATCGCGTTCTTGACGCAGCCCCGGCTTTTTTCGCCTCTGGTTTCCCGGTTGAATTTCCGCACCAATAGCAACACTGACCTGGGATGGGCGTTCGACTACGACACCACCACCGGCCGCATCAATGCGAGCACGCTGTACACTCGGCACCGGTGGGGCAACTATTTTGTCGAAGGCAGCCAAGCCTACATGCAGGATGTGGGAGAGATTGTGTTCAGCCCCGGTACCCAGACACCCTTACCGCCGTGTCTGCCCGGCGGACTCAGCGCCGTGCCGTGTGTGCCGCAGGTCTATAACCAGGTCCGGGCCCTGGTGGGTTACGGTAGCCCGAGCAAGCGCGGTTGGAGCGCAGCAGGCAATATCGGGTACGACTTCGAGTTCCAAACCCTCCAATATGGCGCCGGCCAGGCGGCCTACAACTGGGACTGCTGCGGCATCAGTGTCGAATACCGTCGCTTTTCCCTCGGTACAATTCGCAATGAGAACCAATATCGATTCGCCTTCACCCTGGCTAATATCGGATCGTTCGGAAACATGAAACGGCAGGAACGCTTGTTCTAACCCGGCAGTCAGCATTCAGCCAGCAGCCCGAGACTGGAGCAACCGGCTGCTGGGGCCGTAGAAAATTCAAGTTGGGGATTCGGTCACACGATCGCCCAATCACCCAATCCTTTCAGGCCGATTGCTGAGTGCTGATTGCTTCTATCCGCGATAGAATCAACGCATGCAGCTTGCCGCCAAGCAAAAGCAGCTCGACCAAGCTTTGCGCGCCCTGGGGCGGACGCTGGTGGCCTATTCGGGGGGAGTCGATTCGGCGTACCTGGCTTGGGCAGCGCACAGGGTCCTAGGCAGTGACATGCTGGCGGTTATCGCCGATTCGCCCAGTTTAGCCCGTACGCACCTCCAAGACGCGCAGACCTTCGCCCGGGAGCAGGCAATTCCGCTTCGCGTCATCCAGACGGCGGAGATGCGGCGAGCCGAGTACGTGCGCAACGATCCCAGCCGCTGCTTCCATTGCAAGGACGAGCTGTTTGAGGTGATGGGCAGGTTTGCCGAAGAGCAGGGCTTCCTGTCGATCGTCTACGGTGTCAACGCGGACGACCAGGGCGATTTTCGCCCGGGTCAGGCTGCTGCCCGTTTGCACAAGGTTGCCGCGCCGCTGCTGGCCGCGGGGCTTACCAAAGCTGAAATCCGGGAGTTGGCGCGACAAACCGGCCTCAGGGTTTGGGACAAGCCGGCTTCTGCCTGCCTTTCTTCGAGGATCGAGTACGGCAGGCCGGTCACGCGAGAGGCCCTGGCAGCAGTGGAGCAGGGTGAGGAAGCCCTGCGCGGGCTTGGCTTTCGCCAGTTTCGTGTGCGTCATCACGGCGACATAGCCAGGATCGAAATTGCCGGCGAAGAGCTGGACCGGGCGCTTACCCGGGAGATGTTGGCTGAGTTTACCAGGATTTTTAAGGCGCTTGGCTTCACCTTCGTCAGCCTGGATACCGAGGGATTTCGCTCCGGGTCCATGAATGCGACCCCGGCGGCTCAGCCCCTGATAAAGCTTCTCTCCTAACCGCTCCGAGGGGCCCTCATGAGATAATTTCAGATAGCGAGTTTCGTGAGGAAGGTGGTTATTTTGTCAAGACTTGGCGTCATTTTTCTTAGTCTTCTTTTCTGTCTGGCGGTAATTCCGGGGTGCAAAGCGCAGAGCGCGGGCGCCTCCAGCGGACTGGACCCGGACATCGCACGTCGCATCCGAACGGAGATAAGGTCCCGTTATAACGTCCCGCCAGAAATCGACATTGCTCTCGGTGCGCCCGGCCCGAGCGAAATACCGGGCTACGAAAAGGTCGTTGTTACTTTCTCCGGGGGAAGCCACACCAGCACCCACGATTTCCTGATTTCCAAGGATCACAAGACGCTGGCGCACCTGGAGACCATCGACATCTCCCAGGACCTTATGTCCAAGATCGACGTCAAGGGCAGGCCGGTTCGGGGCGACGCCACGGCCAAAGTCGTGATCATCAATTACGATGATTTCCAGTGTCCCTTCTGTTCGCGCATGCACCAGTCCCTGTTTCCCGGTCTGATGCAATCCTACGGGAGCAAGGTCAAAGTTATTTATAAAGACTATCCGCTGGTCGAGATCCACCCCTGGGCCATGCATGCCGCGGTCGACGCCAACTGCCTGGGCGAGCAGAGCAGTAGCTCCTATTGGGATTTCGCCGATTATGTCCACGGAAATCAGAAGTTGATTGCTGGCCACAGTCAACAGGAAGCCTTCAACAACCTGGATAATGCCGCTGGCGACCAGGCCAACAAGTACCATCTGGATGTCACCAAGGTGCAAGCGTGCATTAAGAAGCAGGACGATAGCGCGGTGCGGGCATCCATGGCCGAAGGCGACAAGCTGGGCGTGGATTCGACGCCGACGCTGTTTGTCAACGGCGAGCGTCTCTCCGGCGCCGTCCCGGAAGAGCAAATGCGCGCGATCATCGACCGCGCCCTGGCTGAAACCGGACAATCCGCCGCGGCTGGGACCAAGTAGTCGAAATCTCATCAGGATGTTGGGTTACCGTCATCGGAATAGGTAGGGAGGATCACTGTTGATTCAATCTGATAATGTGCGTTGCAGGCTCACGCTGTCGGGCGCTGTTCTGGCTCTTTTGGCGCTCACGGGATGTCCCAACAAAGGCACTGGCGGTAGCGACGTGATGGCGAGGGTCAACAACTACAAGATCATGCGCTCGGAAGTAGACAAGGCCTTCAACAAGCAGGTCGCCGGGACCCCGCAGAGGCTCACCGCGGAACAAGAACAAGCCCTGCGGCTACAGATTCTCCAACAGATCATCAACATCCAACTCTACCTGCAAAAAGCGGAAAAGCTGGGAATCGTGGCCACCGATGAAGAGATCGACAGTCGTTTGAACAAATCCTCCTACACCAAGGAAGAGTTCGCCAAAAAGCTGCAAGAGGCCGGTGTGACGGAAGATGATGTCCGACAAGACATACGCCGCAATCTGATCATCGAGAAGCTGTTTAACAAGGAGATCGCCTCCAAAGTCACGATTTCCGACGCCGACATCCAGAACTACTACAAAGAACACAAGGCACAATTCAACGTCATTGAGCCGCAGTATTATCTGGCTCACATTTACGTGAGCAGCCTTCCCAACGCGCCCTCGGGGAACATCCCGGGAAAAGCCCAGAACGATGCGCAGGCGCATGAAAAGATCCGCACGATCTACAACCGCTTGGAGAGCGGCGAGGACTTCGCTACGTTAGCCGCCAAGTATTCCGAAGACCAGGATACAGCGCGCTCCGGCGGCGAACTCGGGGCTACACCGGAATCGCAGCTCAAGAACACCGATCCCTCTACGCGCGACGCCGTGCTGAAACTCAAGCCCAACCAGTTTACCGATATCATCCCGGTGATCAACCCGGCGACGCAGAAGGTATTGGGCTACCGCATCGTCAAGCTGCTGGGCAAGGAGGCCGCCGGACAGCGCGATGTCAGCGATCCCACCGTACAGCAGGCCATCCGCAACACGCTGCGCACCCAACGTGAGCAGTTCTTGCGCGCCGCGTACGACGAAACGCTGCGCGACAACGCCGAGATTCACAATTATTACGCGGAGCAGATACTGAAGGAATTCGGCGCGCAGAAGTAAGTCACTGTTCCCGCTTTCACGCTCCCACTTCCGGATTGCGGCGACTCGAACCTTTTCATTCCACTTCGGCCAGAGTTTGGCCGGTCTCAACCGCAGCACCCTCACTGACGCTGAGTTTGCTGACTTTTCCCTTCTTGGGCGACTTCAGTTCGTTCTGCATCTTCATGGCCTCGATCACCAACACCGCCTGGCCGGCTTCAACTTCGGTCCCTGCCGCCGCCAGAATTCGTACTACTTTCCCCGGCATAGGCGCGGTGATCTTGCGCGCGCCCTGTCCGCCACTGTCTCGGCCGCGGCGTCCACGAAGGGAGCGGGGGTCGCGCACGGCGGCGCTGAAGCGCTCGTGTCCAACTACGATGTTGGTCGTTCCTGCGCCGGTTTCTTCCTTCACTTCAAACGAACGGCCGTTGATCAGCAAGGAAAGCACTCCGGGTCGCGGGCTCACTACATCGACGGGAATCTCCCGGCCATCGAGCTTGCATCTCCAGCGCGCAGCGGCACGAGTCAACTCTACACGGTGGGTGGTTTGGCCGATGGTGACGTCGTAGATCACCGCCGGAGAACCCCTTCTCTACGTGCGGCGCGCATCCAGGCAGACTCTTCTTCACCACTTCGCCTCTCGCGAGCGCTCGGCCCGTTGACAGTGGCGACGGCGCCGCCCATCGCGGTAAAGAGCGCCGCCGAGACGGCTGCGACCTCTTCCAGTCCGTCCTTCAATCCAGGCGCGGCCGCAGCGGTCAGCAGTCGGTCGAGAAAACCGGTGTCGATTTCTCCTGCCACGAAATCTTGATGCTCCAGGATGCGGCGCAACAAGGGTAGGTTGGTCTTGATGCCACCGACAAAGTACTCATCGAGCGCACGCCGCATCCGCGCCAAGGCTGAAGCGCGGTCCGGAGCATAGACGATCAGCTTCGCCAGCATGGGATCGTAGTCCAGCGGGACGGTCCAGCCTTCATAGACCCCGCTGTCCAAGCGCACTCCCGGGCCTGACGCTTCTAACAGGCGTGTGATCTTGCCGGGCGAGGGAAAGAAGTTATTGTCCGGATCCTCGGCGTAGATGCGGCATTCCATGGCGTGGCCGCGTAGGCTTATCTCCTCCTGACGAAAGGGAAGGCGCTCACCGGAGGCAATCCGCAGCTGCAGCTGGACCAAGTCCAAGCCGGTGACCAGTTCAGTGACCGGATGCTCCACCTGTAGGCGAGTGTTCATCTCAAGGAAAAAGAAATTGCGGGCGGCATCGACCAGGAATTCCACCGTACCAGCGTTGGTATAGCCGGCGGATTTCGCGGCCTGTACCGCGACTGCGCCCATGCGCCGGCGCAAATCTTCATCCACGACGGCCGAAGGCGCCTCTTCAATCACCTTCTGATGGCGCCGCTGCACCGAACACTCGCGCTCGCCGAGGTAGATGACGTTGCCGTGCTCGTCGCCCAGCACCTGGATCTCGATGTGGCGCGGGTTCACGATATATTTCTCGAGATAGACCTCGGCATCGTTGAAAGAACGGAGAGCTTCGCTGGCGGCGGTCTCAAACGCAGCTCTCAGCTCGTGCGCAGCTTGCACCAGGCGCATGCCCTTGCCGCCGCCGCCCGCCGCAGCCTTGATCATCACGGGATAGCCGATCTGAACCGCCAGGGCTTCGGCGTCCTTGATCGATAGCCCCCGGGACGCCCCCGGCACCACCGGCACTCCTGCAGCCTGCATGGCGTGACGCGCGCGCGTTTTCGAGCCCATAAGCTCCATGGCGGAAGAAGGCGGGCCAATGAACTTGACCCCCGCCTCGGCGCAGGCGCGAGCAAATTCCGCGTTTTCCGAAAGAAAACCGTAGCCAGGATGAATCGCTTCGGCGCCCGAACGCCGGGCCCCTTCCAGAATCCGGTCGGTGTTGAGGTAGGAGTCACGCGCCGGGGCTGGACCAATGGGATAAGCTTCGTCGGCTTGGCTCACGTGCAAGGCAGCGCGGTCGACTTCAGAGAACACCGCGACTGAGGCGATGCCCATCTCGCGGCAAGCGCGGATCACGCGCAAGGCGATTTCACCGCGATTGGCAATCAGTACTTTGCGAAACATGAAGCTGCGATTCTAATCGATCGCCGCCAGACGGGCTGCGGCTGCAGTCCGGAAAAAACTAAGCCCCTCCCCTAAGGGAGGGGCTTAGCGGAAATTCAAACCCGGCTATTTCTGCGGCGAGGGTGTGGGAGTGGCTTCCAGGACGATTCCGCCCTGGTTCTTCTTCGCTGCGTCTTCGGCCTTCTTCTTGCGCGCCGCCATGGCCTTGTCGCTCCAGCCGTTGGCCGCGGCCTTGTCGTCCGCGCGCTGCTGAGGATCGTCGCAGGTGAGATCGTTGGCCTTGCGTAGATAGAGCAGGTTCAGATACACCATGGCATCGTCGTAGTCCTGGCGCTTATCGATGGCGGTTTTCAGTGCCGTCATCCCGTCGTCTACGATGGCGCCGTCCTTGGTCTTGAAGAGTTCGCAGAGCTTCGCATCCTTCTTGGCGTTCAGCTCTTCCTCTTCCCGCATCTGGTACTGCGCCTTGATCTCGCGGGCGTCTTTGAAGGCCTCCGTCCAATCGATGACACCGAGCGAATAGTAGAGCTCGGGATCGTTGGGGTCCTTGGCAATGGCCTTCTGATAGTATTCCCGCGACTGATCGAACTTCTTCATGTGCAGGTAAAGATAGCCGATGCCTTTCAGGCTGTTCACACTATCGGGATCGCGGTCGAGCACCCGCTGGTATTCCTCGATGGCCTGCTGGGCCATGCGCAGGTTCTCCGGCGTATCGACGTCGGGAACGTACTGGGAAGTGTAGGCCGTGGCCAGGTAGAGCTTGGCTACTTTGAGATCGTCATCGAGGGCCACGGCATTCTTGAAGTGCTCGATGGCTTGCTCGTAATTGGCGCTGCGGTAGGCCTGTACGCCCTTGTTAAGCTGATCGCGCGCCATCAGCTTGTTGCAACCTGCTGTGCTCAACAGCGCGGCTGCGACCAATAGCAGGGTGACAAGTCGTGCTTGGGTCTTCATTATTCTGGTTCCCTCGCCGGAGTTAGAGATACTTTCAAAGTCCCGAAGGACAACGCACGGAGATGGCGCTTGTCAACCACCCCGTGCTGAGGAGTCAAACCACTTACTGTCCAGCCTCGATCTTGGCGGTAATGAGGCCGACCCGATCCACTACCTGCGTGCCACGGGCGGTATCGATCACCGAGGCGACATTTTGGAACTCCACATCGTCATCACCCTTCACGAACAGCACGCGTTCGGCGCGAGTCTTGAAGATGTCGGTGAGACGGTCCGCGAGCTGGTCCCAACTCACATCGGTCTGATTGATCATGAGCTTCGGCTTGCCGCCGCCCGGTGGTTGCAGAACTGACAATACCACCGTGCGATCCGTATCCACGGGTTTCTGGTTGGGTGGAGGGGGCTGCGGCACCAGCGCTTCCAGGCCGTGCGGCGTGAGCGGGGTGATGACCATGAAGATGATCAGCAGCACCAGCAACACGTCGATCAGCGGTGTAACGTTGATATCAGCGGTTTGCCCGCCACTGGAACCTCCGCTTGTCATTGCCATAAGAAATTACCTCGTTATGAAATCCTGCCTGTTAAGAGCTACTGCCGTTTCTGTTCGGTCAGCAGGCCCAGTTCGCTCACGCCTGCCGAGCGCACGTTGTCCACCACTTCCACCACCCATTTGTAGTGAGCGCGCGCATCCGCTTTGACGTACACGCGCTTGTCCACACGGTTGGCGATGCGATCCTTGATCTTGTCCGTAAGATCCGCCGGATTCAGGATCTGCGAAGTGTCAAAGAAGATCTTGCCGTCGCGATTGACCGCAACGATCAGGGCGTCCTCTTTGTCGGCGTCGGGCATCTGGATGGGATTGATGGTCTTGGCCAATTCCACAGCCTGACCTTTCTGCAACATGGGCGTGATCACCATGAAGATGATCAGCAACACCAGCATCACGTCCACCATCGGGGTGACGTTAATGTTGGAGTTAACTTTGGCGCCTTCGTTTCGAACTACGATTGCCATGGTGCCCTCCGCCTTACCGGCGTACCGCGCTGGTCCGTTTCAAGAAGTAATCCACCAGCTCGCTGGACGAGTTGTCCATCTCGACGTCGAACGCTTCCACCTTGCCAGTGAAATAGTTGAACATCATGACTGCGGGGATGGCGACGAACAGTCCCAGAGCAGTGGTCACCAAAGCTTCGGAAATACCGCCGGCGACCGCACCCAGACCTGTCGCTTTCTGTTCTGAGATCTTGCGGAAAGCGTTCAAGATCCCGATAACGGTACCCAGCAGGCCGACGAACGGCGCCGTCGAACCGATGGTGGCCAGGCCGCCCAATCCACGCTTCAACTCGGCATGCACAATGGCTTCGGCACGTTCCAGGGCGCGCTTACTGGCTTCAATCTGCTCGCCGGGGATTTCCGTAGAATCGCCGTGAGCTTTGAATTCCTGCAGTCCGGCTGTAACCACCTTGGCCAGATGGCTTTTTTTGTTGCGCTCGGCTACGCGGATGGCTTCGTCCAGTTTGCCTTCGCGCAGAGCGCCGGCTACCGCAGGGGCGAACATGCGCGACTGTTTGCGGGCAGCGTTGAAAGCGACCCAACGGTCGATCATCACGCCGATGGACCAGGCCGACATGACCAGCAGGATGATCACGATGATGCGAGCTGGCCATCCCATCTGGCGCCAGAGAGAGAGGGGATCCCACTGGATCGCCTGTTCCTCACCGCCCTGAAAAAGCCACAAGGCTGCCAATTGCGCCTTGACGAAAATAAGAGTTGCTAGATTTGCGACAAGCATGAGTTAAGTTTTCCTCCTCAGGAACTTTTTAAGAACTTTTTACCGGGAGCGTGCCCTGTCCAGCTCCGGCAGGAAAAAGAATCCCACCTGCTCGGAACGGGGTGGATTCTCTTGCTTTCAGCGGGCTGCCAGCCATGGCCCTGCAGCCCAGACGACGTGGCATTACATGTGGAACTGAACCTTGATCGTGGTCTCCACCTCTACCGGCTCGTTGTTCAGCTCGTACGGCTTGTATTTCCACTGGCGCACTGCATCCAGAGCAGCCTGAATGAGAATTGGATGCCCCTGGATGGCGCGCAGGTTTTCAATCATGCCAGTCTTGCTAATGGTTGCCTGCAGAATCACGTCGCCTTGAATGTGGGCGATCTTCGCCATCTGCGGGTAGGTAGGCTCGACCCTCCGGAGCAGCTGGCCGTCCATCACGCCCTGCGACACGCGCAGTTTCTGAGGCGTGGCTACCCTCGGCGGTGGCGCCACCGGGCCACCCAGAATGCTGCCGATCACTCCGCCAGCCTGGCCGCCAGGTACTCCGCCTACGACTCCGCCGACAATCCCGCTCGGCGGCGGCGCTTCTTCTTCCTCGATCATCTTCACTTGCTTAGGAATTTTAGTGGGGGCTCGCAGCTCGCCATTGATGATCTCGCTGACTTTCTGCACGTGGACGGGTGTCGGAGGTGGCGGGGGCGGGGGAGGCGGGGGCGGAGGCGGCGCGACCATCAGCGCATTCATCATGTGCAGCGGCAGGGCCTCAGTGACCAGCAGTGGAAGCAGGATCATGAAGCCAATCACGCTGATGACGATAATGCTCGAGAGCGTGGTGTAGCGGCCCTGCTTGGTCTTAATCTTATGGCCGGATTCCATCAGGCTGTCTTCAAACATCCCAGTTCTCCAATCCTAGGCGATACCCTCATTACATTGGACACCGCAGCCGCCGATTTTGCTCCCGGGCCGGGATCCAACTCGCGTCTCAGGCTTTAGCTCGAACCTTACCCTTACCGCCTTGCGCCGGAACCGGAACCTCACGACGTTTGCGGCCCGAGCGCCACTCCTGGTACGCCACGAGCATGGGCGCAGCCACTGCGATCGAAGAGTATGTCCCTATCACAATGCCGATTACCAGAGCGAACGAGAAGCCGTGCAGCACTTCCCCACCGAACAAAAACAACGAGAGCACCGTCAGAAAGGTGAGCCCGGAGGTCAGGATCGTCCGGCTCAGAGTCTGATTGATGCTCCGGTTTACGATTTCCGAGAGGCTATCCCGCCGCATCAGCTTGATATTTTCGCGAATGCGATCGAACACCACGATGGTGTCGTTCATGGAGTAGCCGACCAGGGTCAGAATCGCGGCGATAACAGTAAGCGTTATCTCCTGATTCGTCAAGGAGAAAGCGCCTACGGTGATTAACGTGTCGTGAAATACCGCTACCACTGCGGCTACGCCGTAAATCAGCTCAAAGCGGAACCACAGGTAGACCAGCATGCCCATTAATGAGCAGCCCACGGCGATCCAGGCGGTGCGCTTCAATTGGCCACCCACCTGGGGGCCCACAATCTCCACTTGGCGCACGCCGAAATTGCTCGTGTAGAAGTCCTGCTTCAAAGACTCCACCACAGACGAACCCACCACACCCGTCAGCTCGTCCAGGTTCTTGATCACGCCGCCGTTGGCCCTAAGGTAGTCCATAACCTGGCGCGCAATGGGCTCATAATCGGAAGGCGCTTTATGGAGGGGATCGCGAGCAGCCAGCGCGTCGCGGACGGCAGCCACTCCGACTCGGTCAGAGTTGTTAATGTCTTGCTTGCCGGGTTGGGGATGAGTTTCCAGCGCGTCGATAATCTGATTCTTGCCCCGGGACAGATCGACCTCACTGGTTTCCTTCTCGTCCAGCGCAATCACTACCTCATTCGCGGTAGCACCTCCTGCAGGCCCTAAATGTTGGATGCGGGCATTGTGCAAGCCGGCTTTATCCAGGTCCGCGCGGATCCCCTTGTCGTCAGGCGCATCCACAAACCTCACATACACTAGGGTGCCGCCGCGGAAATCAACACCCAGCGGAATGCCGTGCCAGAACAGCATGGAGAGAATGCCGGCTACGCTGAAGATCAGCGAGAAGCTCAGGAAGTACCACTTCTTGCCGAGAAAATCGATGTTTGTGTTGCGAAAGAATTCCACTTTATCAACCCTTAGGACTAGATACTCAGCGCTTCTCCCCGCTGCTTGCGGCTGAGAACAACATCAAAGATCACACGAGAAACAAATACTGCCGTAAAGAGGTTGGCCAGTAAACCGAAAGTCAGGGTCAGGCCAAACCCGCTGACCGGTCCAGCCCCGACGAAGATTAGAATCAGCGCGGAAACGATGGTCGTAACGTGGGTATCCAGAATTGTGGTCCACGCACGGCTGAAGCCCTGATCCACAGCTGCCGCCGGAGCCTTGTTGTTGCGCAGCTCTTCGCGAATGCGCTCAAAAATCAGCACATTGGAGTCCACGCCCATGCCGACCGTCAAAATGACACCGGCGATGCCGGGCAATGTCAGCACAGCACCCATCCCAAAGGTGTTCATCCATCCCAGAAACCCCAGTAGGATGATCAGGTTGAAGATCAGCGCCACGTCAGCGTTAATGCCCGCGCCCCGGTAGTAGATCAGCATGAAGATCAGCACCGCCACCATGCCGGCGATAGCCGCCTTCACGCCGGAACGGATGGAATCGGCTCCCAGAGAGGGGCCCACAGTGCGCTCCGTTAAGTAACGCAAACTGGCGGGAAGGGCACCGGATTGCAACAGCCTGGCCAGATCGTTGGCGCTCTGCTCGGTAAATCCACCGTGAATTTCCCCGCTATCGGAGATTTGGCTCTCGATCCCCGGAGC
>DATDGP010000171.1:0-4594 GCA_036522035.1 Terriglobales bacterium
AAGGTATCGACTCGCTAGCCCGGCTGTGTCAGGAGAAACTTCAGGAGGATCCCTTCTCGGGATGCTTGTTTGTGTTCCGGAGCCGGCGCGGAACCTCGATCCGAATTCTCAGTTACGACTTATGTTCAGTGTTCAGTAATGTGCAGTCTTTCGCGCATGTTGAAGAATATGGAGCCGGCTCGTGGCAATCGACTGCACATTACCGACGCTTCAGAGGCTCTCTAGCCACTCGAGGACCGTCTGGCTCTTACGCCAAGCAGAGTTGCGTGAGCCTGCCAAGGGCTTCACGCGAGCGATGGCGTCACGCTTCATGTCGAGATCGATGCTGGCATATCGATTAGTTGTGTTGGGGCTCGCATGTCCCAGCCACTGGCTGATGGTGGACAGATCGACGCCCGACTTCAGCAGGGCCACTGCCGCGCTGTGACGCATGCTGTGAGGGTGCAGGCGCTTGCGGGCAAGCGTGGCGACGCTGGTGCGGGCGCGTTCGACGTGCTTAGCCAGAATATATCGAACTCCAAAGCGCGTTAGCGGTGCTCGCCGGTGATTGAGAAAAACCCTGACCTCAGACCGAAGGTCGATTCGTTGCTCTTCGCAGAAGGCTCGCAACACCTGAGCCGTCTGTGGCCACAACGGGCAGTAGCGCTCTTTGCGGCCTTTCCCGAACAGGCGCAGTTGATAGGGTCGTACCAGTTGCAGATCCCGCGCTCGGAGGTCGATCAGCTCTTGGACGCGGGCACCTGTGTTGAACATGGTCGCCAGTAAGGCATAGTCCCGGCGTCCGTCCATCTTCGATCTGTCGATGCGTGTTAAGACCGCCTCAATCTCGCTGCGTTCGAGGTACTCCGTGACCCGCTGACCGGCCCGTTTGAAGGGCACGCCGAGTAGTCGCTGGGCGGGCTCGATCTGATCGGGATGATGAGCGGCGACATAGCGGAAGAAGGCGTGAATGGCGGCAAGCCGGACGTTGCGTGTGGTCACACAGTTATGGCGCTCTCGCTCCAGGTGAGCGAGAAAGGCCAGTACGCAGTTCGGCTCAATGTCATCGAGGTCCAGATCAAAGACTTGAAGTTTTCGATTCGAGGCCACGAAGCGAAGCAGCAAGACCAAGCTGTCTCGATAACTGTGAATGGTATGAGGGCTCATTCCGCGAAGCCGAGGCAGGTGATCCGTGAAGTAGTCCCGCAAGCAGGAAGCGAGACGATTCGGCGCAGTCGGCTTCATCTCGGCCCTCCTTTCTGCTTCGCGAGCGGAACGACCAAGTCACCGAACGACCTGTCAAAACGGCGGCTGGCCGCAGATCGGAGGCCCTCGACAAAGTGAAGATAATGATAGGTTGAGAGAATTGAAACGTGCCCCAGCCAAGTCGCTAACAGCGGCAGTTTTGCCTGCACATCAACACCAGCTTGATACCAACGGATCAAAACGTTGACAGCTAGACTGTGACGAAAATCGTGCACGCGTGGCTGGCGACCATCCGGCTTCTTGATCCCGGCACGTTCAAACAGAATGTGCACGTTTTTCGCTATCTGGTTGGCGCTGTAGGCCAAGCCTTGACCGCAGGGGCTCCAAAGCAAAGATGCCGTCGGTGAAAGCGAAGGGCGAGCCGCGCGGCGAACTTGCAAGAAACGCTTCACCTCCTCGACGACATCACCGGGTAAGGGCAGCAGCCGCGATTTATGAAACTTGGACGCACGGATCAAAAGCGTTTGGGCCTGCGGATCGTAATCCTGCAGTGTGAGCCGGAGCAATTCACCCCGGCGAAGACCTGTCGTGTACAGCAGGACAATCGCCAGCCGGGTGGTTGCTCGGCGCAAGGGTGATCCTCGCAGATCCTTACAATGGAGCAGTAGCTTTGCCACCTCCTCACCCGAGAAGATGTAGGGCCGTACCACTGGACCAGCTCTCGGAAACTGTGTGGGATCAGGAACAAAACAGGCTGGAATCGTCCGCCGACGATAAAGGCAGAAGTTCCTGACGGCCCGCATTCGAGCCAACCTGGTATTGGGATGGAGCGGCTCCAGGGTTTGAGACCACTTCTGGAAGGTTTCCGGGGTCAGATCAGCGGTGGCTTTGCCCAACCCCGACAGGAAACAGTCCAGATCGAAGAAGATTTTGGCTGAGTTGTCGAAAGAGCGCCCTAATACCCGCTTCAGCGCGATATACCGCTGCAGGTCGGGGGCCACCACCGATTGAAAAGAATATGCGATACTCATTGCCCCTCCTTCTTATGCCCACAGGCTGGAGAAGGCACCGGTAGCGCCACGGTGCGGAGATCCTCAGTGGCTAGGCGGAGGTAAACTGTCGTGCTCTCCGGTGAGCAGTGGCCCAACAAGTCGCCGATCGTTTTCAAAGGCAGGCCTCGGCGGAGCAGATGGAGGGCATAGGAGTGGCGGAGGCAGTGAACTCCCTTGAAGGGAATCTCTAACCCACTCCGGCTGGACCACGCCTGAAAAGCCTCGATCACGGCCGTCGGTTTCAACGTGCCACTAGGTGCCTTGAGCCGAAGGAAAACCTGCCGATAGGCGCCATACCGAGGGACCTTCGCGAGATAGTCGTGAATCGCGGAACCGACCGCATCCGTCAAGGGGAGTTCCAGCGTGTGGCCCGTCTTGCTCTGACGAATGCGGAGGAGTCTGTTTCGCCAGAGGATGTCGTCCAGGGTGAGAGCTACGATCTCGCACGCGCGTAGGCCATAAGTTGCAATCAACGAGAAAATGGCGTAATCGCGTTTACCGATAGCGGAGTCCCGGTTGATGGAACTGAGAAAGCTTTCGACTGTCGACCAAGGCAGCGAACGTGGCAGCTGTTCTTGGCGATAGACTCGTGGTGTATCGATCATTCCGTCGAGTCCGGCGGGTGCCATCCCGGCAGCGGACAAGAAGCGGAGGAAGCCTCGCAACGTGGCAATCGGTTTCTGTAAGCCGACCCGGCTCATTCGCCGGCCCAGGTGTTGGAGGAACCCCTCAATATCAAGTGGCGTAAGCGATGCCAGCCGATCAGGTGCCTCTTTGAATTTCAACCAGGTCAGAAACTCGGCGGCGATCTGACCTTGGCGCTGGACGGTGGACGGGGCATAGCCTCGAACGGCCCGCAGATGCGCCATGAATTCAGCCGCAAGAGTATCGACCGGACCGAGTATCGGTGCAGCTGACTTCTTCAAACAGCCGCTCTCGTCAAGGAACCGTGCCAGCACCTGAACGCTCCCTGCCTCTTCGGGAAACTTTCGGCGAAACAGGGCATGGCAGGCTGTCAAGTGCTGGTCGCTGACATCCTCAATACCACGAACAGCTCGTCTTTTCAGGTACGCCGCGGCATGAGCCGCCATGCGCAACTCATATCGGGTGGACCGCCAGGTGTATCTCTGCTCTTGCAGCCAACCAGCGTAGCCATCCATCAATGGTCCCAGGACCGGCAGGGACAAATATCGGTGGGAATCTTGAGGAAAGATGTGGGTAATCATCGGAGCCTCCAAAGTGGAATTGAGCGCTGACGTTCCCATCAGCACCGACTCCGATGCTATCTATTAATGTGCAGTATTTTCGCGCTTGGCCCTCAGCGATGAAGCCTCCGACTATCCGACGTCACATTACTGAAGACTGAACATAAGTCGTAACTGAGAATTCGGATCGAGGTTCCGCGCCGGCTCCGGAACACAAACAAGCATCCCGAGAAGGGATCCTCCTGAAGTTTCTCCTGACACAGCCGGGCTAGCGAGTCGATACCTTTTCTTCCGTCCACGGCCTCGAGAGCCACCAAAATCTTCATCTGGGGGACGATCTGAATCACTGTGATTCCCAAAACGCTCGGCCCAGCCCACCCAAGTCCGGCGCCGTCGTGCCTTTCCACTGAATGCGCATCTTTCCGCGCCGCCCTTCCAATTCAATCAGGCCCTCCGACACAGCCGCCGCCGTCGGCGAGGCCAGCAGTTCCATAAAGGCCGGCGAGGCCTCCGACCGTGCCCGGCGTGACTTCACCACCACCTTCGTCGCCCTGGATTTCTTTACGGTACCGGTCGATTCCAGCAGCTGCTTCAGCTTGCCGTACTCTAAACGCAAAGCCTTGGCAGTGTGAAAGACCCCGTGCTCCCGCGCCAGTTCAACGGCTGCCGACCACAAGCGCTTCGGTATCGGCAAACGGCCCGTGTGCGCGCTCCGCCACCCCTCGAAGCGATTAAGAACCTTCTGCATGTTTGGGGGAATGTCAGGCGACTCTCTGGGCATCGTCGATCCTCCTGGGCGAAAGACCGACGTTAACAATTATGGTCAGGTTGAGTCACGCAGCCTTACCGATTGACCGGCCAATCTTTGCCACGCGCTCATCGGATCCCTAATGAACGCAGCAGGTTAAGGCGCGTGAAAAGATTAGACCCGTCAATCGGTCGTTAACCGGCCAAACATGTTCATTCCATTGGCCTTCCGTTATCGGACCGGATTGGCCGGTTAACGGTAGAAAGGACACGGAACTATCGTCCCAGACTTGTTGTCACCTGCGAGCACCAGACGCATGCAGGCACGACTTCTCCGCGAAACGGCCCCACGCTCTCGCGAAACCTTCTAACCCGTGCGCATCAGGTCTACCGGCTCCACTCTAC
>DATDGP010000172.1:0-23692 GCA_036522035.1 Terriglobales bacterium
GTCCGATTGCTGGCTTAATCGTGCACGGCACCAGAGCCAGGACTTCTTAACGCCAGGGATCGGGTTTAAGTATGAGCGGCTCTTGTCCGGCGTAGCGCGCGCCGGGCCCCGGCGAGAAGGTCGGAGACTTCGAACGGCTTCACCAGACACATGACCTTGGTTGTGTCCACGAAGGCCCGCACTCTGGGATCGGAGACATTCGAGAGAACCAGAACCGTGTGGCTCAGCAAATCGGGCCGCGACTGGGCAATCCAGCGATACAGATCCTCGCTCGACCATTGACCTGGGATCTTGCTGTCGAGGAAGACCGCGTCAAATTCTTCCTTTTCGAGGATTTCAGCGGCTTGCGCGCCCGAGGTGACAGCCATCACCTGAAGTCCGGCAGCGGTCAGCACCTCGCGTTCAAAATCGAGAATGGACTCTTCATCGTCCACCAGCAGGACGCGCCCTTCCAGGCGCGACTCCCGCCGCGCCACGATGCGGTCTCGCTCGCTTACTGGGCGTTCGCCCACGGCCAACGGCAACCGCACGAGGACCCGTGCTCCGCCCCCGGGAACGTTCTCAGCGGAGATTTCGCCGCCATGTTCTTTCACAATGCCGTAGCAGATACTCAACCCCAACCCGGTACCCTTGCCTACGCCCTTGGTCGTGTAGAAAGGATCGAAGACGTGCTTGGGATCGATGATCCCCGGGCCGGAATCACGGAACTCGCTGACCACCTGCCCGTTCTCGCAATAGATTCTGATGTTCAGTTGACCACCCTGGCCGATGTCCATCATGGCGTCCGCCGCATTGTTGATGATATTGAGATATACCTGCTCCAGTTGGTGTGGATCAGCCACTACGGAGGGCAGAAACACGTCGAAATCTCGCTGCACGATGATGTTGTTCACCTTGAGGTCGTAATCGCGCAGAGCAATCGTATCTTCGATGACACTGCGCAAGTCCACATGCACGCGGCGAGGTTTTTGCTGACGCGCGAAGGAGAGCAGGTTCTGCACAATCTTTTGCGTACGCTGTGCTTGCTTGTGGAGCTTGCGAATAAAATCCAGCACACGCGGCGTCAACTCTTCGGTTTCAAGCAACTGGGTATAACCAAGGATCGCGGTCAACGGGTTGTTGAGCTCATGAGCTACACCGGAGATCAACTGGCCTACGGCCGACATCTTTTCGCTTTGCAGGAGCTGCTCCTGGGTCCGGCGCAGATCTTCATACGCTTGGCGCGTTTCATGGTAGAGCTGGACCTTTTCAATGGTGGTAGCCAATTGCCGTCCCACGGCAATCAGAATGTTTTCCTCCGACGAGCTGAACTTGCGCGGCACTCGGCTGCTGGTGGACAGCACGCCCAGCACTTTCTCTTTTCGCCACAACATGACCCACATCCATGAGCGCATGTCTTCCAGGTCCACGATCTTTTTGAGGATTTCCGGCAGTTGCGGCAGATGCTCCTGATCGACGATCTCGGCATGTTCAGCCTTCACCGCCTCCACAAACTCGGGCGGGAGTGGAATACCGTCATTCTCGGTGACGAAGGAGCTGCGATGGCCGTAAGCCGCTTTTCTTCGCAACAGGCTGTTTTCCTCCTCGAACAAATACACCGCCGCAGTGTCGGTCGACAGCAACTCCACAATCTGTAGCAGCATCAATTGCAGAATTTCTTCAAGATCGAAAGACTGGTTGAAAGTAACAGCAATGTTGTTGAGGACGTAAAGTTCGCGGTTGCGACGTCGGATCTCCTCCTCAGCCCGCTTCATCTCGGTGACGTCCAGGACGATACCCTGGTAGCGATCGGTCCTGCCGCCAGGGTCTCGGGTCGCGACGCTGCTCTCGATGACGTTGATCTCCCGGCCATCTTTGCGGCGCAACAGGTACTCGAAGTTCCTGACGTGGCCTTGTTGCGACATCTCGCTCAAGAATCTCTCCCGGTGTTCTGGATTCACATATAGAGAGTCGGCGACGTCCAGCTTGAGGATTTCGTCTTTGTTCGAATATCCGAGCATCTTTACGAACGCGTCGTTACAGTCCACGATCTTGCCTTCGGGCGTGGACATAAACACGCCTTCCTGCATGTGGTTGAAGAGCAGGGCATAGCGCTCTTCTGTCGCTCTAGCCTCGGTGAGATCCTTGATGATATGGACCGTACCGGGCCGGTCCGGATCCTCACCGGTGTAAGCGGAGGTCGAGACCATACAGTAGCCGCCGAGACAGGGATCTTCACGGCCCAGCCAATTGGTGGAAGAGCAGTACGGGCATTGCCTCCAACTGCTTCCGCCACCCGGTAAGACTCGTTCGCACTCCTGACCACTCATCTCCTCGTGGACAACACTCAGACGGTTCAGCAAAGCTTGGTTCGCGCGCAGAACGCGATACTCCGCATCATGGACAAAGATGTAGTCGGCGATGCAGTTAAATGTGCTGGCCCATTCGTTCCGCGACCGTACGATCTGTTCCATCAGGTTGCGGTTCTCAGCCGCCAAGCCGAGCTGCTTAGCTGCCGCCTTCAGGAAGTTCTTTTCGTTCTCCGTGTGCACACGGTAATGCCGCATGCCGATGACCAGCATGCCAATCTGCGAGTTTTTCCCTTCCACCGGGACCAACAACAAGTGATGGAATCCTTCGGCCTGCAAAACCTGCTTGAATGCAGGGCTGGCCTCGGATGAGCGCAGAACCACAACCTCGCTCTCTCGCAAGGCATATCCGCTGACGCTGCGTGCAGTATCGACCGTGCGAGTCGCTTCAACCATCGCCTCGGAAAGGCCTGCCTGGGCCATCAGGACCAGCATGTCGCCGTCCAGCAGACGAAACCAGGCCGATTTTGCACCGGTAATGCGCGATAGTTCCTGGAGTACGGCCTGTGCGGTCTGCTTAAAATCCCGGGAATCGGAGATCTCTAGCGTAACGGTGTTCAGAACATCGAGGCGTTGAATCTGGAATCGAGAGTCGTCCAGCACGATCATCATCATGCTGATTCCGAGCAACAAGTCGATCAGGACAGCGTAGCCATAGATGGCGTGCTGGCTGGTTGGTAGATCGCTCGGCAGAAACAGCAAGGTTGCAGCCAAAATCCAGCGTCCTACGGTGGGACGTCCCCAAGAAAAATGAACCAGTTCGACGGCTGCCAGCGCCAGCACCAAACGCCATGAGACCTCAAAGGCGCAGCGCAACAACAGGGAGTCGCTCGTGAACGCTTGAGCCAGGCCCAACCCCAGGGCAACGGCAAGGATGGCTCCCGCCGGCCACAACAAATTCCTTCGATATACGTAAAGAAAGACGGTAGCCGCGAACAAACCCACAGCCAGCACAAAGGCAACGTAGGAGAGGGCTTGCCACGGCACACCAGAATTGTGCGTCCGGCTCAGCGCCGAAAACAATTTGGCCAGGCCGTACACTGTCCATCCGGCCATCCATGGGACCAGGTACCTTTCCCGAAAACTCCAATAAATGAGGATCGCGCCCGCCAAGAGAATGAGCAGCGTCGCGGCCTCGGCCAAAAACGCAGGTTGCAGCGCCAAGTCCATGGTCTGAGTCACGGCTTTAAATGAATCAAGCGGGGGATTCTTTGGAATCGTTATACATCATAAATACCGTTTGGCAAGCCTTACGTCAGTTCGGCATTGTATTTCCAGGGACTCTGGGTTAGAGTAAAATCCCCCGACTACAAAGGTGACTTCTCCAATGACCGCCGAGCGCATCTTGGTCGTCGACGACGAAGAGCCCATTCGGGAGATCATTTCCTCCATGCTGAATGCGGCCGGGTACAAGACCACGCCCGCCTGCTCCGGCATGGAAGCCTTGGCCCTGCTCAATTCCACCGGGGAATTCGAGCTCATGCTTTCCGACCTCATGATGGCGGAGCTTGACGGCATTGCGCTGCTCGAGCGATCCAAAGAGAAGTTCCCCGATATGCCGGTAATCATGGTGACCGCGGTCCATGACATCTCGGTGGCGTTGGCCGCGATCCGCAACGGAGCCTATGACTACCTGCTGAAGCCCTTTGAGCGGGAACAACTCTTAGCGATGGTGCGGCGGGCGCTGGAACACCGGCGTCTGAAACTGGAGAATCGGGCCTATCAATCGAACCTCGAGTCCCTGGTAGGGGCGCGGACTGAACAGCTTCGTCAGGCCATGACCGACCTGGAGCGCTCTTATGACATCACGCTCGAAGCCCTGGGCGACGCCCTTGACCTGAAAGATGCCGAGACCGAGGGCCACTCCAAGCGGGTGACGGCATTTACCATCGCGATCGCCCGCGCCATGGGCCTTTCCGGAGACAAAATCCGCGTCATCGCCCGTGGTGCTTTCCTCCACGACATCGGCAAAATGGCCATTCCCGACCACATTCTGCGCAAGCCTGGAGCTCTCACCGCCGAAGAGACTGAAGTCATGCGGGAACATTGCTTCCGTGGATACCAGATGCTTAAAAAAATTCCCTTTCTGGCCGAAGCCGCCGAGATCGTCTATTCGCATCAGGAAAAGTTTGACGGCACCGGCTATCCCCGTCGCTTGAAGGGTGCTGAAATCGCAATGGGCGCCCGCATTTTCTCCGTGGCAGACACTTTGGACGCAATCACTTCGGACCGTCCCTACCGCGCCGCTCAGACCATTGGCATTGCCCGCGAAGAAGTGGAGCGCTTCTCCGGACGCCAGTTCGACCCCGAAGTAGTCCGCGTTTTTCTACAAATGCCGGACACCATCTGGGAGGACTTGCGCAAGGAAATTAACTCTCAGATTTATCGCTTCACCTACCCGATCAAAGCCTTGCCTGTGCTCACAACGGAAGGCACTTCGTAGTCATTGGCTCCAGAGGCTCCGTAGTTCCCCGCAAGCTATACAATGGCTTGGCAAGGGCCTGGAGGTGAATCATGCCTGTGCTATCGGATGCAGAGGTCCAGGGAGCTCTGGTGGGCTTGCCGGGATGGCAGCGGCAAGGAATCGCCATCGGCCGGGTTTTTCAGTTTCCTGATTTCAGGGCGGCGATGCAGTTCGTCAACCAGGTGGCCGCGGCGGCGGAGCAGGCCAGTCATCACCCCGACATCGATATCCGCTACAACAAAGTCACGATGTCGCTGGTCTCGCACGATTCAGGAGGGATAACCCAAAGCGATGTGCGCATGGCGGAGCGGATCAATCACATTGCTGGCTAGGCTTGCTCACCCAGGGCTTCGGAAAGGTCATCCAGAGTGCGCTGGATGGCGTCCAGTTGATCGTCGAGGAAACGACTAAACTCGCCCAAAGGGTCGCCGTCGCGGGCCAGGCGGTCAAAAAAGGCCCGCATCTGGGTCCGGCCGCGGTCGCTCGCATAAAATAACCCAAGCCCGCTGAGGCCCAAGACGGTCGCTGGTATCAACCAATGCTTCATACCCTACCACCACTCGGCAAAGTCGCTTCCTAGGATGTCTCCAGGGTGCTAAAAAACCACCCACTTGTACAGTTACTTTAGTAACTACGCTCGATAAGGCGAAAAAGAGCCCCAGCCAAGCAGCTTTTGCGGATTGCTGGCGCATCTTAGAGCAGGCATCCTTAGAAATCTAAAGCGATTCGAGTGTTTCCTTGAGGTAACAGCCATGCAGGCAAAGTGGATTGCCCCAGTTTTTGTCCTGGCGCTAGCTGTAGGCGCCATAGCCCAGACCAGCAATAGCTCGAACCCTCAGGACACACCGGTCCTCAAGACTCGGCCGGCGGATAACGCGCCCCCCCAATCCCCCGTGACGCCTCCGGACTTCGCGGCAGGAGCCAGCCAGACGTCGAGCACAGCTGCTGACGCCATCCCTCAAGGCACCCGCTTTATCCTCAAGCTGGACGATACCCTGGACACCCATAACCTGGAAGCCGGCCAGCATTTCCAGGCCGAACTTACCCAGGATTTGGTGACGCCCCGGGGCCTGACGATCCCCAAAGGTGAACTTATTCGCGCCCACGTGGCCACCTTCGAGCGGGGGTATACGGGTGCTCGCTTGCTTCTAGCCATGGACGATATCGAGACGCCCCTGGGCTGGGTGCCCCTGATCGCGACTTTCACCGGCGTCCCCGGCGATCCATCGATCAAGTCAACCGGCCAAGAGGGAGAGATCACTCAGAGAGGCCCTGATACCAAGCGTCTCATCACCAATGCTGCCATTGGAGCTGGAATTGGCGCGGCTGCTGGCGCTGCGGCTGGCGGTGGCAAAGGAGCCTTGGCAGGAGCCGTCGCTGGAGCCGGCCTGGGGACCACCTCGAGCTTCCTTTTCAAGAGCTCTGACCTCAAGCTCGATAAGGGTACAAATCTTGAAGTCCGCCTGGACCGGGACCTGGTAGTACCGAACAAGTAGCTCCCGCATAAGATTGGCGTTTCTTCGCTCTCGTCGCGATCCACCGTGGCCAGACGACGGCGGAGAGTTGTTCTTTTCGCCGCAAAGCGGCTACACTCACCTGTCTTTAATTCCCCAGACGTCAATTTTCTTCTCCGAGGAGCCGATTCATGCGACGCTGCGCAATGGTTGTGCTTTTTGCTTCGCTCGTATTCGTTCCCCTGCTTTCGTCCTCTCAGCAACGAGAACGCCAGGGGCCACCGCCGGCTGCGGCACCGGAGGCCGCTAAGCCGGCAGCTTCACCCACGCCGGAGACCAAGAAGGAAGCCCCCGAGCGCCCGCCAATCGTGACGCACCACGAGATCCATGTGAACGGCAAGACCTTGCGCTATACCGCGACCGCAGGGTTCATGCCCCTCAAGAACACTGACACCGGCGAGGTCGAAGCCGACATTTTCTACATCGCCTACACGCTTGACGGACAGTCGCCCGAACACCGTCCCTTAACGTTTTCCTTCAATGGTGGACCGGGATCAGCATCGGTATGGCTTCACCTGGGGGCAATCGGCCCCAAACGAGTGCGCATGCAGCCCGACGGCATGATGCCTGCTCCGCCTTACCAACTGGTGGACAACGAATATACCTGGCTTGAGCAAACCGATCTGGTTTTCATCGACCCCGTGGGCACCGGCTACAGCCGCGCCGTCAAGCGCGACCAGACGCGGAAGTTCCTCGGCCTCCGCGGTGACATCGAATCGGTGGGTGAGTTCATCCGTCTCTACCTCGGGCGCGCCGAGCGCTGGTCTTCTCCGCTGTTTTTAGTGGGCGAGAGTTATGGCACCACCCGCGCCGCGGGACTGTCGGGGTATCTTATCGAACGCGGCATCGCCTTCAACGGCATCATGCTGATATCGAGCATTCTGAACTTCCAGACCACCGATTCCAGCCCGGGCAACGACCTGCCCTACATTCTGTTTTTGCCCACCTACGCTTCTGCTGCGTGGTATCACAAGAAGCAGCCGCCGGATCTCGAGCAGGATTTCGCAAAGATGCGCGCGGAGGTCGAGCAGTGGGCGGCCAACGGATACGCCGAGGCCCTGGCTAAGGGCGACCGTCTCACACCGCAAGAACGTCAGGACGTCATTGACCACCTTGCCCGCTATACGGGACTGAGCAAGACCTACATCGACCTCAGCAACCTCCGCATCGAAGAAAACCACTTCACCAAGGAATTGCTGCGCGACCAGAGAGAGATTATCGGCCGCCTTGACAGCCGCTTCACTGGCCCGTCGCGTTCCGGAGTCGCCGAGTCGGCAAGCTTCGATCCCAGCATGAGCGCGATCCGTCCGCCATACACCGCTATGTTCAATCAGTACGTGCGGACAGAACTCGGCTACAAATCGGATCTCGAGTATTACGTCCTTGGCGGTGGCTTCCGTTTCGACGAATGGGATTGGGGCATCCGACGCGGCGGCTTCCCGGATACGGCCGAAGCACTTAAAGACGCGTTCGACAAAAATCCCTTTATGAAGCTTTTTATCGGCTCGGGGTATTTCGATCTGGCTACGCCGTACTTCGCCACTCAATACACCCTGAACCACATGGATCTGGACAAGGGGCAGCATGGCCGCGTCAGCCTGGGCTACTATGGCGCCGGGCACATGATGTACATCCAGGATCAGTCGCTGGGAGAGCTGAAGAAGGATGTCACCGCATTCATGCAGGGGGCGCTCAAATAGGAGATCGCCGCAATCGCGCTCTACTTGCCGAACGGGTTCTCCAACGTCGGGCTTTGCGGCGTGAAAAGCTCGGCTCCGTTCTCCGTGATGTGCATATCATCTTCCAGACGCACGCCAAACTCCCCGCGAATGTAGATTCCCGGCTCGTCGCTGAAACACATGTTGGGCGCGAGCGCCAGCGTGTTGCCGCGTACCAGGTAAGGCCACTCGTGGCCGTCCATGCCGATTCCGTGGCCCAGACGGTGGGTGAAGTATTTGTAGTCGGGCCCGTAGCCAGCGTCGCTGATAACCTTGCGCGCGGCAACGTCCACGGACTGGCATTGCGCGGCGGGCCGGGCCGCGGCCAGAGCGGCCGTCTGGGCGCGGTGCACGATCTCGAATACTTGTTTCATCTTATCGGTGGGCTTGCCCAGGACGACTGTGCGGCTGATGTCAGACTCGTAATCCTCCACCCTGCAGCCTCCGTCCATGAGCAGTATGGTGCCTTCGCGAATCACTTGTGGCTTAGCTGAGCCATGCGGCAACGCAGAATTTTCACCTACCTGAATGCTGGCGCCACCGGGGAAGCCCTGGCGATCGTGGGCGATCGAAACCATCTGGCCGAAGTCGTGTTGCGTCATGCCCTCCTTCGTTGACAGGTAGGCGGCTTCGTAAGCTGCCAGCGTCACCTGGTTGGCCAGAGTCATCAACTGCAGTTCATGCGCGCTCTTGATCATGCGGCAGCCTGCCGTGACCGGAGTAGCGCTCACGACCTCGAGCGCGGGGGCAGCTTTGCCCACACCCTCGCTGAACACGTAGCGCACGGTCTCTTCGGCTCCCAGACGCGCCGCCGACAGGCCGCGATCCTTCAAACCCTCTGCAATCCTCTGATACGGGCTTTCATCTTCCTGCCAAAGCCTCAATTCGGCGTTCGAGGTACCAAGTCCACCGACAATCTGTTCCTGGGCGCGATCTTCCTCAAATGCCGGACAGACGTAGAAGGGCTCGCCTTTGGTAGGAAGAATCAGGGCGAATGTCCGTTCGCTCATGAACCAGCGAATTGCAGTGAAATAGACCAGCGAGGTCCCGCCCATGACCATGATGGCGTCCAGCTTTTTCTCCACCATCAACTGACGGGCTCGCTCAAGGCGTTGCCGACGCTCCTCCGTGGTGATCGGCTTGGCTTCCGACTTGCGGGACTTGAGCTTCGCGATCGGCTCTGGCGTCGGCTTCGGCGTTGTCTCAGTCTGTTCGGCAAGTGCGACGGTGGGCTTGGCCAGCACAGCAGTCGCAAGGATTCCGGCAGAGTGCAAAAAACTGCGGCGGGATGAATTCACGGACCGGGTACTCCTTATTCTAGAAATTAATTCGTATTCCTTCGCATTGAGGCGCGGCGTTGGCTAACGAGCGTCCATCTGAGGATGTCCGCGGTAAGCTCTTTCAATCAACCTGCCCTAGGGCTTCGACGTTGCCGGCTCCGTCGTCGGCTTGGCCGGTTCCGCTTGTGCTGCCGGCCTCGTCGGTTGCGCCGCTGGTGCGCCTGGCTGGTCAGGTGCCGGTTTTGGTGGCATATCCGCCTTGGTAAACCGTGGCAGCATGTCGTCGCGCATGGCCAGCTGATAAACGGCGGCGGCCACTACGATGGCCGACTTTTTGCTGTCTTCTTCGATGATTCGCTCGTAGGTATCAAGGTTCGTGTGCCACGTATCGATGAAATACTCGATTGGATCCTGTCCCAGTCCAATCCCCGGCAGGCCCGCGTTCGAGAACGACGTGCTGTCCGTCCCGCCCACTCGGCGACTCTTTGAAGCAATCGCCCCGGCCACCCCCAGATCGGCGAACGGAGCGACGATCTCACGGAGAATATCGGCATCCTCGGACGGACCAAAGATGCTAGCGCCGCGAACGCGCCCGGTTCCGGAATCGACGTTGAAATAGCCGTCGAACTTGGCAAATTCGGGCTTAGGATCTTCGAACGAGCCGAAGTGCTGCTTGACATACGCTTGCGATCCCAGCAACCCTTCCTCTTCTCCACTCCACAGCGCAACGCGGATGGTGCGCCGTGGCTTCGCTCCCAGCGACTTCAAAATGCGCGCTGCTTCCATCATGACCGCGCAACCTATCGCGTTGTCGGTGGCTCCAGTGGCCGAGTGCCAGGAGTCCAGATGCCCGCCGAGCATGATGACTTCGTCTTTGCGGTCCGTGCCCGGGATTTCGGCAATCACGTTGTAGGAAGTCTTCCCTTCCGGATAGGTGTGGTTCACGATGTTGAACTCAAGTTCCACGGTGGAGCCGTCGGCCAGGATACGGGCGATGCGTCCGTAATCCTCGTTGCGAAGTACAACCGTGGGCACGGCTTCGGCGACGTCATAAGTGCGATTCTGAAACGCTCGGATATGACCGTTGCCCATGCGCGAATCGTTCACGCGCATGGCTGCGTGGTTGGCGACCAAGAACTTGTCGATGGCTTCATTGATCTGCGCGCCGGTGAGTACGCCGGGTTGGGGCTGATTCTGGCCGCCAGGACCACCGCGTCCGAATTGTCCGGCGTTGGGATTCTTGGGATCGTAGCGTTCCGCAGCCGCCTTGTCATCCAACCGACGCGGGGCAATTTCAATCGCCACTGGAATCACTTCCGCCTTCCCAATCATCACAATCTTGCCCCTGACCTTGTCCTTCACGGTGTTGAGATAACTGTCCAAGTCGGCCTGCTTGGGCTTGTCGGGCGGGAAGATTTGAATGACATCGGACTTCAGGGTGCCCTTGGTGCTGGGCGTCCAGGCCCACACTTTGAAGGTCAACTGGTCATGGACAGGCGAGACGATGTAGCCGCTCGCGCGCTCGTTGCTCCATCCCGGATGTCCGAAGTCCCACGGCTCCAGATGTGCGTTCTCAAACCCCCATGCCTGCATCTGCCGGATGGCCCAATCGGCCGCCGCCTTGTGATTGGGCGAGCCGGTCAAGCGCGGCCCATAGACGTCGGCTAGAAAATGCATGGTGTGCATGATCTCGGAATGATCGTCCTCTTCCTGGCGGATTTTCTTGTTGATGTCGGAATCCGCTGATGACTGAGCGCGAACTTCGGCCTGACAGGCGAGAACAAGGGCGACAAAGAGTAGAGCGAGAAGCTTGATTCTGAACATCCAGGGGTTCTCCGATGTAATGAGCTAAGAGCGGCATTGTACCGTGCCTGAAAATTCTTTGCCGGAGAATGTAAAAGCCGCGCCTCGATTTTCCCCCCGGCCGCCGGTCGAATCCAGCCCGTCTCACACCGTGTGACGCGGCTCGCTGTTTGACCTCGTCGCTCAGGAGTTTCATAATGAAAGGTTTGGCATCCCAATCGATTGCTCGAAGGAGTTAGGGTCCATTCATGGCTAGCGTTGTCGCCCCCGTTGCCCCTGGCGTACCGCCGATCCGCGCCGGGCAGGGGCATTCATTCTTGTTACGCCGGCTGCACTCGCTCAGCGGAATCATCCCGATTGGCGCGTTCCTGCTGGAACACTTTGTCTCCAATGCCTTCGCCACCCGTGGACCCAGCGCGTACAACAGCCAGGTCAGATTTCTCACGGGCCTGCCGTTTGTCCCAGTGCTGGAATGGGTGGGGATCTATATTCCGCTCCTCTATCACTCACTCTACGGCTTCTACATCTGGTTTCGCGGGCAGTCGAACGTGAGCGACTATCCTTGGGCCGGCAATTTCATGTATGCGGCCCAGCGCTGGACGGGCGCGATAGCGTTCCTGTACATCGGTTGGCACACCTACACCATGCGCTTTAGTGGCGTCCATCTGCTCACCCACCCCGAAGCTGCATTCGACAAGGTACGAATGGAGTTCCTCAGTCCCTGGGCAGTGGCGTTCTACGTGGTAGGCATCGTCGCCGCCTCGTGGCATTTCTCCTACGGCCTGTATTTGTTCTCGGCAAAGTGGGGTATTACCGTAAGCGACCGGTCAAGGAAAGCCATGGGAGTACTCTGCACCGTGATCGCGGTCACTTTGATCGCGGTGGGACTAGCGACCATTGCGGCGTTCCTCCGTCCAGAATGGCAGAACACGCCAGAGAGTCCGCAGGCACAAACTGCCCGCAAGCAACAATCGCCCAGAGTGCAAGCGCTCGCGTGGGAACGATATGGCAACTCCTAAAATTATCGTTGTGGGCGGCGGACTGGCCGGGCTGGCTTCGGTCATCAAGATCGCCGAGGCAGGCGGCCACATTGATCTTTTCTCCATTGTGCCCGTCAAGCGATCGCACTCGGTGTGCGCGCAAGGTGGAATCAACGCCGCCAAGAATCTGAAGGGAGAGGGCGACACGACCTGGCAGCACTTTGATGACACCGTCTTTGGCGGCGACTTCCTCGCCAATCAGACGCCGGTCAAAGCCATGTGCGAGGCTGCGCCCGGTATCATTGATCTGCTCGACCGCATGGGCGTTCCCTTCAATCGCACGCCCGAAGGCTTGCTCGACTTCCGACGTTTCGGCGGTACCCTCTACCATCGCACCGCCTTTGCCGGCGCTACGACCGGCCAGCAACTCCTCTACGCGCTCGATGAGCAGGTGCGGCGTTACGAAGCGGAAGGTCGGGTCACAAAGTATGAGCACTGGGAATTCCTGAGCGCGGTGTTGGACTCCAACCGCGTCTGCCGTGGCATCGCCGCCATGGATCTGCGCTCCATGGAAGTCCGCACTTTCCCGGCCGACGCCCTGATCATCGCTACCGGCGGCATCGGCGCCATCTTCGGGAAGTCTACAAATTCAGTGGTCTGCACCGGTTCGGCCCAATCCGCTCTTTATCAGCAAGGCTGCTACTACGCCAATGGCGAGTTCATTCAGGTGCATCCCACCTCCATCCCTGGCGACGACAAGTTGCGACTCATGTCGGAATCCGCGCGTGGCGAGGGTGGACGCGTCTGGGTGCCGAAGAACAAAGGTGATCAGCGTGACTCGAAGAGCATTCC
This sequence comes from Terriglobales bacterium, assembly GCA_036522035.1. Lineage (GTDB taxonomy): Bacteria > Acidobacteriota > Terriglobia > Terriglobales > Acidobacteriaceae > Angelobacter. The sequence goes on from DATDGP010000172.1 coordinate 12,960, forward strand.
GCCGTCCGAACGCTGGTATTTTCTTGAGGAGTGGTATCCGAAATACGGCAACCTGGTGCCACGCGACGTGGCTACGCGCGCAATCCACAAGGTGGTCTATGAATACGACTTGGGCATCGACGGCCGGCCGATGGTCTACCTCGATTTGACCCACATCGACCGTGAGACCCTCGACCGCAAGCTCGAGGGGATCCTCGAAATCTACGAAAAATTTGTCGGTGATGATCCGCGTACCACGCCCATGAAGATCTTCCCGGGCATGCACTACACCATGGGCGGGCTCTGGGTGGACTTCAATCAGGCCACGAATATCAAAGGCATCTTCGCCGCCGGCGAGTGCGAGTACGGCTACCACGGTGCCAATCGTCTGGGCGCAAACTCATTGCTGTCATGCATCTGGGGTGGGTTCGTGGCTGGACCGCAGGCCATGCTCTATGCCAAGAACAGCGCCAAATCCGCCGACGGGGTGAGTACCACGGTCTTCGAGGCCGAAAAGAAACGACAGGAAGAGTCCAATCGAGCTTTGGTTAGCTCTTCCGGCACAGAGAACCCGTTCCGAATTTGGCGCGAACTAGGTGAAGTGATGACCAAAAACTGCACCGTCATCCGCTACAACACGAATCTGAAAGAAACCGACGGCAAGCTGGTAGAGCTGTTGGACCGTTTCAACCGGATCAACCTGAGCGACAAGACCCAATGGGCCAACACGTCATTCGCGTTCACCCGTCAGCTTTACAACATGCTGCAACTTTCGCGAGTGATCGCGCAGGGTGCCGCCATGCGCGACGAGTCGCGTGGCGCGCATTACAAGCCGGATTTCCCAAATCGCGACGATAAGAACTGGCTCAAGACGACTAAAGCTTACTTCGCGCCCGACGTCGATGAGCCGCGGTTTGAGTTCGAGCCGGTGGATGTTTCGCTGATTCCACCAAGGCCGCGTAGATACGACATGGCGACATAGACTGGAGTGATTGAGTAATTTGGAAATCGTCATTGCCGGTCGGGCAGTAGACGCAACGATAGTTGCAGCGGTCGCTAATGCTGACCCTGAGGTCGGTGATGTAGCGCCCGTGTTTGTCGCGGAGACGCATCGATCAGATCCAACTTGCAAGAAATAAAGAAGACTAGGGGCAGGAGAGCCTTGAGCTCGGCCGGTTCCTTTCCAGTCCATCTCGCCCTTGCCCCGCTTTCGCGCAGCCGCTGATGGAAAACGGGAGGCCCAGCCGTTTCCGGTTGAACCCTCGTCCTTGCCTGCTTCTCTGCAGTAAGGAGCCCCCACGATCGTCCACTATCCCTGGGGACACAAGGTGGTCGGAACCTAGCCAGTCATTATAGATAAGAGGCTAAGCAGGACCGGCCATCGAACCATCGCCGAACATCAGGGAAAAGGGAGTACGGAGCAGCCGATTGTGTGCTAAGAATGTCGCGATGAAATGGCGTTTTGGAGTCTTTTGCCCGATCCTTCTTGTTGGCGCGGCAGCCCAGAATCCGCCGGGAACTCCGTGGCAAGAGCTGATGAGTCGCGCTCAAGCCGGAGACGCGGCAGCCCAGGTGCAAGTTGGTCGCGCTTATGAGGACGGAACCGGCGTCCCTCAAAACGATGAGACGGCCGTCGAGTGGCTTCGAAAGTCGGCCGAGCAGGGAAACCCGGAAGGCCAGAACAACCTGGGCGCCATGTATGCCATGGGACGCGGCGTGATGCGCGACCGACAGGAAGCGGTTCGCTGGTATCGGAAGGCGGCGAAGCAGGGTCTCCCGGAAGGTGCCTACAATGTCGCCATCTCTTACTACAACGGTGAAGGCGCGCCGTATGACCTAGATTTGGCGTATGCCTGGATGACGATCGCCGGCAAGCGAGGTGACGTCCAAGCCACGGAAGAACTCAACCGGATCGGCGGGGAGCTCAACGGCCATCTCGATTCGAGCCAGTTGAAATTGGCGAACATCTACAACAAGGGCGAGGAAGTGCCGCTAGATTACGCCGCCGCCTACGCTCTCTACACGCAGTTAGCCAACCTGAAAACCCCCCAAAGTCCATTTGTGACTCAAGCCCAATACCAGCTTTGCCAAGGATACGCGACCGGGCGAGGCGTAACCGAAGACTTAGCGCTGGCCCGGTCTTGGTGTAGGAAAGCTGCCCAGAGGGGAGCTACGGGCGCCTATGTCGTCTTAGGCAGGATGGCCGAAAAGGGACTCGGCGGGGACAAGAACCTGAAGGAAGCCGCAGACTGGTACCGCGACGCAGCCCTGGAACGGAATCCCGACGGATTCCTGGAACTGGGACGGCTCAAATCGCTGGGTGGCTCCCGCGACGACCAGAAAGAAGCGTACTTCTGGCTGTACCTGGGCCTGCGAATCTTCGCGAAGGCCGCCGATTTCATCGCGCCGGCGCAACAGGCCGCTGCCCGCCTCGGCGACAAGGAGATTTCCGATCAGCAGATCAAGGCTGCTGCCTGGCTGCGCATGACCAGCCAGGAGAGAGCTGCACAAAAACGACTGCACTGACCGTTCTTCGCGTCCTTGCCACAATCGCCAAGAAAAGAAAAAAGCCGGACCATGGAGTCCGGACCAAGAGATTAACAAGAAATAAGGGCCGGATGAAACATCCGGCCCGGCAGGAAATTCAATCCGCCCTAAAACAGGATATGCGCTCCCAATTGCAGAATGCGCGGAGCATAGACGCTAAGCACCTGGCCCAGCGTGGTGGGATCGGCAGCATTGCTGCCAATGGTGTGGAATTCCGTGTGGTTAAAGACGTTGAAGGCGTCGACGCTGAGCTTCAGGCTGAGGTGCTCGCTAAGGAGAGGCGTGACCTTGCCCAGCGAAAGATCCAGGTTGGTGCGTCCAGGGCCCCGGAGGAAATTGCGGGGCGCCGTGCCGTATCCGGAGGTAACGTTGGGGTCGAAAGCAGTTGGCGTGAAGAAGTAGATACCGCTCACCCCTGCGATGGTTTGCGAATTGTGCGCATTCAGATAGGTCACAGGACCAACCAGGTTGGCGTTAACCAAGCCTCCATCACCGGCGCCTGAAGGTCCGGGGACACCATTCAGTGTCGGCAGCCCAGCGGAAACGGTGATGGGGAATCCGGTGCGCCAGCTCAGGATCGGATACAGGCTCCAGCCCTTGACCAGCGTCTTCGGGCCGCGGTCGAAAGGAAGATCCCAGCCGCCGCTGAAGGTGACGACATGGCGCAGATCAAAGTCCGACGACGCTCGAAAAAGCTGCGGCTGGAAGAACGGCACCTCGCTGGTGTTGTTGCGGAAGCCGGAAGCATCGTCGATGCTGTGCGAGTAGGTGTAGCCCAGCGTGTAGTACATGGATCCGAAGACGGGCACCTGGGTCGATTGCTGCCGCAGCGCGAACTGAAGCGCGTTGTAGTTGGCGTTGGCCACGTTCATGAACTGGGGCAGAAAGCCTAGGCTGGTGGGCGTGTTGCCTGGTGCTTCGTTCAGGACGCGAATAGGATTCGTACTCAGGCTGGCTGGATCGAACGGGTTGATGTCTTTGAGACCGGTCAAGCCATGCGACGAGCTGCCAACGTACGCCAGCGAAACCGCTACTTTCCTGGCCAGTTCGTGTTCGATGGTCAGGTCGTACTGGTACGTGTACGGGGTGCGCAGGTTGGGATCGACAAAGAAGACGCCCCCGCCGCCAAACGTGCCAACCGTGTTGGCGAAGTTGATGCTGTGGTTCACGGGCTGCGAGGGAAACGGGTTGGGAGAGCCGGTAGATCCAAAAGGATCGGTGACCAGGCCAAACGGAGCCGGGGTGCCGCTGGGATCGTTGAATCCGATAAATGACGTTGAAGCGAACGGGAACTGGCCGTTGAACTGGAAGTTGTCTTCGGCTTTTAGGATGTCATAGAAGATCCCGAAGCCTCCACGGATGCTGGTCTTGGAATCGTGCCACGGTTGCCAGGCAAACCCCAGCCGGGGAGCGAAATTCTTCTTCTGCGGGAAGTTCGCTCCAGTAGGGGCATTGGCATCGCCGGGGAACAGGATTCCCACGGGCGCGTTGGGAAAGACCGTGGACTGGGCGCCCGGGACAACTGAGAACGTCCGTCCCTTGGTGTCGAGCTTGGGCGAGTTGTACTCGTAACGCAGCCCGAAGGTCAGCGCCAGATTAGGAGCCACGTGCCATTCGTCCTCTCCGAAGATGTAGGTCGTTTTCGAACGAATGTTGGATGGCGCTGCAGGCGCCTGGAAGAAAGCGTCAGGGATGCCAACCAGGAAATTCGCGAATGGATCTCCTGCGCCGAAGGGAGTGACTCCGTTCAGAGTGCCTACGAAATCGAAATTCCCATCCACGAAGAAATCGAACACCTGGTTATCCTGAAACGCCGAGAAGCCGCCGCCGAACTTCATGGTGTGTTTCCCGTGCGTCCAGGAAAAAGTGTCGGTGTAGGTGAAGGTGTTATCCACAAGGTTGGAAGGTCCCTGGGGACTGAAGCCCACCGAGAGAGCGGGAAAAGTAAGCAGAGGCGGGCCGGTGGGATTGTCCGGAGTAACGGTGGTGCCGAAAGCCTGCGGACCTCCGAGTTTCGTGGAAGGAACCGCCTGCAGGATGTTGTTGCGTTGTGCCGTCACCCGAAACTCGTTCAACATAGTGTTGGAGACGATGCGAGTGTAAGAGACATTCAGGAAGTAGCGATGATCGCTTCCGCCCCCGGTAAATAGTGCGGGGGCGGGTTGGGATGAACTTCCTGATCCTGGAGTTCCCACACCCAACCCTGAGTTTGGATTCTGTAACCGCCCTAGGGTCACGGCAATCTTGTCCTTGTCGGTAAGCTCAAAATCAAACTTTCCCGTCACCTCGTCGCGATTATCCTGCGATGGGTCGATGAAGGAGATGGCGCCGCCCGAGTTCGTGGAGGTGGGAATCAAACCTGCCTTGATGTAGGCCTGGGCCACAGGATCGATCTTGGTGGGATCGATGATGCCCTGCGCGGCCAGCGCCGGGTTGGCTTGAAAAAACGGATTGGCCTGGAGGAATGCGGCCACATTCGCCTGGTTTGGCGAACCCGAGAAGTTTCCCTGGAGTTCGGCCGGGGTGAACGTTGTTCCCACGCCGCTGGGAGTGGTATCCGTTTGTCGTTGCCCCTGATAGGCAAAGAAGAAAAAGATCTTGTTCTTCTTGATCGGCCCGCCGAAGGTTCCGCCATACTGATTGCGTTTGAGGTTGTCTCGCGGCCCTCCCAGCGAATTTGTGATGAAGTCATTCGCATCGTAGTCGGTGTTCCGGTTGTATTCGAAGGCGGTGCCGTGGAACGAATTGGTGCCGGACTTGGTAACTTCAGTGACGATCCCGCCGCCACTGCGCCCGTACTCAGCCGTGAAGTTATTCGTGAGGACGCGAAATTCCTGAATGCTATCGGGATTCGGATTGTAGACCACTCCATTGTCCAGAAGGTCATTGTTCAAGCCGCCGTCGAGCAGGAAGGTGTTGGAATCGTCACGCCCGCCGGAGACGCTGAAGCCGAGGGTCGCGCTGCGAGCGCCGCCGTTGCCGGGGTTATCGGCGGGCAGCACACCTGGCTGCAATAACGCCAGATCGAGCACGTTGCGCCCGTTCAGGGGAGCATTCATGATCTCCCTCTCGGAAACCGTAGAACCCATGGTCGGATTGAGCGTCTCAACCGTGGGCGCCGTAGTCTCGACCTTCACGGTCTGGGTCTCGGCGCCGACTCTGAGAGTGATGTCGATCTTCAGCGACTGGTTGATATCCAGAGTGTTGGCGCTGGTGGTGATTGGGCTGAAACCTTTGTGGTCTGCCGAGACCGTATAGTGGCCGATCGGCAAGGAGAGCACCTGATAGTAGCCCGTGTCATTGCTGGTGGTGCTGCGAGAGACTCTCGTGTCGGCGTTGATGACTACAATGTGAACTCCCGGCACGACCGCGCCGGTGGAGTCGAACACGGTACCCACGATCCGTCCGGTAGCGTCCTGGGCAAAGGCCGGCAGGCAAGACATCAGCACAACGATTGCGCATGCCGTCGCGATAGACATCAGAAATACCTTGCTGTGCCTGTTCATAGTCGCTCCTTATGTTTCTAGAAATGGAAAAGCGCGGGCCGCCAACTCTCAATGGACGTCCGGTGTTGCACGATCAGGGCCGTTACGATAGCAAATTGAGGGGCAGGCTCGACAAGGATGTCTGTCTGTTCTGAAAACAGGAAAAGAAGCACCGATTGAGTGGCAGGCTCGACAAGGATGTCTGTCCGTTCTGAAAACAGGAAAAGAAACACCGAGATTACATCGCAGCGATGTGGAAAAACGCGACGAAAGAGGGGCGATCTCGGCGCATGGTTACGGCAAATTGTATCCGCCAAAGGGGTGTTTCTTGTTTTTCATAGGCCGAGAAGCCTATTCCCACGAACTCTCGGCCGAAAAGACTCTACATTCCCGTCGTACTTCAGGAAGAGCGGCCCTTTAGGGCCGCGAAAAGGTACCCTTAAACGCCGGGGCTTCCAGCCCCGGCTGTGGCTCGGGCCATAATCTCGTTGACGATTGAGTTCTTGGCGTCGGCGTAGTTCTGGAGGTACTCCCAGTCCTGTTGCGCGAGAGCGATTTTCGCGCGCGCGTACCGGTCGCGATCCTCGGGATGACTGCGCAGCCAAGGGCGGAACTTGAGCATGCGCTCGATCTCCTTGCAACCCGCCGAAAAGACGTGCAGGTGCATCTCCCTGTCCGGGCCTTTGAACATTCGATGCTGGTGACAATCGGCCTCGCGAACGCCCAGCACGTAGCCGGCGGCTTCGAGCGCCGGCACATAAGCGGCTTCGTCGCGCGAGTCGCCGACCTCCAGCACCACGTCGATCACCGGCTTGGCAGCAACGCCCGGCACCGACGTCGATCCGCCATGTTCGATCCGTAAGGCCCGCTCTCCCAGCGCGTTGAGCACCGGTTTGCTCTATCCACCTGAGCTACCGCCCCACACAAAAGCACTTCAGCTTACGATTTCCCATTGCAACCCCCACCTCTATAGAGCGTGTCAAGTGCAAAAGGCTGTGGAAACTCGCCTCCTCCGGGGCCGGGGGAAAAATATTTTTCGCTCCGGGTTTATACTCGCAGAATGAGGCCACTACCATCACCTCACGTTGAGGGACGAACACCCTGGGAACGCATGGACAATGCGGTCGTCAAATACTCACCGTTTCAAAAGAAGACCTGTTGAAAATGGAATCGCGGGAGAAACGGAAGAAAGAGCGGAAGAAGGAAGAGAAGAATGGCTAGGCAATCCGAACTGAGGATAGAGAAGCCCCACATCGAAAAAGGAGTTGAGCTAGATCAAGCGCGACTGTGATGTTCCAAGCAACAGGCGAGCTACGAAGTTTTGTCTCATCAAAGGCAACCGTCACTACCCGCCTAAATATGTCCTTTGGCGGCGCGCTGTCACAAGACCGGCAAACCGTTCAGACACTTCAAGGGTGGTCCTCAGACCAATACTCTACTTCGGGATGAAGGCTATACAGTGAATCCATGTGGACGACTGCCAGGTTGCAAAGATTGGCTCTTGAAAACGTAAAACGTGGGCAAATTCATTGTCCGTTTTGCCAAGTATATTATTACTTTGGAAATCGGGTAATTGACCATAGGCAACGCAAGCCCGTTTTTTGCCAGTTGCCAACAATGCCGACCAACCCGTTACCCAATCTGAAGAGTTTTTTCCATGAACCAGAACCAACGCTCGAGTCCGAAACCCGGGTTTTACAGGATCATGGCCGTGGCCTTTCTGTTGCTCGCCGTCTGGTTGATCTGGCAGGCGGTGGTCAAGCATGAATGGATGTTCTGGGCCATGGGGATACTGACGATCGCCAATGCCTTCATGTCGGCGTTGAAGAGCCTTACTCCACGGGAGACAAGACGATAATGGCCAAGACCGTCATTATGAAGATCAAGCGGCAAGAAAATCCGGGTGTTCAGCCGCACTGGGAGGAGTTTGAGCTGACCTGGAAACCGGGCATGAACGTGATTTCAGCCATGATGGAAATCGCGGCCAATCCCGTTACGCGGCAGGGACAGCCCACCACGCCGATCGCTTACGATTCCAACTGCCTGGAAGAAGTCTGCGGCTCGTGCGCGATGTTGATCAACGGCCGCGCACGCATGGCCTGTTCAGCGCTGGTCGACAAGCTGGAGCAGCCGATCACTTTGGAGCCATTCAAGAAATTTCCCGTGGTGCGAGATCTCCAGGTCGACCGCAGCGTTCTGTTTGAGAACCTCAAGCGCGTGAAAGCCTGGGTCCCGGTAGACGGAACGTACGATCTCGGCGCCGGGCCGCGCGTTCAGCCGATGGACCAACAGCAGGCGTATCCGGTTTCTCGCTGTATCTCGTGTTGCTGCTGCATGGAGGCATGCCCTCAGTTCAACCGGCAAACGGGATTCGTGGGTGCCGCGACGATTGCTCAGGTGCGGCTTTTCAATCAGCATCCCACCGGCAAGGCCCTGAAGCACGAACGACTGCAGGCCCTGATGGGCGATGGCGGCATCCAGGAATGCGGCTTCGCGCAAAACTGCGTGGAGGTGTGCCCAAAAGACATTCCCCTCACCAAAGCGATCGCCGATACCGGCCGCGAAGTCATGAAGCAGGCGATCAAGGATTTTTTCCGCGGCTAGCTAACTGCGCAGCCGCGGCCGCCTTCACGTCACGTCCGACGAACCATGCCTGCTCTTCAACTATTTCGAGAAGAATTCCCTGCACAGCACCGTAAAAGCTGTTGAGCGGATCGGACTTGCATACCTTGCCGTATTGCACGAGATCGGCGACGCTCGCCGTGCGATACGTGCTCAGCAACTCGACCTGCGTGGGGTTGCGCATCTGCTCTGTCATCTCATGGCGGTGGTTTTCTAGCTCGGCCACCAGATCTGGATTCACCTCCGCACCGGTCAGCAGGCCCCGGGTCATCGCAATGACGGTGCTTGCGCTGAAGTCTGTAATACCGGCGCTCGAATCGAGAGCTGTAATAGCATCCACCCGCGAGTCCTGCGGGGGCGCAATGCTGATCACCCGGACATACCTCTGTCTTTTCTCACGCCCTTCCGGAGTGCTGGCCTCAGCTTCCAACGCCAGCATGCGAACCACCAGCGGCGATTGCAACGCCTGGATCGTCTGGGACATTTGTTCGGGATTGCATCGCGACGCCATGCGGGCTTCAAGCTCATTGCGTAACAGCTCGCCATTCAGATGGCGGAGCACGATGGCCTTCAAGGTGGACCGGAACTCCGTCGTCTTTAGGTCCGCGCCTGAGATGGACGGGACCGCGGACAATGGCAAAGCTATTTGTGTCAGGAATGTGTCTGAGGCGGCGACTTGTGACGCTGCATCCATCGATTGATTGACACCACTGACTTCGAGTGCTTGATGGGTGAGTGATACACAATCGCTCGTCTGGCCAAACGTCGAGCCGCCGGCGAGGAGTGCTAGCAACAAACCTAAATATGCTTTCATAGGCAAGCCTTGGGCAATCGAGTCTTAGCGTAGTTTGCGCCTAGCCACCCGACAACGTAACGTTGGTCTAGGCACTCTATCCCGAGGCGGACATGGGGCGGTAACTAACGGATGCGCCCACACTCGTTGCACCTTACAATTCTTCGAGCTAAGGCCGATTCCTGAATGCTAGGATCCAGAAAGCGTTCTTGCCGACGATGCGAGTTCTATCCCATCCCGTGCTGCCCCTGGTTTTCGCGCTCTTGCTCTCATCTTCTTCCTTGGTCGCGCAGAGTGCGCAACACACCCAGATCAGGAACGAGATGCTTCCCTGCTTCCGATGGCCTATGCGCCCGATCGCGAGCGGCGTGGTGAGCGTAATCCGGCTGGATGTTCCCTCCGAAGCCCAGAAGGAGTATTGGGAGGCGTGCAATGCTGTCCTCAAGAACAAGCTGCCCGATGCCGAACAGCACCTGAATCGGGCTATCGGGTTGTATCCGAAATTTGCAGCCGCGTTGGTCCTATTGGGGCAGGTTCAGGAAGATCAAGGAAGGCCGCACGAAGCCCAGCAGTCGTGTAGTCGGGCTCGGGATCGAGACTCTGTCTATCTGGGCAGCCATTTGTGCCTCGCCGATTTGGCGGCTCGCGAGGAGAATTGGCCCGAGGTAGTAAATCTCACCAATCACGCTCTTCAGTTGCACCCCGTCCGGGCGCCGGGTGCTTACTACTACAACTCCCTGGCCTATTTGTCCTTGAAGCAGGGATCACTGGCAGAACAAAGCGCGCTGCGCGTCGCCGAAGACCCCGAGTCAAAAAAAAGGCCGTCAATACATCTCCTGTTGGCGAAGATCTATGAGCTCAAGGGCGACCGAGATCTAGAAGCCGACCAGCTTCGCCGATACTTGCAGCTGGCGCCGCACTCCACTGAATCTGAGGTCCGGGTAGCCGGGCGCAGGCGGGCGCTGGCACAGCCGACCCAGGTCGGCGTCGGTCAGGCCTGCCACAATGCGCCGCATCAAGGCCATCCGGTCGGCGCGGGCGGCCAGGATGTCGTCGTAGCTGGGCTGCGCGGTCACGTCGATGCCAAGCGCGGCCGCATCCGCCGCCGGATACCAGCTCTGCGGAAGCCCGATCGGGTGGTAGGGCATTTCCTCGTCCAGCACCGTCCGGCTGGCCCAGGCGTCGGTGATGAAGACCAGATGCCGCAGCGTCTGCGCAAAGGACCACTCCTCATTGACCTGCTGATTCAGCGCCGCCGCGGGCAGCCGGTCGGCCCGCTCGATTGCCTGCGCCCACAGCTTTTCGAT
>DATDGP010000173.1:0-2948 GCA_036522035.1 Terriglobales bacterium
GCCGTCGGCAAAGTTCACGATCCGGTGGTTAGAGATGGCAACGCGATGGGTGTAGCGGGCCAGATAGTGGAGGACGTGTTCAGGTCCTCCGAAGGGTCGCTTGGCGTAGACCACCCAATCCTGACGAAATAGCGGGCGCAGAAAAGTATGGAAAGCTTTCTGGTCACCGATTCCCTTGAGACTTCCGGGGAACTGCAGTTTGCCGTCACCGAAAGCTTGCTTGAGCCCGGCGACGAACTTGCCGCGAAAGACGCGGCCCAACACGTTTACCGGCAGGAAGAACGGATAGCGTGGGTGTACCCAACGTTGGTGGTTGGCTGAGAGACCGCCGGAGGGAACCACGCAGTGGATGTGCGGGTGATGGCATCCGCGCTCACAATACCCTGAGCCCCGAAACTACGCACGTTCAGGTATTTTATCCGTTCCACCCGCTCCATGGCGCTACCCTTCAGATCGTCCGAAAGCCGAAGCGCGGCGACGGCGCGGTCTCGACCATCGACCCAACGGGGCGACGGCTGAAGATTCCGGTGTGGATGCTGTTGCCGGAATGCGCCGAGATAAAGATTACGGAGCGACCGCGTTTGAGTAGGGAAGCTCTTCTGTCTCTCACCTCGTTGCTGCCCACTCCACACAACCCTAAAGACCACGGTCGGGATAACCTTCTGCAAACGGTTGTTGACGGATGCAAGGGAGGTCGTCGTGGTGCAACTACAACTTCTGGACCTGATGATCCGAAAGGAAAGCGAAGTCGTGCCGATGGACGCAAAGGCACGCGCCGACCTGATCGATCTCATGGCCCGCATTCTGGTGACGGTGTTTCAAGTGGAGGGAGGAAAAGGTGATGACAGAGACGCTGTACAGTCCCAAGATCAAGCCGGAACACCTGGCTCGCAAAGCCATCGTCTACCTGCGACAGTCCAGCGAGAAACAAGTACGGCAGAATAAGGAGAGTCAGCGTCTTCAGTATGACGTGGCCGAACGGATGCGTGCGCTGGGTTGGAAACAAGTGGAGATCGTGGATGGTGACCTTGGATGCAGCGCGGCCATGGCCTCTGCTCGTCGGGAAGGATTTGAGCGCGTCCTCAGTTCGGTGGCATTAGGGGAGGTGGGAATCGTCGGAAGCCGGGAGGTCTCACGACTGTCCCGCACGGACAAGGACTGGTGCCGCTTGCTCGAGGTGTGCCAGATTTTTGGGACGCTCATCGCCGACGAGCAGCAGGTCTACGACTTAAATTATCTCGATGACCAGTTGGTCCTCGGAATCAAGGGAACACTCAGCGTTGTCGAACTGAAGGTTCTTCGGCAGCGACTCCAGGCGGGTCAGGAGTCCAAAGCGCGACGCGGTGAGTTATTCAAAAGGCTTCCGGTCGGTTATGTCCTGGACGCGATGGGTAAGGTTGCCTTTCATCCCGATCAAAGAGTTTGCGATGCGATTCAACTGGTATTTGCGAAGTTTCGGGAACGGTGGAGCGTGCGTCAAACGTTCCAGTGGTTTCGGGATCACGACGTAGAGCTACGTGAGGTTTCGGGAAGCGTGCGTGACGGCACGTAGCCCGCACTGATAAGTTCAGTCAGGCGCCGAGGAGCGTTTTGATTATGAACCAGAAGAGCGCACCGCCGATCCCCGAGGCGATCGTGCAACTGCAACGTCAGTTAGATCAGTTTCGCAGCACTCGGCCGCGAAGGACGAAGCTGCCGGAGCCACTCTGGCAAGCCGCAGTCGACCTGGCTCGACAGCATGGCATATATCCCGTCGCGCACCCGCTGCGGCTGGACTATATGGGATTGAAGAAACGGCTCGGTGGAATTCCCACCCTCCGACGCAAGGCAACCAAGCCGGTATTCGTCGAACTGACCGCGCCAGACGCGACTTCGCCGCATGAGTGCGCTATCGATTTCGAATGCCCGACTGGACGCAAAATGCGCATTCAATGGAAGGCATCGGCGCCGCCCGATTGGCTCAGTCTGTTGCGTGCCTGGCGGGAAATGGAAGGATGATTCAGATCGCGGCGCAGATACGGATTCTGGTTGCGGTGGAGGCCATTGATGGAAGAAAAGGTATTGACGCCATCGCCCAGCTATGTCGGGAGAAACTGAACGCCGATCCATTCTCCGGCTACCTGTTTATCTTCCGCACTCGCCGTGGCACGGCCATTCGAGTGTTACAGTTCGAGGGTCAGGGGTTTTGGCTGGCCACAAAGCGCTTGTCCAAGGGACGTTTTAGATGGTGGCCCACTGGCACAGAGCCGGCACGCACGCTGCGGGCGCATCAAGCTCAGTTGCTGCTCGCTGCCGGCAATCCGGAAGCAGAAGCCCCACCGGTATGGCGGCCGTTGCCGGTTTGAAGAAATCACAAAAAGCACTTGCGTTCCGTTTTCGACTCTGCCACACTATCGGCAGATGGTGTTGGAGTGGAGATATCGCGGACGAGTCGTAACGGCCGACGATATCACTTCGATTCGCCAGTTGATTGCGGAAAACCCGGGAGCCAGCCGGCGCAGACTTTCGGAAAAGCTCTGCGAGGTCTGGCAGTGGAAACAGGCCAACGGTGCGTTGCGCGCGATGGTTTGCCGCGGCTTGTTGCTGATGCTGCACCGGGCCGGCGAAATCCAATTACCGCCCGTCCGCTTCAAAACTCTGAACCCATTCGTGGTGAGGGCAACTCCCACACCGATGCTCATCGATACGACTCCGATCGCGGTTTCCCTCAAGGAACTCCGGCCCATCGAGTTGCAGCAGGTGCGGCGCACGGACGACGAGTCGCTGTTAACAGCCTGATGGAGCAGCATCACTATTTAAAGTACGAGCAACCAGTCGGAGAGCACCTCAAGTATCTGGCTTGGGCGCAAGGCCGTCCCATCGCCTGCCTGGCGTGGAGTTCAGCGCCGCGGCATCTGGGCAGCCGGGACCGCTATATCGGCTGGAACGCGGAAGCACGGCGGCGCAAC
>DATDGP010000174.1:0-9354 GCA_036522035.1 Terriglobales bacterium
ATATAGGTCATTGATACCTGGGACAAGGTAGGGTCTATCTAACTATGGGTCACCTAGTTTCTGCTGTGAAGATCGTCACCCCGCTGACGCTTGAAGGGTCGCGGGTGCGCTTGGAACCGATCCGCGTCGATCACGCTCGGCTCTTCTGGGAGGCCGCCAGGGATTCAGTCGACGACATCTTCCGATGGATTCCTTATTCGGTGAAGACGTCTGAGGATTTCGGCAAGTTGGTCGCCAAGGCGCTGGATGAGCAAGAGCGTGGAGAATCAGTGGTCTTTGCGACACTCGAACCGGGGTCCGGGCGAGTGATTGGCAGCACCCGCTTCATGAACATCGATCGCGCCAACCGACGGGTAGAGATCGGATCCACTTGGATCGTGCCTGAATGGCAGCGCACGGCGGTCAACACTGAAGCAAAGTACCTGATGCTCCGTCATGCGTTTGAGACCTGGGGCTGTGTGCGCGTGGAACTCAAGACGGACGCGCTCAACGAGAAGTCGCGGAAGGCTATTCTACGACTGGGCGCCAAGGAGGAGGGCACGCTGAGAAAACACGTCGTGACATGGACTGGACGGATTCGCGACTCCGTATATTTCAGCATCCTCGACACGGAGTGGCCGGCGGTGAGGGCGCGTCTGATGACCTTTCAGGCTCGATGATCTCCACTCGCCAATCGGGTTTCCCATGAGGTCTAGCGGCTTGCAGCCATTAACCTTTCTACCGCCGCCACGTCTAAGAATTGGTCTCGTGCATCTCCGGCGTTCGAGATTTCATCGCCACGCAAGCCCACGGGCGGTAGCGTCTTGGCGCCGTTAAACGCTTTGATTGTAGTTTCCTCGATCGGCTCTCCTGAACTGAATGGCATCGTTCCGCCGGCCAGCCGCAAGTAGCTGGAAGCTTGCCACCCAACATCTTCCGGGTGTTGGGTGGCCTATTCTGGCGGATCCCAGCGACCCAAAAGGATGCCTCTAATTTCGGATTTGTACCCCAACGTGCCGACATAATCCGTAAATCGGCGTGGTGTGCAGTGCGTAACTGTAGTGAAAACACTGTAAGTTGTTGATTATAAAGATTCTTTGTGACTGTAATTCTTGATGACCTCTTCTGCCACAGCTTGCATGATGGCGGCCAAATCCCAGCGCGCGACGACCACCAACCCGCCGTCAAAAAAGAGGGAGGTGAACTTCTCCTGGTCCATGACCTGGCGCAAGCCGGACGGAGTGGCCACGGTGAACTTGTAGGTCCAGACTTGTTCGTTTCCGGGGTCTTGTGCCTCGAGCGAGAGTTCGTCGCAAAAGGTCGCGGGATCGTCTGGACCCCGCAGCAGGTCAGTCTTGGCGAAATAGTAGTTCAAAAAGTTAGGGCGATTGTAGGTTCCATCATCTCTGAGGATCACTGGTGGGACCTCTACGGGGAAGTCGATTTCCGCGCCGGTAAGCGCCGGCCGCGGCCGGCCGCTGGCGTCTGCCATCTCCGTGGGCTTCAACTCAGCTCCTCCCGGCGAGGGATGGGGCAGAGACGCAGCGTGGATCTCGCTCGAAGAAGACAGAATGCGCCCCAGAAGTAAAAGAAGAGCAAAGGCCGCAATGAAGATGACGATCTTGAGCGGATCCAAGGGATCGTCCCTTCAGGCCACACGCTCGATGGTGACCGACTGCAGCACGACGTCCTTGTTGGGGCGATCTTGCCGGCCGCGGGGCAAGTTGGCGATCTTCTCGACCACCTCCTGCCCCTCGATGACTTCACCGAAAATGGTGTGTTTCCCGGTAAGCCAATCCGTGGCGTCCACCGTGATGAAGAACTGGGAACCGTTGGTATTCGGGCCGGCGTTGGCCATTGCCAGCTTGCCCTTCTTATCAAATTTGTGCGGCGAACCTTTGGTCTCGTCCTGAAACTTGTAGCCGGGTCCGCCCATGCCGGTGCCGCTGGGGTCGCCGCCTTGGATCATGAAATTGGGGATCACGCGATGGAAAATGGTTCCAGGGTAAAGCGGGCCGGAGCCGCCTTTGCCGCTGACCGTGTCCTTCCAGCTGCGCTTGCCTTCGGCCAGTTCGATGAAGTTGTTGGTGGTGAGGGGGGCTTCGTTTTCAAACAGTCGGCAGACGACCTTGCCTTCGGAGGTATCAAAAATCGCGTACGTTCCTTGTGAGCGGCTCATAGGTTTCCTCTCTCTAAAAGTTTCGTGATTCTCCGCGGTTTCAACTCATGTTTCCGGGCGTGGGCGGATCGAAGATCCCGGTAAGTCTTCACGGAGTGGACGCGGGCGACGGTTTGGGTTTCGGGGCCGTCTCTCCCGTCGGTTTTCCCGGCGCAGATCTTGCGCCTGCCGGCGCATTCAGAATCTCGATGTGAGTAATCTTCACCGGGTTTTGCGGACGGCTGTTGCGACCGTCGCAAGCCAAGCCGGCTTGGCAAGGCATGCGCGCAATTTTTTTGACCATCTCCACCGTGGCTTCGTTGCACTGGCCAAAGATAGTGTAGCCGGTATTCTTATCTACATGTCCCCAGGGTTTCTGGCATCCCCCTTCGTCCAGACAAGGATTCAGCCCCGGTTGCGGAGCCTCAGTAATGAAGAACTGCGAACTGTTGGTGTTGGGTCCGCGATTGGCCATGGCCAGGCGTCCTGGCTTGTCGAAGAGCAGGTCGGCATGCAGCTCGTCGACAAACTCAAAGCCCACATCCCCGGAGCCGGTACCGGAAGGATCGCCGCCCTGGATCATAAAACCGGGAATGGTGCGATGGAAGATCACACCGTCGTATAGAGGCTTGCTGTGCATCATGGTGCCCGACGGATCCTTCCAGGCCTTGGTCCCATTCGCTAGACCGATGAAATTGGCTACAGTCTTGGGAGCCTGGTCAGCAAACAGCTCACAGCTCATGTCGCCGGCGGTGGTGTGCAGGATTGCTACCGGGGCCTGGGAGGCCGTCACGGGGTTGGGGGGGGTATGCGTTCCTCGAGACGAGGTAGGGGTCTGGGCGGCTGCCACACTGGTTAATGATAGCAACGCCAAAGCAATGCGAAGCAGCATTCATCTCTCCTTAAAGGCCAACTGCCTATTAAAAATGGAGAGCGAAAAGAAGTAAAGACGGGCCAGAGCCGGGCAGACCCAGCTCTGCTGTGCAGACATGGGACATGTTTCCTGTAACCTTTTTCCGAGACCGAGGTAATCATCCATGAAAGGACAGAGGCACGCCACTGAATCAATGACGACAACGATGTCTGATGAAGAGCTGATGGCGCAGGTACGAAGCGGTGTCGGCGAGATGCTGGGGCCCCTGTTTGAGCGCTATCAGGTACCACTGTTCAACTTCTATCTTAGGCTGACCGGCGACCGGACCTTTAGTGAAGACCTGGTCCAGGAGGTTTTTTTCCGCATGCTCAAGTACCGCCAGACATACCGGACTGAAACGCCATTCCGGGCCTGGATGTACCAGATTGCGCGGAACGCGCGCGCGGATTTTCTGAGGCGCAAGCGCCCGGAGACCAGTTGGGAACCTGCGATGTCGCCCGCCGTCATACCCACCGACACGGCGCAGCAATCCGAGGAGGCGGCGTTACTCCATCGTGCGCTGATGCGGTTACCGGAAGACAAACGTGAAGTACTGATACTGAGCCGGTTTCAGGATTTGAAGTACGAAGAGATCGCCGAGCTTCTGGGCTGCGAAACCGGGACCGTCAAGACTCGGGTACACAGGGCGCTCGCGGAGCTGCGCGAAATTTTTCGCCAGATCCAAAGCGGAAGCCTGTTGCGTGGAAAAAGTTCTGAAGGAACCGGCACATGGCCCGGCTCCGGGAGTCTGCAATGAAGTGCGAAGAAATGGATGAGTTGCTGCCGGATTATCTCTCAGGCAAGTTGAATTCTGATCGGGCGGTACGCGTAGAAGAACACATCCGGCAATGCTCCGAGTGTCGCGAAGAAGTCGATCTCTGGAAGAAGCTGGCGCTTTTGCCGGACGAGCGGCCGAGTGACGCGTCGCGGGCGCGCTTCCAGGCGATGCTCGACAGTTATCAGGAGGGCCGGTGGGAGAAGGCTAGTCTGGCCGCGGAACGCAGGAAATTTCTGGGCTTTGGCGATCTGGTGCACTGGTTGCGAACGCCCTCGTTGAGTGCGGCCTGGGCATGCGTGCTCGTGGTCGCCGGATTTCTCGGCGGCCGTTACATCGACCGCGATGCCATCAACGTCGCCAACCAAAAACAACTTGCCGCGCTCGAACAGGAACTTCACCAGACCAGCGAACTGGTAGCCATTTCTCTTTTGCGGCCGCAGACGTCGGCTGGTGAACGTCTTGAAGGAGTGAACTGGAGCACGCGCGTCGAAGGCGATCCCAAGGTCCTGGACGCTTTGCAGCAAACCCTGCGTTATGACAGCAGTGTGGATGTGCGCCTGGCGGCGCTGGACGCGCTCAAGGGCTATGGCAAGCGTCCTGATGTCAGCCGCAGTCTGGTGCAGGCGCTCCAGACCGAACAATCGCCATTGGTACAGCTGGCGCTGATCGATGTTCTCGTGGATTTGCGGAATGCGAACGCCGTCGACACTCTCAAACGCCTGGAGCTGGCTCCGAATCTCGATCCCTCGGTGCGTAAGCACGCGAGTTCGGCAATCCAGATGTTGAGTCAGGTCTGAGCCAACGAAAAAGGCTGGTTGGAGACAGTTTATGAAAACCAAGTTGCTTGTTGGACTGATCGTGAGCTCGATTGTTCTGTTCCTGGCGCGCTTTCCGCTGAGCACGGTTCAGGCCGGCGGTGCAGATCATCACGACGACTCTGATTCGGGCATGCCCCTGCGCGAGCAAGAGACGATCCGCAAATCGTTTACCGGAGCCCACCAGCTTCTGACGGTGGACAACGTCTTTGGATCGATCGAAGTGGTAGGCGGCCAGAGTGACCAGGTGGAGATCGTGGTCACCAAGACGCTGCGCGCCGAGTCCAAGGAGCGCATGGAAGCCGCGAAGAAGGAGGTGTCTCTGGACATCACCGATCAACCTGACTTGCTGAAGCTCTATGTCAACGGACCGTTCCGTTGCAACTGCGATTGCGACGGCGAATGCAATCATGGCTGCGGCTGGCACGGCGACCAGGGCTATCAGGTCAAGATGGACTTCCAGATCCAGGTACCGCGCAATATCGATCTTAGGCTGAAGACCGTGAATTCCGGACGTATCCATGTTCGCGACGTGATCGGCAGTTTTGCCATCAACAATGTCAACGGCGGGATCGAACTCGAGGATGTCGGCGGCGGCCGAGCCCGCGCGCGGACGGTCAACGGCGGTGTCAAGGTGGTTTTCCGCGAAAATCCAAAGGAAAACTCCGAGTTCGGCACCATCAACGGACCGGTGGACCTCTACTTCACCCATAACCTCTCCGCGGACTTCCGCTTTAAGACTTTCAACGGACACATCTACAGCGACTTCCCCATGACCTCACTTCCGGCACAGCCCGTTCATACCGAGAATAACGGCGGCAAGTTCGTCTTTCGGACCGATCGTTACACCGGTGGCCGCGTCGGTGCCGGAGGTCTGGAAATCAAAGCTGACAATCTGAATGGAGACATACGCGTTCTCGAACGCCCATGAGCACAACCATGAAGAAACTCAAACTGTATTGCGCCTTTATTCCTGCAGTTATTTTTATCCTGATCCTGGGAGCACAAACCCTGCCCGGCGAAGCGCCAGGCGCCAACCACATCGCGGTACCTTTGGCCGATCCTTCACGGCCGGCCGAGGTGCGGGCTCATCTGCTGAGTGGCAGCATCACGGTCAAGGCTTACGACGGCAAGGAGGTGATCGTCGATGCCAAAGCCCGAGAGGATGGAGACGAGGAGGAGCCGGAGAAGAAACCGGAAGGGAATCTGCACAGAATTCCCGTAACTTCTACGGGTCTCTCGATCGAGGCTGAAGGAAACATCGTGCGCATCGGAACCGACTCCGTTCGCCGGACCGTGGATCTCACCCTGACCGTGCCTGTCCACACTTCACTGTCATTGAAGACAGTGAACAATGGGAACATCACGGTAACCGGCGTCGACGGCGAGCTGGATGTGAACGACATCAACGGCGAGGTGACGCTGAACCACATATCCGGCAGCGCGGTGGCCCACGCGTTGAACGGCCGCGTGCTTGCGACCTTTAGTCGCGTAAATCCTGAGAAACCCATGGCGTTCAGCTCGCTGAATGGCGATATTGACGTGACCTTTCCCCCCGACCTCAAGGCCACGGTCAGCATGCGCACCGACAACGGTGAGGTCTACAGCGACTTTGATATCCAACTGCAAACCACTACCAACCAGCCAACCGTGGAGGATAACCGCGGCAAAGGCGGGAGATACACGGTGCGCGTGGATAAGACAGTTGACGGAAACATCAACGGCGGCGGGCAGAAAATCCAATTCAAGAACTTCAATGGCAACATCTACATCCGTAAGGCCGGAGCGAAGTGACAGCAGAGAGCCAACCCGCGGTGACGGCTCGGCGGAGTCGTCGCCCCGGGTTTTGTTCAGTGTTTTCGCGATTTGGATATGGCATCCAACTCGGCGTCGTCGGCTTTCTCGGCCTTGAGACGGGTGCGTCGTTCCTCGGTGAGGTCAAAATTGACGCCATGCTCGTTGATGACATCGATCAAATGAGCAGAACCGACGCGATTGCCTAGCATCAACTCCACGTCTTCGAGAGAAAGGGCATCAGATTCCTTGCGTTCCGTGCGAATCTCGCGCCCAGTCGCTTCTACCTCGCGCATCACGCGCAGAATATTGCCGCCCAGGATCTTGAGGATGTCGTCCCGGCTGTAGCCGCGTTCGACCAGTGCCGCAGTGATCTTGGGCAGGTCGGCCACGGAGTCGATCTGCTGAGGGAGCGAGGTGACTCCATCAAAATCCGAACCCAGGCCAACGTGATCGATGCCGGCGACCTTGGCCACGTGATCAATGTGATCGATAAGAGACTTCAGCGGAGGCCTGGGAAACTGTGCTGCCCATTGTTTCTCAATTCCAGCGTATTCGGCGTAGGTGACGGGACTGCCGTCGGCATGAGGGTGAGCCTTCTTGAAGGCTTCTACGGCTCGGTCGCGCTCCTTGATCTTTTCAGGATCGGAGGATTGCTTGCGGTAAGTCTCATCGACAAACGCGGAGTAGAAATTCACCATAACCACACCGTTGTTCCGGGCGACGGCGCGCAGCATGTCATCGGTCATGTTGCGGGCGTGGTTGGTCAAGGCGCGCGATGAGGAGTGCGAGGCGATCACGGGAGCTCGGCTGATCAGCAACGCCTGATAGAACGTGGAGTCGGCGACGTGAGAGATATCCACGATCACGCCCAGACGATTCATTTCCCGCACGATGTCCTTGCCGAAGTCGGTGAGGCCGTTGTGATGGGTCACGTCAGGATCCTGGATGTCACCGGAAGAATCGGCCCATTCGTTGGTGTTGGACCAGGTCAGAGTCATGTAGCGCACGCCCAACCGGTAATAGTCGCGCAAAAGACGGATATTGTTCTCTAAGGAGTGGCCGCCCTCAATTCCCATCAGCGCCGCAAATTTGTGCTGTTCGTGGGCTTTTTCGATGTCATCTGCAGAGAAAGCCATAACCATCTGGTCAGGATGGCGCGCCGCCTGCTGATACACACTGTCGATCAGTTCGAGCGTCCGCTTGGCGTAGTGGCCGTTGAAATCCGGTTCCACCCAGATAGAGAAGAACTCCGCGCCCAGATTGCCTTGCTTGATTTTTCCGAAGTCCATGTGGCCATCGGCGACCGGCGTGTTCTGGGCCAGATCGAAGTGTTCGTCAAGAAAACGCTGCGGAGTGTCAGCGTGAGTGTCGATGATTAATGCTGACTGGTGGATCGCCTGGGCGTTCGCAGTTTGCGTGGACGCGGCCGTAGACTTGGTTGGATGTTTATGCGGAGAGGCCTGCGGGCTAGCTGACGCTGCCAGGGCGAGCAGAAGAAGGGATCGAAGCAAATTGGTCGGCTTCATTCATTGGCGATTTTATCAGCCGACTGGTTTGCCTCCCGCCATTCTGTATATCGATCGGAAACCATAACGTGGAAACACCAAGTTCGCCGCTCCTCAGCGGCCTCCACCAGGCCCTGGTCGCGCAGGTTCTTCAAATAGCCTTCGATCCAGGTATGCTCGGACTTTGTCAGGCCGCGGCGGGCGAGATCCACGGTGATCCCGGCCATGTGTGACGATGCGCTATCGCCGATCTCCGGAGCGGCGTTGCGATTATGCCGGCGCAGTTTCTGCTGCTGTTCCATGGTGCGCACCGCGGAGTTGATCTGCAGTGGCGAGTGAAATTCTTTGTAGTAGGACTGGCTCATGTCCTGTAGAAACTGGTTGGTCCAGGGCCGCGAATAGCGCTTGTCCGCCTGGATAGACGCGCTCCATCGCAGGGCTGCAGACTCCTGGATAGGCACCAATTCGCCGGTTTGCTCCAGCTCGAGCAGTTGCCGCTGGTCGGCGATCCGCGGAAGCTGCAGGCGGTCGATCTCTTCGTTCTGACGGGTCATGGAGTCGTGCGAGCCGCGCAATACGGGGTCCCACCGCACATGCCGGTAATGCGCGCGGTGGCGCGTCGGCTTCCGCACGGTGGATGAGGCAGCGTACCCTGGAATTGCGGTCAACACCGCGCTCATCAAGATCAGTGACGAAGAGATCAGTTTACTTTTGGCGCCCATCGGGTTCGTGTCCCCACAGCTACGGCTTTTCTGTTGGATGGCAGATTGTAAACCAGAGCTGCCGCCTCCATCACTCAGATAATCGCCTGAAAACAAAAAAAAACCTAACTAATTAGGCAACTTTTCCCTATCTTTGGTAATAACAGTTTGAACGCGGCTGTCTCAATCTGATTTTGTTTTGTATTCGCCCTGGAGCCTGCGCTTCAGGCGTCGCCCCAGCCGCACCAAAGAAATGCAGCCGGCACTCTCTTTACTGAGATGCTGGTGTTGGCTCAGCCGTGGGACATCACGGCGTGAAAACTGCGTTGGTTTGCCCTTTGCTGCTGGCCGTCGCCACCGAGGGCCGACACCGGAAAAGCCGGCCCCCGGGGTCCGGGCAGCCCAGGAGCTTGCGGCCGACCTCGCCCGTTCGCAGTTTTACAAATGTTATTAACTAATTGATTAGTCTAAACTTATGATATTAGACAAAACTCCATCGCGGGTTGCTATTCGATGGGAAGCTTAGTTGCCGGAGAATCCGTGGCCTGACTCAGGATCTCGCGGAGAATGCTGCGGATGACGTCAGATTCAGTGGAGTGCGGCGCCAGCTTCAAGTATCGGCGAAGCTGGTCGGCTTCTAGATCTCGGTCGCCCTTGAGCTCATAGATCTTCGCCAACAGGAGATGTATTGACGGCCTTTTTTTTGAC
>DATDGP010000175.1:0-1603 GCA_036522035.1 Terriglobales bacterium
CAGATAGCCAGGCGTTCCCTGACCATCCGCTGCGAGGTGGCGCCGCGTGACGTCATCGTCACCGCCGGAGCTCTTGAAGCCATCCATCTGAGTCTTCGCGCCGTGGCAAAGCCCGGTGACGTGATTGCGGTAGAGAGCCCGCTGTACTTTGGGATCCTGGGGACTGTCGCGTCTCTCAATATGAAGACAGTCGAGATTCCCACGCACCCTCAGAAGGGGATGGATTTGGAGCAACTGGAGAGCGCGATCCGCAAACACAGAATCAAGGCGTGTATTACCATTACCAACTGCCACAATCCGTTGGGCTTTGTCTTGCCGGACAAGTTTAAGCGCGACCTGGCAGATTTGACGGGCCGCCTGAACGTTGCCGTCATCGAGGACGATTTGTACGGGGACCTCGCCTACGACGGCCCGCGGCCTTTGACCGCGAAATCCTTTGATCGCAAAGGTCTGGTGCTGCTCTGTTCATCTTTCTCCAAGATTTTGTCGCCCGGATACCGCGTGGGTTGGGTCTTGGCAGGGCGTTTCCGCGCCGATGTAGAGCGATTGAAGCTGCTGACCAATGTGGCCGCCCCGTCCCTGCCCCAGTTGGTTGTGGCGGAGTTTCTGGAGTCGGGCAGCTACGACCGCCACGTTAGGCGGTTGCGCGCGACGCTGGCGTGTCAATTGGAAAGCGTGCGGCAGGCCATCGCCAGGTATTTTCCGGCGGGCACCCGCATCAGCCGACCTGCGGGCGGTTACATGTTATGGATTGAACTGCCCCCGAAAATCGATGCTCTTAAACTGCATCGGGCCGCATTGCTGGAACGCATCAGTATTCTGCCGGGATCGCTGTTCTCCGCGACGGGCCGATACAAAAACCACATTCGCATAAATTGCGGACACGTCTGGACGAAGAATCACGATCGGGCGCTCCTGACCTTAGGCCGCCTTTGCGAGAGGCAGGCCCAGGGTTGATCCCACGCGAAAAAAGCCGCAACTGTATCGGTCAATAGTTCTCGTTTCTGCATCTGTACCTCCTCGATGCAAGCGCGCTAGCATCTCCGTGTGGCCACTAGGCACTGGAAGTCAAGGAGATCAGCTAATGCACGCCTCAGGCTGGCTGGAGAACGTACGAAACGATTGTCGCTATGCGGCACGCAGGTTGCGTCGCAGCCCTGGATTCACGCTGGCGGCGGTTCTGACCTTAGCGCTCGGAATCGGGGCGAATGTGGCGGTCTTTACCGTTGTGAAAGCCGTCCTGCTCAACCCGTTACCGTATCCGCACCCTGAGCAGCTTATACGGGTGTTTGACGACTTGCGTGGCTCGAACAGTCGCGATATTGGCCTTTCGGCGCCGGAGTTATGGGACCTGCGCGACAGGGCCGATGTTTTTCAGGAAATCTCGGCGATATGGCCCACTGATGCAAATCTTACAGGTGGTGAAAAGCCGCAACGAGTCGAGGCGCTTGCGACGAGCACTAATTATTTCACGATGCTCTCGGCGCGGCCCGAGCTGGGCCGCGTCTACACCGCGAACGATGAGCGGCCGGGATTCATTGAAGGAACGGTGCTCAGCGACGGTTTCTGGCGGCGAACGTTCGGCGGTGACCCCGGTGCGATT
>DATDGP010000176.1:0-26766 GCA_036522035.1 Terriglobales bacterium
AGAGCAGTTTATATGGAGGAGGGGTGAGGGTCAACCGCGTTTCGAATTGAGGATTCTGGGATGGAAAGAATACACATGCCCAGATGGAGCCGCGAAGGCACGCGGAGCCGGCGCAAATTTAGTCAATCGTCGCAAGAGACGCGATTACCTGCACGCAACGTCGGAGAAGGAGACGTAGCGACAGTCCCGACTGCTTCTAGCAGAGCCCAGGGTTCATTCGTCTCCACTCGCTTTCATATTGTTTCTTTTCCGCTACGTGTCTCCATGCCTGCTGGTGGGCTCTATTTTTCCGCCAGCGCCCCGCGGATTCCGCGCACCAGAGTAACCATGAACCCTGCGACAGCTGCCAACATTGCGACTGGCGCGGCAACTCGGTAGGCCAGAGTCATGTCGGCGCGGCTGTGGCTAATGGCGGAGACGATCAGCAGAACAAAACAGAGGAACGCTACTGAAAGAAAGAAACATACTGCGCCAGTGGCCAGGCCGATAGCGATGGAGAGGAAGAGAGTGCGCATGGGAACCCCGGTGGGAAACTCACGAAACCGACTACGTTAGAATAATACCGTGAGTCAGGCCGTCAACACACCGATGCGCACGGCGCAGGAAGTCATCCGCGACGTTCGCGTGACGCAGTCTGCCAATGGGATTTGCTACGCGACGCTTGGCGAGGTCACCATGCCTTCGGCCGACCTGGAGCGGATGGTCCTGGCCGTTCCGCCGGCGGTGGCCGGGACGCTTGGCCGCAAGGCGTTCTACTTTGTGCCGCTTGCCATCGAAGAGGGCGAAAAGACGCTCATCGCCGAGCGCTTCGACTCGGCCGATGCCTCACGCGCTGTTTGCCATCGCGACATCGACACCGGCAACGCACAATGCGTCTTCATCTCCACCCGCCTGCTCGACGATCGCTTCTCCGTGGCTTTCGAGTTCTACATTCACGCCGGACACACCTTCGTGGAGAAGGCTGGCATCTCTCCTGACTTCGCCGACCTGGTCTGGGAGCAGGCCAGGAGTAACGTTCGTGGCGAGACCAGCCTGGACGCGCATGAGTTCCGCAAGCAGGCCACCGTGGACGGCGCTGAGCGCGCTGATGAAAAGGCCAAGTCGGAGTACCTGGCGACGGCTTTCGCTGATGCTATCTCCATCTACCTGCTCTCATTGTGTCTTGACGTCGACTACTTCGAGCTGCGCGAGCGCGACTACCCGCTGCTGGCGCCGGCAGCGCTGGCGGCCCGATTGAAGAAAGTCGCAGAGCTGTTTCCCGCCGGCCCCGGATTTGAGTTCAACATCTTCTACCGGCGGCGGGGATGATCGCCCACCTTCGCGGGAAGCTAATCGCCAAGCATCCGAATCAGGCCGTGGTGGAAGCCGTGGGGGTGGGCTACGATGTCAACATCACCGTCCCGGCGTTTTCCGAACTCCCAGCAGTAGGCGCCGAGGTGGCGCTGTTCATCCACACCCACGTGCGCGAAGACGCGCTCGCGCTGTACGGTTTCCTGCGCGCGGGGGAGAAGCAACTGTTCGAGAAGCTGATCAGCGTCAGCGGGATCGGCCCGCGCTTGGCAATCACCATCCTCAGTGGCATGTCCGCAGACTCGCTCGTGACATCCATCAAGGGCAACAACGTCGTGTCGCTCACGCGTATTCCCGGCATTGGCAAGAAGACCGCCGAGCGCATGGTGCTGGAGCTCCGCGACAGGCTTGAAGCGTTCGCCGAACCGCCCCTCGCTACCTCAGTCTCGCCGATCGAGGAAGACGTCCTTTCCGCGCTGGTGAATTTGGGCTACAACCGCGGCTATGCGGAAAAGGCCCTGGCGCGTCTGGGGCCCGCGGCGGCGGATTCGTTTGATGTTCTGTTCCGCAAAGCTCTGGCCGTCTTGGCGAAATGAGCACACCCAGCCAAGACCGCGCCTCCCTCTTGCGTCACAGGGGTACACTGGCCTGAGATGCGCCGATCTCCCCAAGCCGCATGGCTTCTGATATTCGTATCACTGGCTCTATCTCTAGACGCGCAAAAGGCCAAGCAGCAGTTTTACCTGAAGCCAGATCAGACCGCAGATCTCCTCAATCCCAAACTAGTTACTGCCAAACAGGACTGCGCCAACTGGGGCCTGGCTGCCGGTCTTGAGACTATGCTAGCGCAGCAAGAAGTTGCGCTAGACCAGAACTTCTGGGTGATGCGCCTGAACTACGGCGAGGTCTGCGCCGAGCTGCCCTCGGTCGAACATCTATCCAAGGTCGTGAACCATGATTTCGTCCTGGATGACGGCCGCCACGTGCGTCTGGAGCTGCGCTTTACTCCCGGCGCGCCGGCCAACGTCGACGACGTGCTGGCCGCCTTGAAACATGATCAGTCGTCGCTACTATTGTGGCGCGGCCATCCCTATTTTGTTGTGGGCGCGACCTACGACGAGCGCATCGGCCGCGATGGCACGCGCTTCTTCGAGATCAAGGAACTACGCCTGGCCGATACTTTCGCCAAGCAACCGGCCGTCACGTTCCGCAGAGGCCGTGACGAGGCTGGCGAGATTGAGGGGATGCTGAGTGTGAGCGTGGTGCCATTGTAGGAATCGGCTCGACAACAGCCCGCAAACTAACCGAGTGTCACTCGATCTATAACGAACAAGGACCGGGATGTCAAACGCCGACGAGGCGGTGGACGGACGACGACGCAACCGCCAGTCTGCTTAGGGCCTGCAGGATCGGCACCGAAGGAAACGCCGGCCGACTAGATTCTTCGGTAGCTGTTCGCGCGCCGATGGCAAGGCTCTCGCCTGGCGCGACAATCGGAAATCGCAAGTCGAAGCTGTCACCCTAACAAGATCCGTCATTTGCCGATACAGAAGCTGCTGAAGATCAGGTTCAGGATGTCATCGGTCGTAGTCTCGCCGGTGATAGCGTCCAGCGGACGCAGCGCACCGTAGAGATCGAGCATGATCATTTCGTGGGGAATCTTGCGCTCCACGGCGTGGCCAGCGGCATCGAGCGCGTTGAGCGACTCTTCCACCAAGCGTTGGTGACGGATATTGGTGAGGAACCCCATCTCCTGCTCGACGCCGGCGCCGCCAGCAACCTGGTGCAGAATCTCCTGGCGCAGAGCATCCAGGCCATCGCCGGTGACCGCCGAGGTGCGGAAAACGCGCAGGTCGTCGAGTGCAATGGTGCGACCCGCGGCCAGGTCGGCTTTGTTGGCTACCGCGAGCGCGCGACGTCTGGCGCAAGCACGGACCAGATCGTGATCTTCGGGGGAAAGCTCGCAGGTTGAATCCAAGACCACCAGCACCATATCGGCCTCACTGAGCGCCTCATAGGACTTGCGTATCCCGATGCTCTCGGCCTCATCGGCCGAGCGACGGATGCCAGCGGTATCGATCAGTTTGAGAGGAACTCCGCCTAAGGCGACCGTCTCAGTCACCAAGTCGCGCGTGGTGCCAGGTGTGGCGGTGACGATGGCGCGTTCCCGCTCCACCAGCCGGTTGAAGAGACTGGATTTCCCGACATTGGGCCGGCCGACGATAGCCAGCGTCATACCTTCGTGGACGATCTTGCCGTAAGCGAACGAGGCGCGCAATTGCTCAAGAGGCGCGCGCACAACGCTGATCCGCGTGAGGATCTCTGCCACCGGCAAGACGGCAACGTCATCTTCGGCGAAGTCGATGCCCGCTTCCATCACCGCGATCAGCTCCACCAGAGTCTTCTTGATGGGCTGCAGACGTCGCGAGAGCGCGCCTTCCAATTGCTGGCCGGCGACCTTAGCCTGGTAAAGGGTTTGTGATTCGATCAAATCGCGGACAGCTTCAGCCTGGGTGAGATCAATGCGCCCATTGAGGAAGGCACGCATGGTGAACTCGCCTGGCTCGGCCAGGCGAGCCCCGCGTTCCGTCGCCAGCTCCACGATGTGGCGTAGCACCACAGGCGAGCCGTGCGCCGAAATCTCGACCACGTCGTCGGTGGAGTAGGAGTGGGGCCTGGCGAAGAACGTGACAACAGCTTCGTCGATGCGGTCGTCCGTCTCAGGCTCTATAAGTTCGGCAACAACTGCGCGTCCTGGTTCCCACTGCAGTTTCGAGCGCAACATGCCTCCGGCAATCTCACGCGCCTGCGCGCCGGAGAGGCGTACGACACCAATTCCGCCCCGCCCCGGCGGTGTGGCCATGGCAACAATGGTGTCGTCAAGATTCATGGCTCGAGTGTTGGACTCGCGCGGAGTCCTGTGGTCACGGCCTGCGGGTAGTCTAATTCACTCGCCGCGCCGGGGAAGTAACCCTGACCGGAAAGCCGGTGCTCACCTGCGTCGCATAGGCTTGGGTGGCTTGTAGTTCTTGGGATAGAGGACCACGTAGCGGTGTCCCCCCTCGCCTTCGCTTTGGGTGGTGAGCGATTCGTGATCGCGAAATGCCAAGTGGATAAGACGGCGATCCCGCGATGTCATGGGCGCGAAGGCGTAGGGCGAGCCGGTGCGGATGACCCGTTCGGCCGCGACCTCGGCGGCGAGCTTGAGCTCATGCTGCCGCGCGGCGCGATAGCCCTTGCAGTCGAAGGCCACTTTGTCGTGCTCTTCAGGATGAACGTGCAAGGCTTCATGGGCGATCGTCTCCAGCGAACGCAGCAGCTCGCCGCCGCGCTCCAGCACCAAGCTGCTGTCCGCTCCGGCTAGCTCCACCAGGATCTCCGGCGCCGTCAGTTCGTCGCTTGCTGCTGGAGGGTTCACAGTAATTCGGTACTTCAGCTTGAAATCGCCGGAGGCGATTATGTTCTTCAGGAAAGACTCGATTTTTCTTGCCGCGGCAACTTTATCTTGAAGCATAGATCTTCAATCCCAACCAGAATTCCGCTGTGTCCATGAATTTCATCGCTTGCGCGTGTGGCGCCGTTCTTGCGCCTTGCGCACCTGCTGACCGAGCGACGAGCGGTTAATCATGACCTGCTGCCCGTAACCCAACAGGGTGCTGATGACCCAGTACACGGAAAGTCCCGCCGCCGTACTCCAGCTGAGGAACCCAAACATGATGGGCCCCATGAAGGTCAACATCTTCTGCTGCGCCGGATCCATACCGGCCTGCGGCATGCTCTTCTGCGAAAGGAACATCAGACCGATGATCAGGATAGGCAGGATATGCAGCGGATCCGGAGCAGACAGGTCTTTGACCCAGAGCCAGTTGGCGTGACGCAACTCAATAGCATTGGCAAGCATGGAGTAGAAGGCAAACAGAAACGGCATTTGCAACAGCATAGGGAAGCAGCCGCCCACCGGGTTTACGCCTTCGCGTTTGTACAGCTCCGACATTTCCTTCTGCATCTCCGCGCGCCGCGGATCGGTCAGGCTGAACCTTTTGTATTTCTCCTGCAGAGCCTTCATCTGCGGCTGGATCTTTTGCATCTTGAGCGAAGATTTCATGCTGGCGAGACGCAGAGGCAGCAGGACCATGGTGATGACTACGGTGAGAAAAGCAATGGCCCATCCCCAGTTCGGAATCCAGTGCTGGTGAGTCCAGCGCAGCCACAAGAACAATGGGCGGGCGATGAAACCGAAGAAGCCCCAGTCAGTCAGGCCGCGCAAATCGGGGCCCCCCGGCCGGGTCTGTGTGCTCTCGATGACGTCTACGGTTTTGGGCCCGGCGAAGACGCGCGCGCGCGTGGCGCCGCTCGTGCTACCTACGGCTACGCCCACCACGGAAACCTTGTCCTTGGCGTCGTCAGGTTTGTTGAGGTCGCGGGGAATCTCGTTGGGAGCGTTGAGAGTGATCAGGGTGGTATCTTTGGGCGACTCCGGCATGAAGACCGCGGCAAAATACTGGTCGGCGGTGCCAGCCCAGTCGAAGGGACCGGTTACGGTGTCGCCGCCGACAATCCACTTCTTACCGCCGGTGAAGAAGGAACCGGAAATCGCGGCTTTGTGCTCAACCGCGCCGTTCCTGTACCAATCGATCTTCCCGCCCGAGTACGAGGCTATGGTGCTCTGGTCGCCCAGACCGCTGGGCCATTGCGGGAGCGCGGTCACGCCTTGTCCCTGAACTGTGACTTCGGTCTCGAGGCCCAGAACATAACCTTTGTCAGGGCGGAAGGTCTTGCGCACATAGAGCCGGCCGTCAGAATACTCAAACGTGACCGAACCGGACTGAGCGCCGGTGCCGCTGACGACGTAGAGACTGTCATTGATCTTCTGCTCCAGGTCTTTGTCATAACTGAACATGGAGAGCGGGTAACCGAGCGACGCCGCGACCGTGGGGTTCACCAGATCGAGCACTTTTCCGGTGTTGTCCTTGAACCTCTTCAGCACCCAGGATTTCACCACGGCGCCACGGTTAGTGATGGTCACGCGGTAATAGTCGTTCTCAAACACCGTCTCCGTAGGGCTTTGCGCTTGCTTGACCGGAACGGCCAGTGCCGCGGTTGGTTTCGCACGATTCGGCGAAATCGGAGCGGCGGGAAGTGGAGTCGCGCCCGGAATGCTCTGGGCTAGGGGCGTGGCCTGGGGCTTTGGCGGTTCGGGCTGCGGCTGCGACTTGGGCAGAAAATACTGGACCACCACAATTAATACGAAGAACAGAAGAAAAGCCAACAGCAGGCGTTTTTCCTGGCCGGGGTCGCTCTGAGGATTTCGGTATTCGGTCAATGCTTGATTCTCAACTAGCTTCTCGGCACCGGGTCATAGCCCCCGCGCGCGAAAGGATTGCAACGCAGCAGGCGCCAGACGGCGAGCGCTGCTCCAAAGAAAAAACCGTGAATTGCCACCGCTTCGGCGGCATACTCCGAGCAAGTGGGTACGTAACGGCACGTAGCCGGAAGCAGCGGTGAAATCGTGCTCTTGTACATCTTGAGCAAGGCTGAAGCCATGGATTTCATCGCGCTCTTCCTGTTTGGATGACGGCAAAAAGATCCTCGATTTCCGCGTCAAGCCGTCCAAATTTCATCTCCAGAACCGACTTACGCGGATGCAGCACCACGTCCACTGGACGCCCCAACTGTCCCAAACGCCGCTGCACTGCTGCACGTAAGCGTCGGCGGATGCGGTTGCGCTCTACGGCTCCTCCCAGCGCCTTGCTCACAGTAAACCCCACGCGAGGACCGGATTGGTCGCCGCGATCACGGTAAAACGCGGCTACATTCCCCGAGAAGTACTTACGGCCCTGCCGGTACACTGCCTGAAAGTCCGCATGTTTCAGAAGCCGTGAACCCTTGGGGAACTTACCGGACGGGAGCTGCGAAGCGTCATTCACAAGTCAGGCACCCGGCATGCTGCGCGGGACAACATATTCGCGGTAATCCCGAGGCCTTACGCCCGCCTATGTCATCCCCGAAGGTTTTATTCTCGGAAACCTGGCTTCACGGAAACACGCTTCCGTCCCTTGGCGCGCCGGCGGGATAGTACTGCTCTTCCGCTCTTGGTCTTCATGCGGGTGCGAAAACCGTGCGCTTTCGAACGGCGGCGACGGTTAGGCTGAAACGTGCGCTTGGGCATTGAATCCGGGACTCCTACTCAGAATTTGTTGCGCTGGGCAAACAAAAAGTATAAAGGAATACGGCCCTTCCACGCTACTTGAGCTTCTGCTTAGGGCAGCTTCACGATGACGCCGCGATCATCGTTAGCCTTCGCGGTGGCCGCCTTGTCCAAATCGGTAAGCTGGACCTTTCTCAGGTTGGGGCTGGAGAAATCATAGAGCGTCTGACCCATGATGGCGTAATTCCGGGTCTCAATCTGGCGTCCGTTCTTGAATATGAAGACGGTGAGCGGGGTATCGTCGGCGACCGGCTGGGGATCGGCCTTAGGTGCGCTCGCACTGGAAGGCGTGGCGCTGTCGCCGGAAGGCGACGAGCCCTTGGCACGGAGACTCTCCCGGGAATCCATATAGTGCTGGCCGTAGCGGCTGCTCGCCTGCTGACTGATCGCGTCACGAACGCCCTGCAGATAGGCTTGACGCAAAGCATCTTCACTGTCCCCTACATTGCCGGCGCTATCCGCGGTCGCAGGATCGTTCGCTTCGGGCACGCTGGGATCGGCCGCCGATGGATAAGCTGAGTCGAGGCCCGGGTTGTAGATCGGGTAGAAAAGGGGCACCGGAATGAATACATCGCGATGACGACCGGTTCCAAACGGACGAAAGGGGACGGGGTTCACGAAACCCGGTCCATGCCCGGGCACAAACGGCGGTACTTTGGGCGAGAGTACGCTGGCAGGTGCTCCGTGGGTACGGCCATCGGCCGTGGGGGAAGTCGCCGACGCCGGCGGGGCGCCGCTGAAAAGCTGAGCCTGGGCTCCGGTTACCGACATCAGGAACGCGAAAAAAAGAGCTAGTCGCGACATGGGCCACCACCTGCTACTACTTACCAATGATAATCCTCCGCGCCCCGTCTTACACAGGATTCTGACCAACCCAATAAATCCAAACAGTTCTTAACCCCAGAACGAGCCGGAGCAGGATGCCCGCGGTCAAAGCTGCGGCCACCAGCCGGCCGCGCGAAGTCTCCAAAAGGTCCGCAGCAACTCCACCGATGAACAGGAAGAGGAAGCTCAGGCCTAGGACGGCGTCCCAGATGCGCAAGCTGGGAACCAGCGTGAACAGCAGCACCGTAGCGAAGGCCGTAAGCAGAGGCGCGGTATTGCCGAAATATCGGGCGCGTCGCCAGCTTCCCCAAGTGGCGAGGGCGGCGATGAAGAGACCGATGAGCACATAACCGTCGGTATCGCGGTTCAGGGCGAAGCCTGCGTTATGAAGCAGGGCGATGGTCGGACGCGGAGAGAGCAGCCCTGGCGGATCCAAGCCGGCGCTTCCCGTAGCCCAGGTAACGAATCCGGCCACGGCCAGCGCAATCACAGACGCGCCCAACAATACCAGCAGCGCAGCGTGCCGGCGTCCAGGAGCCAGATAGATCATGAAAGCAAATGCGAGCAGGACCAAAACAAACGACCACCAGGCCGTAGCCAGCGCGAAACCAACGGAAAGCCCCAGAATCACCACCCGCGGCGCCCACTTGTGGGGCGGTGCGTACAACGTATGCGCCACGCCAATGGCGGTGTAGATCAACCCGAAAGAGCTCCATGCAAGAATGATTTCCGGGCCAACATTGCTGCTAATCATCACCATGGCGGGCGAGGAGCAGTAGAGAGCCAGAGCCACATATCCACCGGCATCGTCAAAAAGGCGTCGCGCGACCCACCACACGGCCCCGCCCAGCCACACGCCGAAGACAACAAACGGCAACCGCAGAAACCAAGGTCTGGGGATGGCGAGAGATGCACCCAGTGATGCCGGTGTCACGCTGCGCATGACTCTTGAGAGGCGCACCGGCCAGCCCGCGATCCAAGCGGTCATGGGCGAGCCCAAGCCGCGGTCTGCCGCGAGCGATGGGTTCTCCAGTGAGAATCCGGAGGCGATGTACTGGTACTCCAATTCGGAGAGATGCCGGCTGCTCGCCGACCAGAGGCATTGCGCGAGAAAGGCCAGCAACATCAGGCCGGCGAAGACCTGCGGCCGCCCGATTTTAAACTCTTTCGCCGCCCGTAACATGGAACTGTATTTGTATCATGCAAACCCAGCGGCGCTTGATGATCGAGCCGGCGAATCCGGCATATCTGAGATTTCTCTGTTAGAGTTTTCCTAGCTAGGGAACCTTTTCGTGGCAACCATGCAGTCGGCAACCACAACTGCCTTTCCATCTTCGGCGCTTCGAGTATTCTTCTTCAACCCGCGCGGACTGCGCGCCGGGTGGCGGTTGTTTATCTTCGGCGGCATCCTGTTGGGAATCTATTACAGTTTTTTACTGGCGCTCGGGCAATTGCAGGCTGTCGCAAGACAAGCCTCTCCCGCCGGGCCGGCTACGCTACCGAGTCAGGCTCAATTCTTGTTCCCAATTTTCCAGGGAATATTCGAGTTCGCGGCATTCGCCGTGGTGCTGTTGATGAGCTGGGTCATGAGCCGGATGGAATGGCGCAAAGTCCGAGAGTACGGGCTTCCCCTGACGCAATCGGCGGCACCGCGGTTGTTGGCCGCGGGTCTGTTGGTGGGCTTCTTGTCGCTATTGGTGGCCCTGTTGGCGTTGCGGGGTCTGCATGCGTTCTATTTCGGCAGCCTGGCTCTGCCCGGTATGCAGATGATCGTGTGGGGCCTTCTGTGGGGTTTTGGTTTTCTCGGGGTTGCTTTCTTAGAAGAATTTCTTTTTCGCGGCTACGCGCTATACACGCTAGCGGACGGAATCGGGTTTTGGCCAGCCGCGGTAATTATGGGACTGGTCTTCGGACGCGCCCACATGGGCAACGGCGGGGAGACCTACCTCGGGATCGTAGGAACGATCTTGTTTGCTCTGTTTGCCTCAGCGACATTGCGGCGCACCGGCAGTCTCTGGCTCGCGGTGGGAGTTCATGCCGGATGGGACTGGGGCCAGTCTTTTTTCTTCGGCGTCAGCGATAGCGGGTTCCAGGCGCCTGGCCATCTGCTTAATCCCAGCGTCCGAGGACCTGTCTGGCTGAGCGGAGGCACAGTGGGCCCGGAGGGCAGCATTGTGACTTTGCTTATGCTTGTGCTGATGACGGCTGGCTTCTTGCTGTTCTATCGCCGTCGACGCGAACCATCATTGATCGCCGCTTCGACTGAAAGCCTCGGAGCCTCTCAGGTTCTGGACGCTGGGGTTTCAGCCCGAAATTGAGTTTCGAAGCGGTGAAGGGAAATATCCTCCGCTCGAGACTAGCCGGCTCGCGAGTCCCTCGATTGCTCGACTCGTGACAGCGCAATAGAAACTCATTGTTTCTGGCGCCGGTTTTTAGAGCCGAGCGCAGGGTCGAGAAACCAAAGAAAAAAGCGCCGAGGGTCCTGCCTCTCGACGGGGTTAGTCTTTGCGAACCCTCTAAATGTCCAGGTTCTTCACATCCAGCGCGTTCTCTTCGATGAACTTGCGGCGCGCTTCCACGTCTTCCCCCATCAGCGTGGTGAAGATCGATTCGCAGGCCTCGATATCTTCGGCTTTGACGGCGAGCAGCGTACGCCGCTCCGGATCCATCGTGGTCTGCCACAGCTGCTCCGAGCTCATCTCGCCCAGTCCCTTGTAACGCTGGACGCTATAGTCCTTTTTGCCCTCGGCAAGGACGTAGTCGAATAGATCGCGCGGAGACTGCTTCTCCACGATTTCGGCCTCCGCCCTAGTGCGGCGAACCGCCGCCTTCGACGACTTCTTCACGGCCTTTTCCAGGTCCTCGCGCTCAGCGTCGCTCAACTCTGCGGCCACGTCTCCATTGCCGCTCTTGGCCGAGAGCTCCACCACAAAAGGCGGCTCCATGTAAGCCTCAATCTGTTTGAATTTGGAGATCATCTGCCGGTACTCGGGTGTTGACGCCAGGCTCCAGTTGATTTGACGTTCGGCCCCCTGCGAATCGGTGAACTGCACACCCCATAGATTGTGCTCTTCGTCGAAGTAGGCCTTCACGTCCTTGAGTTGCTCCTGCTTGGCCATGCGGTTCAGGTCTTTTTCCAGCTTCTCAATCTTCTTAGGCGGATTCTTCTTGTCGCCCTCGAAGTCGGCGCGCTGGGAGAGCGCGAGCCGGGGAAGCAGGGCCGCGATTTTTTCATTGCGCAAGCGCTTGTCCACTTTGTCGAAGAAGGCGAGGTATTCGTTCAGCGTCGTCATGAACTTGGCAAGGTTGGGGCCTTCGAGTTTGGCAGCGCCTTCGCCATAGCGCACGGTCATGCCTTCGGCAGCCCGCTTGACCATCACGCGCACGAATTCGCGATCGTCCTTGATGTACTGCTGCGATTTGCCCTTCTTGATGCCGTAGAGCGGTGGCTGGGCGATGTAGACGTTGCCGCGCTTGATCAGCTCGTTCATGTGGCGGAAAAAGAACGTGAGCAGCAGCGTGCGGATGTGCGAGCCGTCGACGTCGGCATCAGTCATCAGGATGATCTTGCTGTAACGCAGCCGCGCCGGATCGAAATCTTCCTTGCCGATCCCAGTACCAAGAGCGGTGATCATGGCACGGATTTCTTCGTGGCTGAGCATCTTGTCGTAACGCGCCTTCTCGACGTTCAAAATCTTTCCCTTGAGTGGCAGGATGGCCTGGAAGCGACGGTCGCGGCCTTGCTTAGCGGTACCGCCGGCGGATTCCCCCTCCACCAGGAACAGCTCGCAACGTTCGGGATCGCGCTCGGAGCAATCGGCCAGCTTGCCGGGAAGGCCGCCACCATCGAGCGCGCCTTTGCGACGCGTAAGATCGCGGGCTTTGCGCGCCGCTTCACGCGCGCGCGCGGCTTCGATGGCCTTGTTGATGATCTTGCGTGCAACGGTCTGATTTTGTTCGAAGTACCCGCCCAGGCGCTCATTAACAAAAGCCTGCACCGCTCCAGCAATGTCAGAATTCAGCTTGCCCTTGGTTTGACCTTCAAATTGGGGCTGCGGCAACTTTACACTCACCACCGCGACCAGGCCTTCGCGAACGTCGTCACCGGTTAAGTTCTCTTTGACGTCCTTGAACAACCCCAACTGCTGCCCCGCGTAGTTGATGGTGCGGGTCAGCGCCGTGCGAAATCCGGAGAGATGCGATCCGCCGTCGACCGTGTTGATGTTGTTGGCGAAGCTGAAGATGGTTTCCGAGTACCCGTCGTTGTATTGCAGGGCGATCTCCATGGCCACGCCATCGCGCTCGGCTTCCATGTAGATCGGACGGTCGTGCAACACCGACTTGCCGCGGTTCAAATGCTTAATGAATTCGGCGATGCCGCCCGTGTACTTGAAATCGAGTCGTTTGGCTTCTCCGGTCTTGGCGTCGGTTTGGCGTTCGTCGGCCAGGATGATCTCCAATCCCTTGTTCAGAAAAGCCAGCTCACGCAGGCGCTGCGCCAGCGTGTCAAAGTTGTACTCGGTAGTGGTGAAGATCTCTTTATCGGGCAGAAAGTGGATCTTGGTTCCGCGTTTGCGTGTGTTGCCCGTTTTCTTGAATTTTGTCTGCGGCTCACCTTTGGAAAAAGTCTGCTCCCACACCAGGCCGTCACGCCAGATTTCGAGATCCAGTTGATGGCTGAGCGCGTTGACCACGGAAACGCCTACGCCGTGCAGCCCGCCCGAGACCTTGTAGCTGGAAGTGTCGAACTTGCCCCCGGCATGGAGTTTGGTGAGTACCACTTGCGCTGCGGAGACCTTTTCTCCGTCGATCAACATGTCGTCGACCGGGATGCCGCGGCCGTCGTCGATCACGGTGATGGAGTTGTCGATGTGGATTGTGACTTCGATCTTGGTGGCAAAACCGCCCAGCGCTTCATCGACCGAGTTGTCTACCACCTCGTAGACCAGATGATGCAAACCCATCACGCCGTTCGAGCCGATGTACATCGCGGGACGAAGACGCACTGCTTCCATTCCGCCCAGGACCTTGATGTCCTCGGCCGTGTAATCGCCGTTACCGTTGCCCAGCTCGTTCTTTTTGCGCTTACTCTGGTCTGCCATTGCCTTGGTTGCCGCCACTGACGCTTCCTTGATGACCACTTGGACTCCTGTCGTACAGGCTCAAAACGAGCCCCTCGGCGAGCCCTGTGCGGGCCCTCGAAATCTGGCTCAAGTTACTGAAATTTAACAATTTAGCGGTACTTTGCGCCACTCCATATTGTACCACAATGAGAGCTGCTCTTGGCCTTCTGGACGGCCTAATTTCATGACAGTTTACAGATTTTGAAATGGACCCAAAAACTAATTGAAAACCCTTAATTAATACGTATACTTACGGAGCCCTTTGGGCTTACCACCAGACCCCGATTTAAGAAGAAACAAAAGAAAGACAAAAAGGAGAACCTCCCCCATGAAAGCGTTACTTCGCGCGTCACTATTAACCTTGCTGCTCCTCGGTGCCTATGCCGGCTTCGCCGCCAACACCGCTCCCGGCCACGTACCAGGCTGTCCATACCCCTCGCCCAATATCCCGCACGCAAGATAGCATTTGAGTTAACACGGGTAATCCGAGGAAGTAGAAAAACAGCGGTCGAATACCAATCGGCCAACGGTTGAACTGAAGTGGTGCGGTTACTCTTCAGTTAATTGTACTTTGGTGCTCTTGAGTCGCTTGCCCAAGCGTCTGGGCTGGGGTATTCTTGCGCCCCTGTGGAGGGTACGACAGATGAACCTCTCTATTCCCCAGATCGTCGTGGCGGCTCTGGTTGTGACGTCTCAGGTCTTAGTCGTGATCTTGATGCTAAGGCGTGGGTTGAGATCCGCCTTTCCGATGTTCTTCACTTACCTGACGGTTAACGTAGTTTCCGCGCTGCTCCTGCTCGCCGCGTACGTCAATGGGTTCCCGCAGTACTTCTACCTGTACTGGACCCTTAGCACCATTATCATGGTCGTGGGTTTTGTTGTCATCTATGAGGTTTTCGTTGACATCCTGAAGCCGTTCTCGGCGGTCATCGACCTCGGGAAAATGCTCTTTTTCTGGGCCGCACTCTTCCTACTTTTGGCCGCTTTCCTGACTGCAGTCGTAACCAATGCGCCCAGCCCGAAGAGAATCGTGGTTGCGGTGGACCTGTGTGATCGCTGCGTCCATCTCATGCAATGCGGGATGATGATGCTTTTGGTTGTGCTCGAGAAACGTCTCAACTTCTCCTGGCGCAGCTCGGGAATGGCAATCGCATTGGGGCTCGGAGTAGCAGCAGCAGCAGATCTGGCCGCTTCCTACGGTCAGAATCGCTTCCCGAATGTGAGTGGTCAGTTGGATCTTGCCAATAGCGTGGCGTACGCTGCGGTTGTCACTTTTTGGGCTCTGCGGCTGATGTCGTCCCAGTCGGCTCCCAAAACTGTGGCGAGTACTCCAAGCCGCCTCATTCTCCAGCGCTGGAACGAAGCCCTGATCGGTTACGGCTACGGCGAGACGGCGACTACCAGCACAGTGGAGTCGTTCCTTCCGGGCATCGAGAGGACAGTGGACCGCGTGATGGCTCGGAAAGCTGTATCCTAAGAGAACAGCACCACAAAGATTCAGGCCGGACACTTTGTCCGGCCCGTTTCATTTTTTAGGCTTTTTTCGGCCGATCGTCAGATGCGCATGGGCATGACGATGTAGCGGTACTTGTACTCGCTGTCGGCAGCCTCATCAGGCCGGAGCTGACCGGCGGACTGGGCGTCCTTGAATTCGAAGCGGACGTCGCCGGAAGAAACCACCTTCAAGAATTCCAGCAAATATTGCGAGTTGAAGCCGATCACGATCTCGTCGCCGGCGTAGGCGGTTTCGAGAGAATCCTCTGATTCGCCGGTCTCAGTATTGGACGAGGAAATCTTTAACTCGTTTTTCCCCAGGCGCATGCGGATGGCATTGGACCGCTCGTCTGCGAACTGGGCCACACGCTGAATAGCTCCTGAAAGCTCATCGCAGTGCACGGTAACAGACTTATTGTTGTCGCGGGGCAGCACCGCTTCGTAGTTGGGGAATTGTCCGGTCAGCTGACGCGAGGTCAGCAGCCGGCCGCCGATTCGGAAGAACAGAGTAGATTCATCCTTGGCGAATTCGACCGACGCAGCCGCATCATCGCTAACACTCAGCAGCGTGTTCAGCTCTGCCATCGCCTTCTTCGGCACCAGCACACGCATTTCCCCGCTCACAGGAAACTTTGAGGTTTGGTGCTCGATGTGCGCGAGCCGGTGGCCGTCCGTCGCAACCATGATGATCGATTCCGGCTTCAGCACCAGAAGAGCGCCGTTCAGCGTGTATCGCGACTCTTCATTTGAAATCGCAAAGATGGTTTTAGCAATCAGATTGCGCAGGACTCCAGCGGGGATTTGGATTGCGGTATCCACTGGAAATTGCGGCAAGGCTGGAAAATTGGCCCGCGCCATGCCTACCATCTTGGTGTTCGAGCGGCCGCTGCGGATCTGTACCCAGTGGTTTTCCAGCAGCTTCATGCTGATATCGCCATCGCCCAGCAGCTTTACGTAGTCGTAGAGCTTGCGCGCCGGGATTGTGCACGATCCTTCTTTTTTGACTTTGGCGGAAGCTGAAGTGCGCAGGCTCAGGTCGAGATCCGTAGCAGTGATCGACAACCGGTCGCCCGCGGCTTCAAACAGAAAATTAGACAAGATGGGAATCGTCGTCTTGCGTTCCACCACGCCTTGTGTGGCCGTAAGCTCTTTTAGCAGATCGTTCTTGGTGACGGTAATTTCCATCGTCGCTCCCGCTTCGGTGCCTGCGGACGAAGGCATAATTTAAAGCCCCCTAATAATAGCGGTTCTATATCAAAAATCTAAATATATCCAGTAGTAATAGCAGATGCCTGCGGAAAAGTAGGAAACCCGGGTGAAGTCCTTGATCGTACGAAACATCCCGCAGTGTCTGACCAGTGTAATTCCAGTTCGTTCGAACCGCGTATCCCTGCAAGCCGAGTCGTGTCTGAATGAACTTGGCTTAGTCTTGCACGCTTTGCACAGCTCCTGCACAGGCGATCCAGAGGAAGATCCTACTCTTCGTGGAAAACCCTGCGGTCAGCTGTTGAGAGTTTCCGTGAGTTTGTTTAGCAGTCGGTTCAGATCCTTATCTGACTGCCGTTGTTCGTCAATCTTGCCGATCGAGTGCATCACCGTGGTGTGGTGCTTGCCGCCGAACTGGCGTCCGATTTCAGGCAACGAAGCCTCGGTCATCTGCTTGGCCAGATACATGGCGACCTGTCGCGGGAAAACGATCGCGCGGGAGTTGCTCTTGGCCTTGATTTCCAAAGCGCGTAGGCCGAATTGTTCGGCTACGGCCTTCTGAATCGCGTCGATAGTGATCTTGCGCGCCTGGGAGTCGATGAAGTTCTTCAAAACCTGCTGGGCGGTCATCAGGCTGACTTCGGCTCCAGTGAGCGAACAATAGGCGATCAGGCGGATCAGAGCACCTTCCAGCTCGCGGACGTTCGTGCGGACGTTCGAAGCAATATAAAGCGCAAGATCGGTCGACAGTGTAACTTTCTCCGACTCCGCTTTCTTTTGCAGGATGGCGACTTTGGTCTCAAGGTCGGGCGGCTGGATATCGGCGATCAATCCCCACTCAAAGCGCGAACGCAGGCGATCCTCGATCTCCGGCAACTCTTTCGGCGGACGGTCGCTGGCGATGATGATCTGCTTCATCGATTCGTGTAAGGCGTTGAAAGTGTGGAAGAACTCTTCCTGGGTGCGCTCTTTCTGAGCTAGAAACTGGATATCGTCGATCAGCAAAACATCCACATTGCGGAACTTATCGCGGAAGCTGATCATCCGGTCGTAGCGCAGCGAATTGATCATCTCATTGGTGAACTTTTCGCTCGACACGTAGCAAATAGCCACCTCGGGTTGCCGGCGCTTGACCTCATGACCGATGGCCTGCATGAGGTGTGTCTTCCCCATACCTACGCCTCCGTACAGGAAGAGCGGATTGTAGGCCTTGGAAGGGCGCTCGGCCACGGCCTGGGCCGCGGCATTGGCGAATTGGTTGCCGGAGCCGATCACGAACGCGTCAAACGTGTAGCGTTGATTGAGTTGCGCGGCCGAGTCCCAGTCAAAACGCTGCTGCTTGGCCGAAGCCCCGGGTGCAGCTGCAACCGAGACGGGAGCAAAGCCGCCGTCTGCCCGCACCGGAGGCGATGACGGATCTTCCTCTGCGGT
Organism: Terriglobales bacterium; assembly: GCA_036522035.1. Classification (GTDB taxonomy): domain Bacteria; phylum Acidobacteriota; class Terriglobia; order Terriglobales; family Acidobacteriaceae; genus Angelobacter. The sequence continues at coordinate 17,578 of DATDGP010000176.1, forward strand.
CACGAACTTCACTTCCTGGAATTCGGGGACGAAGGTGTCCATGGCTTCCTGGATTAGGTCGCCGAATTTGTCTTCGATGTGGTGGAACTCCGGCGTCGGGACCCGGACAAAAATCACCGTACCGCTGGAATGGCTGAAGCGCGTTGGCTTAAGCCAGGTATCGTACGAGTGGCGGCTGATCTTCTTCTCCAGCGCTCCCAGGATTCGATTCCATGGGTTAACAGGTGCGGTAGCGGTCGCAGTTGATGACGGCATTCTTGAGCGGTTTCCTGTTGAGCCGGCTGGAGGCCCGTTTTGCTATGTGGAACTCTTCAGAGTTGATAACTTGCGCTGCAAGGGCGCTGCAGAGCAGTTGAACCGATTGCGATGCAACAAAAATCCTTATAGGCTGACCGGCATCCTAACACGAACGATCTCCCTGTGGAGAAGTGCGCGGCAAATTTTTTTACCAAATTTTTCGTCTGCATGCGATCACGAGTATTCCCCCTTCTCCCGAGCGGCAAGAGTGCCACAGCTCTGGTGCAAAGCACACGCTGATGACGGCACCGCGATGGCCAACGTGTTTGATGAGACACAGAGTCCCACACAAATTGGTGTTCTCCAATCTCGATTCAGCAATTCCAAATTTTTCCCTCTCTACGTCTCCACGCGGACCAAGAGTCTGGTCTGAGCAAAAAAAGCCAACTCCCTCGAGCACGCGATCTCCTTCGTAAAGGTCGTCCGTCGAGACGCTCTCTAACGGTTGCTCACCTGCCTCTCGTGGTGCGTCAAGAGTGTGGTCTTTCTTGAAACCCTACGCGTGTTGAAACCACCTCTCATGTGGTACAATCAGGAGTAGTCTTCTGGCGCATAAACTACTGTAAATGCAGGCATTTAGAGGAAACTTCGGCGGTCAAAAAGGGTCTGCCGAAGTGGCTTGCCGTGTGCCCCGATTTTTCCCTCAGGAGACCTGAGAAGAATCGTGAAGCGATTCCGCAACTGACAGAGCGCATGCGCTCTTACAAGAAAAAATATGGCAGACGATCAGAATCCCCAACTCCCATTGACTCCTCCCGGCGGTGGCGACCGCCCGGGTGGAGGCAACATCCAGCCCATCAACATTGAAGATGAGATGCGACGGTCGTATCTCGACTACTCGATGTCGGTGATCATCGGGCGCGCGCTGCCCGATGTGCGCGATGGACTTAAGCCGGTGCACCGTCGCGTGCTCTACACCATGCAGGAGATGGGACTGCAATACAACAAGAAGCACACCAAGTGCGCCAAAGTTGTGGGCCAGGCCATGGGCCAATACCATCCCCACGGCGACGCCGCGATCTATGACACGCTGGTCCGCATGGCCCAGGATTTTTCTCTGCGTTACCGGCTGGTCGACGGCCAGGGAAACTTCGGCTCCGTCGACGGCGATCCACCGGCCGCCATGCGTTACACCGAGTGCCGTCTGACGCGGATTGCCGGCGCGCTGATGGAAGATATTGATAAAGAGACTGTGGACTTCACGCCTAACTACGATGAATCCACGATCGAACCGACCGTGATGCCCACGCGCGTGCCCAATCTGTTGATCAACGGCTCTAACGGCATCGCCGTGGGGATGGCCACCAACATTCCGCCGCACAATCTAACGGAAGTCGTGAATGCGACCATCATGCTGGTGAACAACCCAGCCACCACGCTCAAAGAAGTTCTGAAGGAAGTAAAGGGCCCGGACTTTCCTACCGGTGGCTACATCTACGGCCGCAGTGGTATTGAAAGCGCTTACACGAACGGTCGCGGGCGCTTCGTAATGCGCGCCAAAGCGGGGATTGAAGAGCTGGCGCAGGGTCGCAAAGCCATTGTCATCACCGAGATTCCTTACCAGGTGAACAAGGCGCGGCTCATTGAGCGCATCGCCCAACTGGTGAACGACAAAGTCATCGACGACGTGGGCGACATCCGCGACGAATCAGATCGCGACGGCATGCGCATCGTGGTCGAACTGAAGCGTGGCGCCGAAGCTCAGATCATTCTCAACCAGCTGTACAAACACACCTCGATGCAGGAGAGCTTCAGTATGATCCTGCTGGCGGTTGTGAATGGCCAGCCCAAGGAGTTGGGGCTGGTGCAGGCCATTCAGCACTTCATCGATCACCGCATTGAGGTGGTGCGCCGCCGCACCGTTTACATGCTCGAAAAAGCCCGCGAGCGCGAGCACATCCTGGAAGGCTACAAGATGGCGCTCGACAACCTGGACATGGTGATCAAACTCATCCGCGGCTCTGCCTCGCGCCAGGAAGCCAAAGATGCCCTGCTCGCCGCCAAGTTCAAGATCTTGGACAAGCAGATACGCGACCACATCGGCGGCTCCGATGGCCGGCTCTCTGCGAAACAGGCCGACGCGATCCTGGAACTGCAACTCTACCGGCTAACCCGACTGTCCGCAGACGAAATCCTCAAGGAACTCGACGAGATTCGCGGCAAGATCGCCGACTATGAAGCCATCCTGGCGTCCGACAAAAAGCTGCGGGGCGTGATCGTGAAAGAGCTCGAGGAGGTCAAAGAGCAGTTTGGCGACAAGCGCCGCACGGAAATCACCGACGAATCCACCGAGATCACGCTCGAAGATCTGATCGCCGATGAACAGGTAATCGTGACCGTCTCGCACAGCGGATATCTGAAGCGCACGCCGCTATCAACGTATCGCCAACAGCGGCGCGGCGGCACCGGTCGCACCGGCATGAAGACTCGTGAGGAGGATTTCGTCGAGTACCTGTTCGCAGCGTCGACTCATTCTTATCTGCTGATCTTCACCAACACCGGACGCGTCTACTGGCTCAAGGTCTATGAGGTGCCCGACGTCGGCGCCGCGGGCAAAGGCAAACACATCGGCAACCTGGTAGCGCTGCAGCCAGGCGAGACTGTGAGGACCCTACTCGAGGTACGCAACCTGGAGGACGAAAACAACTTCGTATTCTTTGCCACCCGCAAAGGCACGGTGAAGAAGACGCCGGTGAAGGACTTCTCCAACGTGATGACGCGCGGCATCATCGCCATCGGCATTGACAAGGACGACGAGCTGGTTACCGCTCGCCAGACGGACGGCCACCAGATCGTCTTTCTCGCGTCCCACGAAGGAATGGCTATTCGTTTCGACGAAGAAGGCGTTCGCCCTATGGGCCGTCCCGCGTATGGTGTCCGCGGCATGGATCTCGACGACAAGGACTACGTTGTCGGCATGGCGGTGACGCCCAAGGCGGGCAACGGCAAGAAGAAAGCCAATGCCGAAGGCAAACAAGAAACCCTGCCCAGCCTGATCTTGAGCATCACTGAAAACGGTTACGGCAAGCGCACTCCCGTGGAGGAATACCGCCTGCAATCGCGCGGCGGCAAGGGCGTGATCAATGTGAAGACCACAGCTCGCAACGGCAACGTGGTCGTCATCATGCTGGTCGATGAAACATCCGAGGCCATGCTGATCAGCCATTTCGGCAAGATCATTCGCATTGACACCAAGCAGATCCGCGAAGCTGGCCGCTCGACCCAGGGCGTCCGCCTGCTGAATGTCGAAGCCGGCGACAAAGTGGCTTCAGCAGCAGTGATCCAGGAGAAGGAAGAAGAGAACGGAAGCCTGCTGCAGTAGATTCTCGTCCCGCCAGGTTCCCTAAACGAATCGAGCGGTACACCAGCGGCAGGGGGCTGAACCCAACCCTCTGTCGTTTTGCTCTCCCGAGGCCCAAACTTTTTGCTTCTGCACGGCTTCCCATTTAATCTTATAACTCTCGCGGGACGCCTGACTTTAGCCAAAGGAAGGTGGAGAGAATGAACATCTATTCGGACATCACCAAGACCATCGGCCGCACACCGCTCGTGCGACTCAACAAACTCACAGCCGGCATGGGCGCGACGGTGCTCGCTAAGCTCGAAGGCTTCAACCCCTGCCACAGCGTAAAAGACCGCATCGGCGTCAGCATGCTCGACGAGGCGGAGAAGACGGGCAAGATTCAGCCGGGCAAGACCGTGCTGATCGAACCCACCAGCGGCAACACCGGTATCGGCTTGGCGTTTGCCGCCGCGGCCCGGGGTTACCGACTCATTCTCGTCATGCCCGATACCATGAGCATGGAACGACGCATGGTTCTGCTGGCGATGGGAGCGGAAGTGGTTCTGACGCCCGGTGCCAAGGGCGTTCGCGGCGCCATGGCTCGCGCCAACGAAATCTTGAAGCAGACCCCCAACGGCTTCATTCCGCAACAGTTTGCTAACCCGGCCAATCCCAAGATCCATCGCGATACTACCGGACCCGAGCTCTGGAATGACACCGACGGCAAGATCGATTTCCTGATCTCCGGTGTCGGCACCGGCGGTACGCTGACCGGCGTGGGCGAGTACATCAAGCCCAAGAAGGCATCGTTCAAGATCGTCGCCGTTGAGCCAGCGGACAGCCCGGTTCTCTCCGGCGGCAAACCCGGCCCGCAGAAGATTCAAGGGTTGGGCGCCGGCTTCGTGCCCGAGGTGTTGCGCACCGACCTCATCGACGAGGTCCTGACCGCGACTCTCGAGGAATCGGTAACCACGGCGCGGCGGATGGCGAAAGAGGAAGGCATTCTGATCGGCATCTCCGGCGGAGCCGCCGTGGCCCAGGCGCTGAAGGTGGCCGCGCGCCCGGAAAATGCCGGCAAGCTCGTTGTGGTGGTGATCCCCGATTTCGGCGAGCGGTATCTTAGTACCTTCCTGTTCGAAAGCGAGCGAAACCAGGCCGCGCAGTTGAAGACCGAGGACGTTGTGCTGGCCTAACCACTTCCGATTGGGTTGAGACGATCCAGTCCAAGCTGTCCACGGTTGGCTCGTGGCCAGGGAGCCGGGCAAAGCTTTGTTTGAGCTGCCCAGTTTTCTGGTCACGAGCCGGCTTCAGTGTGAAGCCGCTTGAATTCGCGCGAGCTGTTTCGATCCACGCTCGGCCATTTGCCAATTACTCTTCGCGTAGTACATTGATTTCCTGTGACCAAGCGGCTCAAACGTATCTGCGTCTTTTGCGGATCGTCCGTGGGGGCGCGGCCTGCTTACCGTGAGACGGCCGATCGCCTGGGTGAGCTTCTGGCCGAGCGCAGGATCGGCATAGTCTTTGGCGGCGGCCGTATCGGCCTCATGGGAGTACTCGCTGACGCCGCTTTGCGCAAGGGCGGCGAGGTGATCGGGGTGATCCCGGAATCTCTCGTGCGGCGGGAGATTGCTCACAGGGGCGTGACTAAACTCCACGTGGTCGAAACGATGCACCAGCGCAAGGCCCTCATGGCCGACCTCTCGGACGCCTGTATCGCATTGCCCGGCGGTTACGGCACGCTTGAAGAGCTGACGGAGGCCGTCACCTGGTCGCAGCTCGGCATCCAGCAGAAGCCCGTGGGGCTGCTCAATGTGGAAAAGTACTGGGACGGCCTGCTGGCTGTCCTCGATCATGCAGTGGACGAACAGTTCGTTCGTCCCGAAAACGCTCAGCTGGTACTGGTGGCAAAGACTCCGGAAAGGATGCTGGAACGGCTGGAAGAGTGGACACCGCCAGACCACATCGAGAAGTGGCTGGACAAGAGCAAGAGATGACAAGGCTGCACTTAGTAATTTAGCCGAGAGCAAAGGCCAAGAGTCGAAAGCCGTCTTGCTGACCCGTAATCATCCGCGGGATCCGCGGTAAGGTTTTCGATCGCACCGCGGGAGAGAGCGAAATGATCATCGAAATGCGGACCTACAAGACCAAGCTCGGTTGCCGTTCTCAATTCCTCGAGGTCTTCCGCAGCAAATCACTTCCGGCGCACGCCGAGATCGGGATGAAAATCCTGGGGCCATTCCTGTCCGTCGAAGACCCCGACACCTTCTTCTTCATGCGAGGTTTCCCCGACCTCCAGTCACGTGAGCCGATGAAAGCCAAGTTCTATGAAGGCGAACTCTGGAAGAGCGAACTCGAGCGAGTCCTTATGCCAATGCTGGAAACATATGAGGTCGTGCTGGTCGAAGATCCTGAAGGCCTGGTGCAGTGGTAGGCATTTGCTAAACGAGTGCCATCCCGAGGGCCGGAATTTCGAGCCGTGCTTTCGCCAGCCTGCGAGCAGACCAAGGGCTTTGTGTCTTTTCAGTCTTCCGAAGTCATCGGGGCTGCGCAACACAGGGGCCCGCGTTCTTATCGGGCTGATAAGCACGCGAAAATCGCGCACGGCTCGCTGTTTCTGCACCCCGGCATAGGACTCCGGGCTATGTCAGTGATGTTCCATCGGCTCATGCTGGATCGACGGATGCTTCTCTTTGCTCGGCCCCAGCTTTACCTGTCGCTCGATCTCTCCGGCAAGCTGGTCCACCAGCTTCGCTTCGTTGTTGAGAAGCTCCCCGACCGTACCCGCAGCAGCATCCGCCTGAGTCCACTGCCGCTGCTCCAAAGACTCGCGCACCGCAGGGATGGTCTTGACGGCGTATCCGGTGTAAGCCCCAGGCGCGTAGATCTGGTGCTTGAACCAGGGACGGCCGGGCAAACCCTTGTCGAGCAGAAAAAGACGTTCGCTCTGGAAGATCTTGAGGTTCAAACCCCCGAAGTCCTCCAGGGCAAATCCGGGGTCGCCGGCGTCGTTCAGCTTTTTGAGCGCGGCATCGTAGTGCTGGGCAGCCTGAGTCAAGGCTTGAACTCCGTTGTCGAGCGGAGCAAAGTTGATGGCGGGCGGCGTATCCAGGTGTGGCGGTGGTTGCAGGGGCCTGAGGGGATCGGAAACTGCGTTGAACACTCCTTCATCGAGCTCCAGATTGCGCTCCCTGGCTTCGTCCTGCTCGGTCTTGAGCAGCTTTTCAAGTTCTTTGATGTAAGTCTTGATGGTGTCAGCCTGGTCGCTGAACTCAAAAGGCAGCAGATCGGCATCGGCCAAGCGCATGACGGCGGTCCCGACAGTCTGAGAAAGAGCGCGACCGTAGGCAAAGTTGGTGTCGGCGAAGTGGGTGAACCAGTAGAAGTCGTCGTAGATGGAGTGATACTGCCCATCCCGATCTTCGCCGCCGAAGCGTATGTCCATCGAAGCGATGCCGGCGTGGTCGAGAAAGGAAGCATAGTCGGACCCATCGCCAAGTGCGCGGATTCGCAGATCGGGCCGCTCCCGGATCTCCTGTTTCTCTTCGCCGTGGGCACTGGCGATCTGCGACAACCGCGAGCGCTGCCAGACGGAGATGTGTTTTTCCGGATCTTCGATTTCGCGGGCCACGCCGTTGATGAAGTGCTCGAGCGAGTGCGAGCCAGAGACGCGCAGGAACCCGCGGCCGTTGTTATCAGAATTGATGTAGGCGACGACGTGCTCTTCGACTTCACCGATGTGAGTTTCCAGCCATTCGGTGGAACCGAGCAGACCCGGCTCTTCTCCGTCCCAGGCGCAGTAGATGATGGTTCGCTTGGGCCGCCAGCCCTGCTTATAGAGCTCGCCCAGCGCGCGGGCTTCTTCAAGCTCGGCCACCATACCGCTGAGAGGATCACTGGCGCCGTTGACCCAGGCGTCGTGATGGTTGCCCCGGATCACCCAGTGCGCTGGATACCCTGTGCCGTGTAACCGGGCGATGACGTCGTACAGCCTCTTCGTATCCCAGTTGGATTTCACCACTAGGTGGACCTTCGCCGGTCCAGGCCCGACGTGATAAGTGATCCCCAGACCGCCGCGCCAGTTAGCTGGCGCGACACGCTCTCCGATCGCGGCCAGCAACGGCTGGGCGTCCGCATAGGAGATGGGAAGCACAGGAATCTTGGTGATGAGCGGAGAGTCCTTGATCGCCAGACGCTTGGCTCCGGGCACGGACCCCCAACCGGGTGTCAGCGGATCGCCGGCATAGTAGGTGTCGGTCACCGAGCCGCGCTGGACCGCGTCTTTGTTGCGTAGGCCGCCATCCGGATAGACGTCGCCTTCGCCGTAACCGTCGTCCGCGGGATCGGAATAGATGATGCAGCCCACGGCGCCGTGCTCCGCGGCGACCTTGGGCTTGATGCCGCGCCAGGAATTGCCGTAACGCGCAATCACAATCGCGCCTTTCACCGAGACGCCCATGCGGTCCAACTGTTCGTAATCTTCACGCGTGCCATAGTTCACGTAGACCAACGGGCCGGTGACATCGCCATCGAGCGAGTAGGCATTGTAGGGAGGCAACTGTTCGGCCTGCTGGTTGGAAGTCGGGTCGCCCGGAAGCGGAGGCTCTTCGAGCTTCGCCCTGAACTGCGTGGGCTCGAGCAACTCCAGGCGGCGCTCCTTGGGCGTCGGGAAGAGTACGTCGAAGTTTTCGATCTTCGCGTCCCAGCCCCACTCTTTGAACTTCGCCAGCATCCATTCCGCGTTCTGCTGGTCGTATGGCGAGCCCACGTGATGCGGGCGCGCGCTCAGCAGACGCATGGCTTCGCGCATATTGTCGGGGCTGGGGATGGCGCGAAACATCACCTCCCAATGACGCTCCGTCTGCGCAGATGCTCCCAGGAATCCAGGCAACGGCGGCTGCCCGGGACGGTCTCCCGCGGTTTGCGCTTCGGGCGAACGCGAACCCCAAACAAGAACGATGAGGCACAATAGAAGAGCAGGCAGGTATTTCATGAGGCCTCCAGGGGAAAGGGGAATTATAGATGCGCGGGATTAACATTCTTGGTTTTGTTGCCGGAACCTTGACAACCCTTTCTTTCCTGCCTCAGGTGCATAAGGCATGGACAACCCGACGGTGTGACGATCTCTCCCTGGGCATGCTCCTGGCTTTCGGCGGCGGCGTTCTTTTGTGGATGATCTATGGCTTCTGGCTGAATGCCGCGCCGATCATCCTGGCCAACTTGATCACGCTGGCCTTGATTCTCGTCCTGATCGTTCTCAAGGCGCGTTTTCGCAGCGCCGGGTGACTCCTGGCGTACTGCCGTTCAGCTACACTCATTTGTGCATCTCTCCCAGATTGTGCTGCTGGTAGGCGCGGCATTGATCGCCGGAGTGCTAAACTCCATCGCCGGCGGTGGCAGCTTTCTGTCTTTTCCCGTACTACTCTTCCTGGGCATACCCTCGGTGATGGCCAACGCCACCAACACTGTAGCGCTGTGGCCGGGAACCATCGCTTCCACGGGCGCCTATCGCAAGGCGTTGAGTGTCGTGCTGCTCCGTCGCATGACGCCGTTGATTGTGGCGACCCTCGCCGGCAGCCTGCTCGGCGCGCAACTCTTGTTGCACACTCGTC
>DATDGP010000177.1:0-29367 GCA_036522035.1 Terriglobales bacterium
GGCGGCGTTGCCGATGCCGTCGAACTGCAGGTAAGCGTAACGCAGGCCGGCTTCAGCGGCCTGGCGCGCGAACTCCGGAGACTTGGCAAACTCGATTCCGTTGGTCGCGGCCTGCACCGAGTTGTAGCCGACCTGGCGCGAATAGCGTACGGCGTCCAGGAAATAAGGCGAGAGCGTGGGCTCGCCGCCGGAAAACTGCACCGACATCTGCCGCCGCGGCTTGATGGAGATGGCGTTATCCAGCATCTGCTTGATCTCGTCCCAGGTCAGCTCATGCACGAAGCCAACCTGATTGGCGTCCATAAAGCAGGGATCGCACATCATGTTGCAGCGATTGGTAAGATCGATGGTGAGCACCGATCCGCGTCCGTGTTTCACCGTGCTCGTGCCGTGGTGGTGCAGCTTCTCATCGTTGTGGGCAGGGATGTCGCGGCCAGGAAATACGTCTTCCAGGTGCTTGAAGAACTCAGTGTCGATAGCCATGACGTCTTCAAAGTGGCCGTGGATGGGGCAATCCTTTACCATGAGGATTTTGCCGTCGCGCTCGACAATGGTGGCCTTGATCTCGCCCACTTTCTCGTTAAGCAGAACCTCGTGGGGCAGCTTGCCGTCCACAATCTGCTGGCGGATTTCCGGCACGCATTTGGGACAGAGCGAATCCGTGGAGCGCGGCCACCCAAGCGGCGGCTTGGTCTTCTCCCACGATTTCAGGAGTGGCTTGTCCGACCACTTCGGTGTGAAGGCCGGCCTCGGCTTGATGGTGTTCAGGCGGTCAAATACTACCCAGGCGCCGCGAGCCGCATACGTCAGTGCTTTCTCTGCGTACTTGACGGGTTTGTGCATGGTGCTTCGCCTTCTCTCCTCGCCCAATGCGGGCGCCAACTGCATATCTCACAAAAGGCTTATAAATCCCCTTCATGGTAGCGCCAGTACTGAACAGGACTAAGCAGGATTTCCTAAATGGCGGTAAATGGTGGTCCAGCGGTGCCTCTCAGCATTAAACGGCGACGCTAAAATACGGCTAAGTCATTGGATTTAAAGAGAAACTCCCCTATCGGCACCCACCGGGTTATAGTAGCTCTCATGCACGATCGACTTGCTGACGCTGCTGCCTATCTTTGGCTGACCCTAGGAATCCTCTGGCTGGCAGGCGCTCTCACCGCAAAACGTGCGGTTCGCAGGCAATCGCCAGGATCGCGTCTCGTGCAGATTACGCCGGAGATTGGGGCCTTCTGCCTGCTCTTCGGTCGTTGGCCTTGGCCAAGCTGGCTCGGCTGGCGCTTTGTTCCGCAATCTTCAGTAGCAAGCGCGTGGTTGGGCCTGGGGCTGACGGTTGCCGGGATCGGTTTCGCGCTTTGGGCCCGTCTGTTCTTGGGACGCAATTGGAGCGGGCGCGTCACCATCAAGCAAGAGCACGAGTTGATTCAGAGCGGTCCCTACGCGATTGTCCGCCATCCTATTTACTCTGGCTTCCTGTTGGCGATTCTGGGAACCGCGCTGGTCGAGGGCCAGGTGCGCTCCCTGCTGGCGCTACCCATGGCCACGCTGGGATGGTGGATGAAGCTACGCCTCGAAGAATCTTTCATGGCTCAGCAATTTGGCACCGCCTACCTGGATTACAAACGTCGCGTGAAGGCGCTGGTCCCGTTCGTGGTTTAGTTGGTGTCGTCGCAGACGTTCAGTTTCAGAATCCATCCTGACATCTTCTCAAGCACCAGGAGACCGCCGGCTATACTCACCGCGATGGTAGAATCAAAGCCCATGGAGTCCATACGCAGCGGACTGCGCCGCGTTATACATGATCTGCTGGCAACACAGCCCCACGAAGAAGCAGCGGTAGTGGCTTGGCCGCTGGTCTGCGGGAAGGAAGTAGCGGCGCGTACCAAGGTCGTCTGCCTCGCCCAAGGCAGACTTACCGTAGAAGTCCCGGACGCGACCTGGTGCGCACAGCTCGCGGCCTTCACTCCACGATATATCAGCAGTTATGGGGAGTTGATCGGGCCCGTGGTAAGGGAACTAAAGTTCAGAGCAGCAATTGGCCGATAGCCCGTTGCCATTAGCTCAGCTTTAAAGCAGATCCCTAAAGGCATAGCCGATCTGGACTTGGCTGGACCGATTGCTCGTTGGCAATTGCCACTAGGCTCAAGTTTAACAATGCGAATCACCGACACCGATGTCACTTACGTCGCCGGCCTGGCCAACCTAGAGTTGACCAGCGAAGAGCACCAGCGCATGGTTCGCGACCTGAACTCGATCCTCGACTACATCGACAGGCTGAACCAGCTGGACACAACCAACGTACCGCCCATGTCGCAGACCGAGTTGAAGATTGCGGACGCTTTGCGCGACGATGAGCTCGGCCCCTGCCTACCGCCTGAAGCCGCGCTGGCCAACGCCCCGGATACGGATGGCAAGTTCTTCAAGGTGCCGAAGGTGATCGATAAATAGCAATCAGCAGCTCGCCAGCGGCAATGGAGCCGAGCGGAAGCTAGCCTTGCGGATCTCGGGCCAGCACTGGCCCCAGCTGGGCTCGTTGCCAAATGCCAATTGCGATGCGCTCAAGCCACGCTGCAATTTGACCCATTGAACAGGGCCAGCTTAGGAAATGATAGACCTCGCAAATCTCACCATCGTCTCCACGCGCGCCGCAATCGCAGCCAAGCAGATCACTGCCACAAAGCTGGTGGAGGAATCCTACGCGAAGATCCGCAAAGAAGACGCAGACATCCACGCGTGGCTCACTCTATCCGAACAACGGGCTCTGGCGCAGGCGCGCCGCGTTGACGAGATCGTGCGTCGAGGCGACAGGTTGCCTCCCATGGCTGGCGTGCCCGTCGGCATCAAAGACGTGATAGTCACCCAGGGGGTGCGCACTACCGCCGGATCGAAGATCCTCGAGCACTTTGTTCCTCCGTTCGACTGTACGGCGGTGGCGCGACTGGAGGCCGCGGGCGCTGTGATTGTGGGCAAGCTGAATTGCGACGAGTTCGCCATGGGCTCGTCGAACGAGAACTCGGCTTACGGGCCGGTACGTAATCCGCGCGACAAGTCGCGCGTACCCGGCGGATCAAGCGGCGGCTCGGCGGCAGCGGTAGCGGCCGGCATGGTGGTTGCCGCTCTGGGATCGGATACGGGCGGGTCCATCCGCCAGCCGGCATCGTTCTGCGGCGTCGTGGGTTTGATGCCTACCTACGGGCGGGTCTCCCGGTATGGCTTAATCGCCTTCGCCTCATCGCTCGACCACATCGGCCCGCTGACTCGCACCGTGCGCGACGCAGCCATCGTCCTCGGCGTAATCGCCGGTCACGATCCCATGGACTCGACTTCGGCGCACGAGCCCGTCCCCGACCACGAGCAGGAGCTGGATCGTCCCGTAAAGGGCCTTAAGCTCGGAGTGCCCAAAGAGTACTTTGGCGAAGGCCTGGACGCAGAGGTCGGACGAGCAGTCGAACGAGCGATCGCGCGGCTCGGAGCCGAGGGTGCGGAAATCGTTCCGATCTCGTTGCCGCACACGCCATTTGCCGTTCCCACGTACTATGTCCTGGCGACTGCCGAGGCCTCAGCCAACTTGGCGCGTTATGACGGGGCACGTTATGGCTATCGCTCGCCGCGGGCGCGCACGCTGGCGGAGATGTATCGCCAGAGCCGCGATCAAGGCTTCGGCGCTGAAGTCAAACGCCGCATCATGGTGGGGACCTACGCGTTGAGCGCCGGCTACTACGACGCCTACTATCTTAAGGCGCAGAGAGTACGCACTCTCGTGACTCGCGATTTTCAGTCAGCCTTTCAGAAGGTGGACGCCATCCTCACTCCCACCGCTCCCACGGCGGCATTCAGGCTGGGCGAGAAGACCGACGACCCGTTAGCCATGTACCTGGCTGACATCTACACCGTCACTGGCGATCTGGCCGGTGTCCCGGGGATCAGTGTCCCATGCGCCAATACCCGGTCGGGCTTGCCCATCGGACTGCAGGTCCTAGGGCGGCATTTTGACGAGGGGACCGTGCTGAGGGTCGCGCAGGCCGTGGAAAACCAACACTCCCCACCAAGGCACTGAGGGGCCGAGAAGGGCTCGAACGGAGCAGAGTAGCCAGCCCTGTTGAGATCGCCCGATCACCCGCTCACCGGATTCTCGTCTACGCCTTGGGTCTAGGTCGTAGACCTTCCTAACCGCTCCTCGAATTCCCGGTCTAAGCTAACTGAATGGAAGTTAACGATGCAGCCGTAGTGGCCGAAGTGTTGGCCGGCGACAAGGACGCATTTCGCGTTCTGGTCGAGCGCCATTCCCGCAGCATCTATCGCGTGGCGTATCGCATGACCAACGATCCCGAGGACAGCGAAGAGATCGTGCAGGAAACGTTCTTCCGGGCCTACAAAAGCCTGGAACGATTCGAGCTTCGCGCCAACTTCGGCACCTGGCTTTACCGGATTGCGATCAATCGCTCGCTTGATTTTCTGAGTTCGAAGAAGGTGCGAATGAAAGACGTATATCAGATCTCCGACAGTCCCGACACCGATGACGGCCATCAGATTCAATTGCCCGCCACCGGGCCCGGGCCGGACCGGCTGCTCCTCTCGGGCGAGGTCAAGAAGAAGGTATCGCTGGCCATGAGCTTGCTCACGCCGGCGGAGCGGGTGGCCTTCACCATGCGCCATATGGAGGGCCAGTCGATCGAAGCCATCAGCCGGGCGATGAATCTCAAGGCCAGCGCGGCCAAGAACTGCGTGTTCCGCGCCGTCCAGAAACTGCGCCAACAGCTCGAGCCAGTAGCCAATTCTGGTTCCGCGACGCGTTCTCCACGCTGGAGTGGGAGTGCCACGAAATGAAGCACCTGAGCGAAGAACAGATCGTACTCCACTGCTACGGCGATGCCGAGAACGTGGAGGAAGTCCGCGGCCATCTCAGCGAATGCGTTGCCTGCCGTGACAAGTTCGGGCGCTTGTTGCAATTGCTGAAGCAGATTGAACCAGTGGAGGTCCCCGAGCCGTCTCAGTTTTTCGAGGAGAAAACCTGGCTGACCTTGCGCGACCGCCTGCCGGCGAAGCGCGGCGGGTTTCGCCAACGGTTTCTCGCGGCGCCCAGATGGGCAGTAGCCGCGACCGTGGCGGTTCTGCTCGCAGCCGCCTTCCTGGCGGGGCGTTATGGACCGCGGCCCGGCACAAAGCCAGAGATCAGCGCCGGTACGGTCAATCGTCAGCAAGTGGTGCTGGTGGCTGTGGGAGATCACCTGGAGCGGTCGCAGATGCTGTTGGTGGAGATCATGAACAATGAGGCCACCACCGGCGTGGATCTCTCGAGCGAGCAGCAGCAGGCGCGCGATCTTCTGGATGCCAATCATCTCTACCGGGTCAGCGCTCAGAACGCCGGTGATCCCAAAGTCGCCCAACTGCTGGACGAACTGGGACGCGTGCTGACGGAGATCGCCAATAGCCCTTCTGACATGTCACCGGCCGACTTGCAGCAGATTCGTAGCCGCATTCAGTCGGACGGGCTGTTGTTCAAAGTTCGGATAGTTGGTTCAGAAGTGAATTCCCGAGTGCGCCGGGCGGAGCAGAATCCGGCCGGCATTCGAAACCAGAGGCTATGACTCAATGAAACGCACAATGATTATCTCGCTGTTCCTTACTTCCATCGTTGCAGCTAGAGGGCAGGCTGTGCCGCTCCAAGGTGCTCCACCCTCCGGTTTCGTCGACCCACAGGCCGCAGAAAAAGCCAACGCTCACGAGGACGAGTTGTACAACGACGGCAACGCGGCTTTGAATGCTGGTGATTATGAAGCAGCGGCCGGGAAGTTCGATCAAGTGGCGAAGATGCACGGCCGCAAAGCCGATGCAGCGCTCTACTGGAGGGCCTACGCGCTGAGCAAGGCGGGCAACAAGGACGAGGCTCTGACCACCATCATCGAGCTGAAGAAGACGTATCCTCAGAGCCGCTATTTGCGCGACGCGGGCGCGATCGAAGTGGAAATCCGAGGCGGGTCGGTCAATCCTAACGAACTGAGCGACGAGGAAACAAAACTGATCGCCCTGAATGCACTTTTGAACTCGGATCCGGAAAAAGCAGTTCCGCTTCTGGACAAGATCATCCATGGCAACTACTCGCCGAAGCTGAAGGAAAAAGCCCTGTTCGTGCTTTCGCAAAGCGGTTCAGAAAAGGCGCAACTGATTCTGCTGTCGATCGCCAAGGCCAACAATGATCCGGACCTGCAGAAGCGCGCCATTCGTAACCTGGGGATGAACAGCAACGGCCGCAATCGGGCGGTCCTGAAGGAGATCTACGAATCGTCTACCGATCCACAGATCAAGAAAGCCGTCTTCCAGGGATGGCTGATGTCGGGCGACAAAGAGGATGTTCTGGCGGTGGCCAAACAAGAGAAGTCGCCGGAGTTGCGGCGGGAAGCGATCAAGTATCTCGGGATGATGGGTGGCCAGGTGGAGCTCCGCGAGCTGTACAGGAATGCCGGCAGCGACGTCGAAACCAAAGAAGCCGTGTTAACGGGGATGATGATGTGCGGCGACTCGGAAGGACTCGCGGAGATCGCGAAATCGGAGAAGGACCCCAAGGTCCTGGGCAAGGTCATCAATACTCTAGGCCTGGTTGGGGGCGAAGGCACGATCGATACTCTGCTCACCATCTACACCACCAGTTCCGATTTCGAAACCAAGAAGCATGTTATCAACGCGTTGTTTCTGCACGGGGCGGCCAAGCAGATGGTGGCCATGGCGCGCAAGGAGACCAATCCAGAATTAAAGCGGGCCTGGATCCAGAAGCTCTCGCTTTTGAGCGGACCCGACGTCACCGACTACATGATGGAAATCCTCAATAAATAGAAAGGCTCGACATGAAGACGCTGGCCAAGCTCACCATTCCGACGCTTTTGGCTCTCACCGTGTACGTTCTTGCTTCGGCCGAGAAACCCAACCTCACTAATGCCAAGGTGCAGGAAGTTTCGGCCACCGCGGGACTCAAGGCCGCGGTTGATGGCGTGATACAGAGCCACGATGCACCGCTTTGGATCGGGTACAAGATTCCCACGACCGCCAAAGACCGCAGCATGTGCTGCGATGACTCCTGGGCCGCGCTGACGAATGGCGCCGAGCGCTCCAGCGGCTGCCGAGTCGAGTTCGCCCGGGGCATCTCCATGAATGACTCCAGGACCGCTTGCTCGCCACCCGAGCCTCCGCCTTACGCGTTCATGTTCCTGCGCACCGGCAACCAGGGCGACAAGCGGATTCGCGAAGTCCGGGTTTACAGCGCTGGTTGCCTGCTCGATTTCAGCGGTCTCTCTGTCTTCTGGATCAACGACGTCAAGCCCGAGCAGAGCATTGAACTATTGACCGGATTGGCATCAGCGAACGATGACGCCGACGAGGACAGGCGAGAGCCCGGTCATGCCGCGGTGATGGCCATCGCCTTGCACGACTCGATGGCCGCTGATGCGGCCCTGGAGAAGCTGATCCAGCCTGGACAACCGAGTGGCCTGCGCAACAGTGTCGCGTTCTGGCTGGGCGTGGAGCGCGGCAAGAGAGGCGAAGAGCTGCTGCGCAAGTACGTCAAGGGCGATGGCGATATCAGTTTCCGCGAGAAGGGCACATTCGCTTTATCGCAGAGCAAGGCACCGGAAGCTCTGACGGATCTCATCGACATGGCGCGGCATGATGCGAGCTCCCGGGTTCGGGGCCAGGCGATCTTCTGGCTGGCCCAGATCGGAGGCCGCAAAGAGGCCGAGCAGATCACAACCGCGATCGAGGAAGATCCGGAAACCGAAGTAAAGAAGAAAGCCGTCTTCGCACTCTCCCAGATGCACGACGGCGAAGGTGTGCCGCTGCTGATCCAACTGGCGCGCACCAACTCCAACCCCGTGGTGCGTAAACAAGCTATCTTCTGGCTGGGTCAAAGCCACGATCCCCGGGCGCTGGATTTTCTGGAGGAGATTCTGACTAAATAGCGGCCCGGGACGGGGAAGAAGGAGGCGCGGGGCAAGGACGCAATGGTTTCCCAGGTGCTCGCGCTGCCGGCCCGGTAATCGATCGGCAGGTTCTTGAAAGTACGCTCTACGCCAAAGCCCAACTGCGGGAGATGTAGTCCAGCAAGCTGAGCGTGATCAAAATCAGCAGCCAGAAGAAACCGGCCGCGACGGTGACCTTGGTCAGCTTGCTGCTGTAGCGCACGTGCATGAAAAAAAGAATGACCAACACAGCTTTGATCACGGCGATGGTCAGAGCCACAACGGGGTTCCAGATCCCCAGGTCCACAAAGGCGATGGCCCAGGTGGCGCAGGTGAGCGCCATCAGTGTGACGATGATGACGAGATAGAGCCCGACGGTGGGGTGCGCGTGTTCCTCAGACATTGATTCCCTCTAGTGTGCTCCTGAGTGCCGGCTGATCAAATAGAGCAGCGGGAACAGGAAAATCCAAACGATATCGACGAAGTGCCAGTACAGTCCGCCCAGCTCCATCGGCGTGTAGTATTGCGGCCCGAACTGTCCGTGCGCTGCCCGGATCAGCAACCAAGTCAATAGCCCGAGTCCAATGCACATGTGAAAAGCATGCAACCCCGTGAGAGCGAAGTAGAAAGAGAAGAATATCTCCGCCTGCCTAGCGGTCTGCTCGGCGGCGACGTCGGAAGGTACCACGACATCTTTGTAGCCCTTTGCCTGTGCATTGCGAGCTCGCGCCTGAATTTCCTCTGCGATATTGCCCAACTTGGGATTGTTGACCTCGCATCCACCCCAGGCATTGAATCCCTTGCCGATGAAGTGGCCGGGGATATGGCATTCGTCGTATTTGTCGTAATACTCCTTGGCTTTGACTCCCAAAAAGACGGAGCCCAGGATCATGGTCAGAACCAGCCAGACCATCTGCTGTTTGCGGATGCCCTTTTGCGCCGACCATACTGCCATGGCCATCGTGAAGCTGCTGCCCAGCAGGACCAGGGTATTCGTAAAGCCCCAGGCAACGCTGATGCTGGTGCTGCCGGCCACGAACGCCGGATAGTACATGATGCGATAGATGAGGTAGGCAGCGAACATCGCCCCGAACATCATGATTTCCGTCAGCAGAAAGACCCACATGCCGAAGGTCGAGGCTTCGCGCTGTTGCGCCATGTCGTCAAACTGATGGACCAGCGCCGGATGATGCTCGGTGGTGGTTGACTGGCTAGTGGACAACGGGAACCTCCTCGTCGACTCCATAGTGATACGGTCCCGTGGTGACCACCGGTGTCTCATGGAAATTATGTGTGGGCGGCGGCGAGGTCGTGGTCCACTCCAGCCCCGTGGCTTTCCAGGGATTGTCGCCTGCCACTTCGCCGTACTTCAGCGACCAGAGGAAGTAGATGGCCGGCAGAATGAAGCCCACAGCCAGGATCGACGCCCCGGCGCTCGAAAGCACGTTAAACACCTGAAATTCCGGAGGATACGCGGCGTAGCGGCGGGGCATACCCAGGTAGCCGAGAATGAATTGCGGGAAGAAGGTGAGGTTGAAACCGATGAACACGATCAGCGCCGAAAGCTTGGCAGCGCCTTCCGGATACATGCGGCCAGTGATTTTGGGCCACCAGAAATGCAGTCCTCCCATGTAGGCTGTCACCATGCCTCCCACCATCACGTAGTGGAAGTGAGCCACCACAAAGTAGGTGTCGTGGATGTGCACGTCGAGCCCGAGCGAGGCCAAAAACAGTCCGGTCAGGCCCCCGATGGTGAACAGTCCCATGAACGCCAGAGCGTAGAGCATGGGTGTCTCAAGGCTCACCGAGCCTTTGTACATGGTGGCCGTCCAATTGAAGATCTTGACTGCGGAGGGTATGGCCACCGCAAAACTCAGAAGCGAAAATACCAGCGCCGAATAAAGGGAAATGCCGGCCACGAACATGTGATGCGCCCACACGACGAAGCCGAACACGGCAATGGCAATGCTCGAAAAAGCAACGAACGTGTAGCCGAAGACCCGTTTACGGGAAAAGCAAGGGACGAGTTCACTAATGACACCCATGCCGGGGAGGATCATGATGTAGACCGCGGGATGGGAATAGAACCAGAACATGTGCTGGAAGAGCACCGGATCCCCGCCCAGCTTAGGATCAAAGATTCCGATGTGGAAACCGCGTTCGAGAATCATCAGACTCAGTGTGATGGCCACCACTGGAGTCCCCAGGATCATGATCAGCGCTGCCGCGTAGTTGGACCAGACAAATAGGGGCAGCCTGCCCCAGGTCAGCCCGGGGGCGCGCATGCGGTGGACTGTGACAATGAAATTCAGTCCCGTAAAGATCGAAGAGAACCCAGCCAAAAGGACGCCGAACACCAAGATGACCACCGGAGTGTGTACGAAGCCGGAACTGAGCGGAGTGTAAAAAGTCCAACCGGTATCGACGCCGCCGGAGAACAGCGCGGCCAGCGAGAAGCAACCGCCCGCCATGTATAGATACCAGCTCAGCAGGTTGATCTTGGGAAACGCGAGGTCTTTGGCACCTACCATGAGCGGAATCAGGAAGTTGCCGATCGTCGCGGGGATCGACGGAATCAGGAAGAAAAAGACCATGTTGACGCCGTGCATGGTGAACAGCTTGTTATACGTGTCGGGCTGGAACAGCTCGGCGGTGGGCGTCAGCAGCTGCAAGCGAATCATGGAGGCGTAGAAACCGCCGATCAGGAAGAAGAACGAGATCGAGACCAGGTACAACACAGCGATCCGTTTGTGGTCCTTGGTCAGCAGCCACGATCTGATTCCGTAGTTATCGTTCAGGTAGTGCTTTTCCGGCATGACGGGTTTTCGGGTTATGACGGCAGTACTCATGGCTTTTTCCCGGGTTGCTGGGCAGGTTTGTTGCCCGGCTGTTTCTCTAGCTCCTGCTGGATGGATGGGACTTCGGTATCCCGGAGCTGGGTCGGTGTAGTGCGGTTGTTCAGCGGCTGCGACTCCTGCTCTCCGAGGTGCTTCAGGTATTCGGTGATCTGGATGAGGCCTTCTTCGCTAATCACTCCCTGGAATGTGGGCATGATGGGCTGGAAGCCGTTCACGATTTTGGCGTTCGGTTGCAGAATCGATTCGCGGATGTAGTTATCGTCGGCGATAACCACACGGTTGTCGGTCAGGCGCACCGGACGCCCGTATAAGCCTTGCAGGTTGGGGCCGCGGGCGCCGGAATCAGGACGGTGGCAGGTGATGCAGCCAAACTCCTGGAACAGCTTCTCGCCCTGCGACGCCAGCGAACCTTCAGCCTTACCGCTGGCCAGCCACTCGGCGTAGTCTTGCGGTTTCATCACCGTGACTTCACCGACCATTCCGGAGTGATTCGTGCCGCAATATTGCGAGCAGAACAAATGGTAGGTTCCGACCTGCGTCGGTGTGAACCACACATAGGTGTAGCGGTTGGGCAGTACATCCATTTTTACGCGGAACGCGGGGACAAATAGATCATGGATCACGTCCTGAGAGATCAAGGTCACGCGTATCGGACGCCCGGTAGGAACGTGAAGAGCATTGATCTCGCGCTGGCCGCCGGGATGCTGGAACTTCCACATCCACTGTTTGCCAACGGCGTAAATCTCCATCGCTCCCGCCGGTGGACGCTGTAAATGGTAGTAGAGCACGGCGCCCCACACGAACATCACCATGGAAATACCCAACGGGATCACCGTCCAGACGATCTCCAGCAGTGTGGAACCGTGAATCTGGACCGCCTGCCGCTCCGGAGTCTTACGGTACTTGATGATGAAAAACAGAATGAGTAGCGCGATCAGCAGGGAGAAGAAGGTAGTGATCAGCACCAGGAACAAATAGAAATTGTCCACGTGTGCCGCCACGCTGGAAGCCTGCTCGGGAAACAATGGAACGTTTGGTTGCATCGATTTTCGGTTGTCCTAAGTCACACGACTCTGCCGGGTCGTCCGGAAGTCGCGGCGGAACATCATGAACATGAATCCGCCTAGCACCACCAGAGTAGCCACGGCGCAAATCCGCATAATGTTGATGATCACCGCCCCATATCTTCCTTGCGCGGGGTCATAGTGAAAACAGTAGAGCAAAACCTGGTCGACTACATTGCCGATCTTCCCCTGCGAAGCCTCGATTAATCCTAATTGGATGTCGCGGGGATAGTACTCAATGCCGTAGTAGTACTGGGCCAGGCGGCCGTCGGGCGTCAACAGCATGATGCCGCTGGCATGCGCGAATTGCTGGGCCTTCGGGTCCCAGGCGTAGCGAAAGCCGACGGCCGCAGCCAGCCGGTCGATCTGGTCTTTCGGCCCGGTTAGGAAATGCCAGCCTTCAGCCGCGCCCTGCCGCCGGTAACGCGACACGTACGTGTTCTTGTCGCGAGCAGCGTCTTGAGGCGTGTCCCGGGGATCGAAGCTCACGGTGAGCACGTTGAAGTCACGACCCACGTTAAAGCGCACAATACCGTTAAGTGCGCCGGTCAGCCCTTGTTGCACCTGTGAGCACAGCATGGGGCACTGGAAGTAAACCAGCGCCAGCAGCACCGGCTTGGAGCCAAAATACTGACGCAAGTGGACGGGGTGCCCGGTCTCGTCGAAAAACATGAGATCCAGCGGGATCTGCTGGTTCAAGTGCTGGTCCAAACCTACCTGATCGAGGATGGTCGGTTTGGTATTGGGGACATCTTCCCCCGGCTGCAATTTAGGCGGAGCCTGCGCGACGGCGACTGCCGAAGTCGAGACCGCCAACAGCCAGACCGCCGCCAGTTTCCGAATTGTGATACTGCGGTTCATGTTTCCTTCTCTTGAACTCCTATTTCCGCTCCGGTGCCGGAACCATGGGTACAGCCGTAGGCAGCGTCGGCTCCACAAAGGGTCCGCTGACTGCGGGCAAACCATGATCGGCAATGGCCTTCATCGCCTCTTCAACCGGAACATGTACATTGCCGGCGGCGTCTTGGCCCGAACTATCCAGCCACTGGTCTTCCGAAGCACGGAACATGTTCAGCTCGCGCACATCGTCATACTGCAAGCGAGGAACCGGGAAGGTGCGCTGCAAACGCGCCTCCTCTTCCGCGCGATCGGGCGCCAAAAGCGCGCGCTGAGCTTCTCCCGGCTGCGGCGCCGGCCGGGCTTCCCGTTGTTCCAGAAGCTGGCTTTGAGCGGCTGTCAGCGGAGGCTGGGGAAAGATCTTGGGGTCTGCCCACGCCAGTAGGACCAGGAAACCCTTCATCAGCAGAAAGGAAAGAAAGCCCGCGACCGCCAGCCCTACGGCCGACACAATGATGCCGCGAATATTAAGGTCGCTCGCTTCGTGCCCTTCCTTGACTTCCACGCCGCCGGTTTGAGGGGTGAACTCATCCATGTTTTGCTTCCAGCATCTCCACAAAATGAGGATCGTTGACTGGCAGCAGGGATCGTTTCTGCAGCCGGTTGAAGAAAAAGAACAGCCAGATGCCGCCGAGGGCAATGGGGCAAATCACGTACAGAGCCCCGTCGGCCCAGCCAAAATTCGTGAAAGCCGTGGTTTCGCCGGGGTAGAAAGTGGGCGCTGTATACCAGAACAGATCCACCAGGCGCATGAACAACAAGAGCAAAGCAATGCGCACCAGGCGAGGCCCCTGGCGCTTCAAGTTGCGCGAGAGAAGCAGCGCAAACGGAAAAACAAAGTGCACAAAGATCAGGAACGTTCCAAAGTATTGCCAGCCTCCGTTGAGGCGCATCACGTACCAGCGAATCTCGGACAAGAGGTTGCCTGACCAGATGATGAGCCACTGCGAGAACGAGAGATAGGCCCACAACACCACAAAGGTGAACATCAGTTTGCCGAAGTCGTGCAGGTAATCGATCTTGAACATGCGCGAGAGCGGCTCCACCGGTGCCAGCTTGACCAGCAACCAAATGGTGAAACAGAAGGCGGTGAGCACCTCACCGACCATGAACAACATGCCCCAAACGGTGGACCACCAATCCGGTTTCAGCGACATCGCCCAGTCAATCGAGGCAAAGGTGATGGTGACGGCATAGAACACGATCCCGAAGGCGCTCACATTCTGCACCCGGACAAACTGAGCCGGAGTGGTCAATCCCGCCTCCTCTTTCTTCGACCAATTCATCAGGAAGCGATAGAGGAGCCCCCAGCCGACAAAATAGATCAGCGCTCGAACCAGGAAGAAGGGCGTGTTGAGATAGTAATGTAGCTTCTGCCAGCCGAGCGAGGCCACGGCGTCAGGTTGCGTCCAGGAAAAGAGCTCTTTCATGCCGAAGGCAATGGGTAGCCAGAGAATTGCCATCAGCCAGATAAGGCTCGCAGCGGCTTCCCAGAAGCGACGGCCGATGCGGCCCCAGTTTCCCCCGCTGACGTACTGCATCATCAACAGCGTGAGAGAACCCAAGGTCATCCCCAGCCAGAAGAGGAAGGCCACCAGCCAAGCACGATAGAACAAAGCCGGTTTCAGGAACCAGCCGACCACCGCCAGCACCGAGAAGATCACGCCCGTGGTAAGCGAGTAAGAGGCCCAGCGACCAATCTGGGCAGGAGGCGCGTAATCCTGAGGCTTGATCGGAAGGGAGGGATGACTCATTTCACACCTCCCTGGGGTCGAATCGCCGTAGGACTGGTGAAAGAAGTGTCGGGAACCTTGATTCCATTCTCCTCGGCCGGTGGGATCTGGCCCGGCGTCACGGCGATCCCGCATAACGAAGGATCCTGGCTGCATTGCAAGGCGCGGATATACGCCGCGATGGCCCAGCGGTCGCTGGGATGAATCTGTGCCGCATAGTCGGGCATTGCGCCGAGACCGCTGCTCATGATGTCGTAGAAATAACCCACCGGCGCGTTGCGCAGGCGCTGTTGATGAAACGACGGAGGATGTTTATAACCGCGCTGTACAATCATGCCGTTGCCGTCCCCCACGCGCCCATGACACGGAGCGCAATAGATGTTGTAGCGCTCGCGGCCGCGATCCATCACTCCACCCGTCAGCGGGAAGGGGAGTTCGTTGCCGAAAGCCGCGCCGTGTTTACCGGTTAGGTAATAGCTGTCAGGGATGAGTTGCGCGGCGTCGACGGCGGCGTTATCCAGGCGCGGCACAGTGCCGTCGACGGGATAGCGCGCCGATCGCTGGTCGGGAAAGAACTCACTCGACCGCAAAGGGATGAACTTGGGTTGGTTGTGCATGTCTTGGCGGCAGCCGGCGAGGAAAAACACCGCCGTCATGGCCAGCATGGCAAAACCGAACTGGGCCGGGGCCTTAATGCGGCACCTCCGAAACTTCCAGGGGATGAAAACTTTCGAGAAAACGCCGAGTCTCGTCCGGTCGGTAGTTCGGATCCTGGGCCTCGATGCACAGGAAAAAGTGGTCGCGGCTGGCACGGGAAAAATTGGGCACGTTGAAAACCGGATGATACGGCTGCGGCAACCCGTTCAGAGCCAGCATGCCGAACACCGCAGCCAGAGAAGCGCCCAGTACCGCGCACTCGAAGGTCACAGGAATGAACGCCGGCCAGGCATGAAAAGGTTTGCCGCCCACATTAATAGGATAGTTCACCGCCGAGACCCAGTACTGCAGTGAGTAGCCGCCTATCATTCCCAGCATGGCCCCGGTCAGCGTGACCAGCGCCACCCGGTTGTGGTGAGCTCCGATGGCCTCCGCCGCTTCTTCGAGCGGGTAGGGCGTATAGGTATCCATCTTGCGATATCCGGCGTCAAACGCGCTCTTGGCGGCATGCACCAGATCGGTGGGGTTGTCGAACTCCGCCATCACTCCGTAAATGGCATCAGGCTTCATTCTTTCACCTTCGATTGCGGGAGCAGCGACCGGATCTCAGAGATCGAGATAGCGGGCATAAAGCGTATGAACAGGAAGAACAACAGCGTAAAGAAGCCCATGGTGCCGACCAGAGTCATGATGTCCCACCTGGTAGGCCAGTACATGCCCCAGGAGCTGGGCAGGAAGTCGCGCTGCAGGCTCATCACGATGATCACAAAGCGCTCCAGCCACATGCCACATTGAATGATGCAGGAGACCAGGAACAGCAATGGTGGCGAGGAACGGACCCGGTTAAACCACAGCGACTGCGGCGTAACGATGTTGCAGAAGATCAGCATGTAATAGAAATGCGAATACGGACCATGCAGCCGGTTGTTGACCATCGCCAGCTCGTACTTGTCCTGGCTGTACCAGCCGATGAACATCTCCAGCGAATACGCGTAAGCCACAATCAGACCGGTGGTCAGCATGAGCTTGGCGCAATTCTGCAAATGCCGCAGGGTAATGAAATCCTGCATGTTGTACAGATAGCGGAAGGGGATCGCCAGGATGAGCACCATGGCAAACCCGGAGTAAATAGCACCGGCGACAAAATAAGGTGGGAAGAACGTGGTGTGCCATCCGGGAACCAGGGCGACGGCGAAATCCAAGCTGACCACGCTGTGCACGGAGAGCACCAGTGGTGTCGCCAGCCCGGCCAGCAGCATGTACGCGGTCTCATAACGGTTCCAGTGGCGGGCCGAACCACGCCAGCCCATGGCCAGCATCCCGTAGATGCGCTTGACCAGAACGGTCTTGGCCGAGTCGCGCAGGTTGGCGAAATCCGGAATCAGTCCCATGCCCCAGAACAGAAACGAAACCGTGAAATATGTGGATACGGCGAACACGTCCCAGATCAACGGGCTGCGGAATTGCGGCCACACACCCATGGTCAGCGGGATAGGGAAGAGCCAGTAAGCCGCCAGCCAGGGACGCCCGGTGTGCAGCAGAGGAAACAGGCCTGCCTGCATCACGGCGAAGATGGTCATGGCTTCAGCGAATCGGTTGATGGAGGTCCGCCAGCTCTGCTTGAACAGCAACAAAATCGCCGAGATCAGAGTTCCTGCATGACCGATACCGATCCACCAGACGAAGTTGACGATCGCGAACCCCCAGCCGATGGGGATATTGATACCCCAGACCCCGGTGCCTTTGAGGAAGAGCCAGCCGATGGCCACGTTCAACATACCGAAGATACCGACGGCCAGGGCCATGATCGCGAACCAGAACAGCGGCGTGTGCTTGGTGAGCACGATGCCGGCGATGCGATCGGTGACCGTTCCCAGGTCGTGCCCCGGTCCGAGCACCGGCGGTCTTACCCCTTTCGGCGGCAGTACGTCTATTTCGTCAATCGCTGGCATTCGTTAGGCCTTCTCCGGGAGGTCAGGGTTGGGATTTCGCACCCCGGCAACATAGGTGGTGCGCGGGCGCGTATTCAGCTCGGTCAGAATCGCGTATCTGCGGGGATCGGCCTTGAGCTTGCTCACACGGCTGTTGGGATCATTGATGTTGCCAAAGGTAATGGCCTCGGTAGGGCATACCTGCTGACAAGCAGGGATGATTTCGCCGTCGCGAATCTCGCGGTCCGCCTTCTCCGAGGCAATGCGCGCGGCGTTGATCCTCTGCACGCAGTAGGTGCACTTTTCCATGACACCGCGACTCCGCACGCTTACGTCGGGGTTACGCATCAACTTCAGACTGGGCGTTTCAAAATCGGCGAAGAGCAGGAAGTTAAAGCGTCGCACTTTGTACGGACAGTTGTTGGAACAGTAGCGCGTGCCCACGCAGCGGTTGTACACCATGTCGTTCAAGCCTTCGGTGGAGTGCGTGGTGGCGCCCACTGGACACACTGGCTCGCAGGGAGCGTTCTCACACTGCATGCACGGGATAGGCTGGAAGTACACGCTGGGTTTGGCCGCGTCCCCCTCGTAGTAGGTGTCAATGCGGATCCATTGCATTTCGCGGCCGCGGCGCACCTGGTCTTTGCCTACGATGGAAAGATTGTTCTCCGACTGGCAGGCTACCGCGCAAGCCTGGCAGCCGACGCAGGAGTTGAGGTCGATGGACATGCCCCAGGCGTAGTTCTTGAACCAGCCCTTATTGCGGAAGTCCGGGTACAGCGATTCTTCCTGGGTCGTGCTTCTATCCTGCGGCTCTTCTTCCGGATGCTCATGCGCGAAGTGCGGGTTCTTCTTGTATTCCTCGAGCGTGGCCACCCGCACCGGCGCGCGCTCGTCCATCCGGAAATGGCCCTGCGTTACCGCGATCGGATACCACCTCTTATGTTCCTCTCCGACCTTCTTTCCATTTTTTTCAACGTATTGGGTGACCGTGTCCTTTACGGTTCCGTCCTCAGCCATGTATTGCGCCGCCGCGGTACGCACGAAATAGGCGTTGTAACCGCGAGTCCGCGCGAAGTTCTCGTTGAACCCGCTAGCGATCTTCAGTTGCGCATCCGAATCGCGCTCCGTCCCTGCGCGTCCGGACTTCGTCTGACCGTAGCCGAGAAACAGCGTGACCGCACCGTCAGGATGTCCCGGTTGAGGCCAGTAGGGCGCGGCTAGCGCACGGCCTCCGACGGTGATCTGGATCAGACGTTGCTCATCGGATTGATGATCGTTATCGTCGCTGAGCTGGTTGAGCTTCATGCGCTCGGCCATCGCCGGGCTGATCATGACCACGTTGTCCCAGGTGGTGCGGCTGAGGGGCTTGGGCGTCTCCTGCAGCCAGCTGTTGTTCAGGTAGCGGCCGTCGTAGATGCAGGGATCGGGCCGGAACATCACTTCCACCACCTCGCCGCCCCCGGCGGCTAGATGACGAATTGGAGATGCGGGCAGCGCGCCGAGCTTGGCCGTGACGGCGCGCGCCGGGAAGGCGCTGCCGCTGATGAAGCCGTCATGGACGGAGCGGCGCCACCAGGCCTCAAAATCATCGCCCGTATGCTGCGAGCGCCAGTAAGCCTGCAGCAGGTCGTGGCCCGAGGTGCCAGGCTGGTCGTGAAAGATGGCCGCGATCTCGTGCGCGCTCTTGCCGTCATAGAGCGGCATGATCATCGGCTGGATAATGCTGGCGGTGCCGTCATCGGAGCGGGCGTCGCTCCACGACTCAAGATAGTGCGCCGCCGGAACGTGCCAGTGAACATAGTCGGTCGTATCGTTGTTGTAGAGCGAGAGCTGCATGGTGACCGGCGCCACGTTTTTTTTGCCGGCATTGGTCAGCAATTTTTCGAGAGCCGATTTGAAATCAAGATCGGCGGGCGCGTCATACACCGGGTTGCCGCCAAGGATGACCAGCGTTTCCACCTTGCCAGCATTAATGTCGGCTGTCAGCTCGCTGATGGACTGCACGTCCTCGACCGGGTCAATCTCCACCGGGTCGATATAAGTCACGGTCTTGCCCGCATTTTCAAGCGCACCATTGATGGCGTGAGCCAACGCGTGGACCGTGGCCGAGTGGAATTGCCCGGGCACGACCAGGCTACGCCCGCGATGTGCTTTTAGATCCGCGGAGACCGCATTCACCCATTGCCGCTGTTCGGGGCTGAGCCCGTCGGTGGCGCCTACCGGTTGGGCTCCGGGGACCCCGAGCGCGACTGCCAGCGCTCGCGCAATCGCCTCCACCTGCGAGGGACGCACGATCAGCCGATTGTCAGCCTTCGCGCCGGTGGAAGTGGGTGAACTCTCGGCCATGTAGAACCGGCTCATCTCCCTGTCCGGGGATTTGCGCCGGGACATGAAGTCGCGCGCGTAGCGAACAAAGCCGGGGAACCAGGAACCTGAGAGGAAGTCGGCGTCCAGCGAGACTACGACATCGGCGGCGTCAAACTTGTATTGCGGATCGTATACCCCGCCGAAGGCCAGCTTGGAACCGGCGCGAGCGCTGTCACAATGTACAGGCTCCCAGCGATGCCATTTCGACTGCGGATAGATCTCGGCGACCGCCCTCATCTGCGATCCCAGAGTCGGCGAACTCGCTGCAACGGTCAGGAAACGTAGACCGGCGCCCTGATTGGCCTTGTGGTACTCGACGCGGCCTCGCATCGCGCCTAGAAACTCGCCCCAGGGCCGCGGTTCACCTTTGAAGGTCAGCACGATGGAGCGGTCGGGATCGTACAAATCCAGAATCGAGGCTTGGGCAAACAGATCCGTGGAGCCCAGACTGCACGCGTGTTGCGGATTGCCCTCGATTTTGGTGGGACGATATTCGTGGGTTTCAACCAGCAGCGGCAGCGCATAGCCGGAGAACGGCATGGCCGTGGCATAGAAGATCGGGCGGCCGGGAACCAAATCTTCCGGCTGACGGACATAAGGAAGGATCTGTTCGAGCGGCTGGCGGGTGCACCCGGCCAGCCCAGCCAGAGCCATCGAGGCACCGGCCAGCTTGAGGAAATCGCGCCGTGAAACTGCGTCCACCCACTCCGAGTGGGCGCGGGGAAACTCGCGTTCCAGAAGTTCGCCGAAAGCCGCTTCTTCCCCGCCGGAGAACTCCTCAAGCGTGCGCCAATACTTAGGTCCACCGGCACCGGCCAGCTTTTTGCGTACTTGGTCCATTTCCTCTCGCGCCGGCTTGATGGCGGCGACAGGAATCAGGTTGGGATTTGACTCGCCGTTATTTGACATTCGATTCCATCTAGTTGGCCACCTCTATCGGTGGCACGTTGAGCAACTGGTTATATCCTGCACCGTGCGCAAGTGATACTTAGTCTTTAGGAAGTTGCCGAGCTCAGCTTGGGTGTCGAAGGGCCGCCCGTCGACGCTCACTGGATGCGCGCTGGAAGGCTGCTCATACTTCATGTTGAACACTTCGTTCTTCGGCCGCAGAAACTTTTCCGGTTCACGATGGCAGTTCAGGCACCACTCCATCTGCAGCGTGTTCTCCGCATACATCAGGGGCATTTCGTCCACCGGACCGTGGCAGCTGAAGCAACCGATTCCCTTGGCAACGTGAATGCTATGGTTGAAATACACAAAGTCGGGAAGGTCGTGGACCCGCACCCACTGGATCGATTTACCGCTGTGGAAGCTGTAGCGGACGGGCTCGAGCATGTCCGCGTTAGTCCACATCTGCGCGTGGCAATTCATGCAGGTCTTGGTTGGTGGAATGCCCGCGAAGCTCGATTCCTCAACCGAGGTGTGGCAGTAACGGCAATCCAGTCCCAAGCCGGAGACGTGATGCTGGTGGCTGAAGGGAATCGGCTGCTGCAACGCCTCGTGCTGGCGGGTCACGTAAGGCGAGCGCTGGAGCTGCATCAGCCCCGCGGCGGCTGCGGAAAGTAAAAGAACGACGGCGAGGATGCTGCCGCGAGCCAGGGTATTCGCACTACGGTTAAAGATCTGTGGCATTGGGTCCAGTATGTTTCCAGCGGAAGCTCCTCGGCCCGATCAGCAAAACCCCAGGAGCTGTCAGTTGAGCGACGAACTCACTCACGAAAACGAATGATTATAAATAAGAGCGCGGATTCAGCCAACCCTGCAGCCCCAAAAAACTAGAAAAAAATCTTACCACTGATCGGAGAAACCGAATTTGCTCCCTCGCCTCTCGCAGCATGTTGGGTTCCTTTGGCGCCCGTAAGGTTCTGTTTCGATGTGATAGGCCGATTCGAGAACTGCGCGGGGTTGGGCTCCGAAAGGCTCGAGTCACGGAGCCCACGCGCGCTCGGAGTTCGTCGTTGGCGGGATCGGACACGGGTTTTCATCGCCCGAGAGGCACCCATCGCTCGTCCCCACAACATCC
Organism: Terriglobales bacterium; assembly: GCA_036522035.1. Classification (GTDB taxonomy): domain Bacteria; phylum Acidobacteriota; class Terriglobia; order Terriglobales; family Acidobacteriaceae; genus Angelobacter. Next base: position 21,483 of record DATDGP010000177.1, read on the forward strand.
AAAACCTGGGGAGGGGTTGTCATGAAAAAAAGAAATAAGGTGATCTTGGGCGGATTTGCCACTGGAACTCTGGTGGCCGGAGTCGCCGCAGGCGCGAGTGCGGTGCTCGCCGCGCGCAAAACGCTCCGCTTGTTCAACGAGTGGCAACGCCAGCGGGGCGACGATCTTCGCGACCAGACCGTGGTGATCACCGGCAGCTCGCGAGGGCTGGGTCTGGCATTGGCTCAGGAATTTGCCCGCCACGGCGCGAAGATCGTACTATGCGCACGCAACGAGCGCGAACTCGTACGTGCCCGCCAGCAGGTAGAGCGCCTGGGAGCTGATGTGAGTGCCGTAACCGCTGACGTCAGCCGTCCCGAGCAAGCTGAACATCTGATCAATGCCGCTCGCCAGCATTTCGGACGTGTCGACATCCTGGTTAACAACGCCGGCGTCATGTCGGTGGGGCCGCTCGAGTCACACAGCCTCGACGATTTCCGCGAAGCCATGGATGTAATCTTCTGGGGCATGGTCCAGCCCACGCTGGCGGTGCTGCCGACGATGATGGAGCGCGGCCGGGGCAAGATCGTTAACATCACCTCCGTCGGCGGGCGGATCAGCATGCCGCACATGCTGCCTTACAGCTGCGCCAAGTTCGCAACCGTGGGATTCTCTGAAGGGTTGCATGCCGAGCTGAAGAAACACGGGATTCACGTGCTCACCGTCGTCCCCGGTCTCATGCGCACCGGATCGCATCTGCATGCCGAGTTCAAGGGTAAGCACGAACACGAATACGGATGGTTCGCCGTGGGCGCCACCAATCCATTGCTCTCGGTCTCCGCGGAGCATGCGGCAAAACAGATCGTCAAGGCTACGCGACGCAACCGTTCCGATCTGGTGATCGGCTGGCAAACCCGAGCGTTGCTGCAGGCGCACGGCGCATCGCCAGGACTGGCCGCAGAAGCGCTAGCGCTGGTCAACCGTCTGATGCCGGGAACCGAAGACGGCAGGGGAGAGAAAAAACGGGGTCGCGATATCGAGTCCAAAGTTGCGCGTTCTCCGCTCACCGCGCTCGGTCGGCGAGCGGCCAGGCGCTACAACCAGACCGAAGAGATCGCCTAAGCGGGAAACGACCTACCACCGAGCGGGCCGGAAGCGCGGATGACAGCAGAAGCTTATCCTTTACCTGTTCTCAGCCAGCATCGCCAGGGTCGCAGGGACTTGGTCCGTCTGTTCTTTGCCCTGCCCCTCATGAATCGCCATCTGCAGTACCTCGGCGATGTGCAGTGGCTTACGCCCGGTCAGGCCGTCGATCTGCTGGAAGCAACTGAAGCCGTCGGCGATGATGAGCGTCTCCGAGCTCGCCTGACGTATGGCAGGCAGGAGCACCCGCTCGCCGATTTGCACCGAGACGTCATACTTGGCCGCTTCGAAGCCGAACGATCCTGCCATGCCGCAGCAGCCGGAGTCGAGCACGCGGAAGTCGAGGCCCAGGCGCTTCAACAGCTCCTCGTCGGAATCGAATTTCAGAACCGACTTATGGTGGCAGTGCCCGTGCACCAAGGCCTTGCGCGCTAGCTGCGGCGGACGGTAGTCCGCTTTCTGAATCAGGAATTCGCCGAGCAGAAACGTCTGGCGACCGAGTTGAGCGGCTTGTTCATTCCCTCCAAGCAGATTGGTCATCTCGTCGCGAAAGACGGAGACACAACTTGGCTCCAAACCAATCACCGGTGTTCCCGCAGCAATCTGCGGAGCCAATGCGTGGAGCGCCTCGAGTAGTTGCGAGCGCGCGGTCGTGAGCATGCCAAAGTCGTATAAAGGACGTCCGCAACACAGCCGCGCCTGCGGAATGATCACCTGATAACCAGCATGTTCCAGGACTTCGACTGCAGCCTTCGCGATCGCAGGATGGAAGTGGTTAGAGAATGTGTCCGGCCACAGCATGACCTGCGACTTGCTTTGATTGCGCGGACCGCGCTTGCCGAACCACTCGCGGAAGGTTTGACTGGCAAATTGGGGCAGGCAGCGCGCCGGTGCAATGCCCCCCAGAAGCTTGACGACCCTCGAGATTCCCCCAGTCCGGCCAAGAAAGTTCACCAGTCCCGGTGCGACCGCAGCCAGGGGCGCCCAACGGTGAATCATGCCCATGGCGTAAGCCGAACGGGGGCGCAGGCGGCCTTCATAGTAATGAGCGAGGAACTCGGCCTTGTAGGTCGCCATGTCCACGTTCATGGGGCATTCCGTCTTGCAGGCCTTGCAGGCCAGGCACAGGTCAAGCGCCTCCTTCACAGTCTCGCTCTTCCACCCTCCGCGCATTGGATCGCCACGCAGCATCTCGAACAATAGCCGCGTGCGCCCGCGGGTGGAGTGCATTTCCTCGCGGGTGGCCATGTAACTGGGGCACATGGTACCGTTCTCGTCCTTGCGGCACTTGCTCACGCCGACGCATAGTGTGGTGGCCTCCGCAAAATGACCGTGTTCTTCCGGGAACGAAAAATATGTCTTAAGGTGCGGCGGATGATAATCCGGCCCCAGGCGAAGATCCTGGTCGAGCGGGTTGGCGTCAATCTTCTTCCCAGGATTCATCTTCCAATCGGGGTCCCAGATGCGCTTGAACTCCCTGAATGCCTCCATCAACTCTGGCCCGTACATGCGGCCGAGAAGTTCGCCGCGAGACTGGCCGTCCCCGTGCTCGCCAGAGAGCGATCCGCCCAGCCGGACCGTGAGATCCGCCGCCGCTTCGACAAACGAGCGGAAGTTCTTGATGCCAGCTTCCGTGACCAGATCGAAATTGATCCGCATGTGCACACAGGCCTGACCGAAATGCCCGTAGAGCGCGCATTTGTAGGCATGCCTGGCCAGCAGACCACGTAGCTCGCGCAGATACTCGCCGAGCTTGTCGATAGGAACCGCGGCGTCTTCCCAGCCTTCCCAGAATTCCGGATCGCCGGGCACACGCGAAGTGGCGCCCAGACCGGACTCCCTCGCCTTCCACACCATCTGCGTCTCCTGCTCGTCCTCGAACAGGCGCATGTTGGGGGCCCCGGGCTCGGCGCTGAGCCGCGACATCAGAGACTTTGCTTTGGCAGTAGCCTCGTCTTTGGTTTCTCCACCGTACTCGCACAGCAGCCACCCTTTACCTTCCGGCAGCAGCTTGATGCTCGCGAGATGAAGGTTCTTCTTCTCCATGTTGTTGATCAGGACGTCGTCCATGCCTTCGAGCCCGATCGGCTGAGACTGACAGACCTCGGGGACATGATCGGCAGCGGTGTAAATGTCCGGATAACCCAGCACCAGCGTGGTGCGTTTCCTGGGCCAGTCCACCAGACGCACTTTGGCCGCCAGAACGATCACAGTGGTGCCTTCCGATCCGACCAAGGCGCGGGCTAGATGAAAGCCGTTTTCGGAAAGCAGCTCGTCCAGGCTGTAACCGGAGACTCGGCGCGGAATCTTGGGATAACGCTGTCGGATCAGCTCGGCGTAACGATCACGCAATGTTCGCAGCTGAGCGTAGATCTCGCCGCGACGTCCGCCTTGCTCGACGAACTCGTCGACTTGGGCGTCTGTCGTTGGGCCCACGCGCATGCGCAGGCCTTCGTAAGTGAGAATGTCGAGCTCATCGACGTTGTCGACCGTCCGTCCCGCCATCATGGAATGCACGCCGCAGGAGTTGTTGCCGATCATTCCGCCCAGGTTGCAGTATTCATGCGTGGAGGGATCGGGTCCGAACGTCAGATTGAACTCGTTGGCCCGCTTACGCAGGTGATCGAGCACCACCCCGGGCTGCACCCACGCGTATTTGTCCTGTGGACTGATTTCGATGATCTGATTGAGGTATTTGGAGAAATCGATGATCACCGCGACGTTGCATGACTGACCGGCAAGACTGGTGCCGCCGCCCCGGGGCAGGATCGGCGCACCGTATTTTCGAGCCAGTGCCACGGTCTCAATCACGTCTGCAATGCTGCGAGGGATCACCACGCCGATCGGCGTCTGTCGATAGTTGGATCCGTCCACGGCGTAGAGGGCGCGATAGCCATCGTCGAAGTGGACCTCGCCGGTGATATTGGCTCCGAGCTCTCCGGCCAGCGCATCGGCGCGTTTGCGGGGAAAATCGTCAGCGGTTGTGCTCGACGGAGACTGCGGAACCGAGACCTGGGTCAATGCCTCACCTCAAAGATGGATTGTATGCGATCTCACAGCCCGAGCCATTTTCTGAACCATGGCGCCAGAGCACCGCGAGCAGTCCCGCATATAATGAAGCCACCCATGCCTACTGACACCGCGCTTCAGCCGGGCCCCAGCTTGCCGATCGCCGGAGCTGCGCGGCCCATGCGCAATCTCTCTCTGCTGATCATCGTGGTGGTATGGGCTGTGGTCTATCTGGGCAGCCTGTTTCAGCCATCTTTGCTCGACGACGCGGACACCGTTCACGCCGAAGCCGCGCGGGAGATGGCCCAGGTGGATCGCAACTGGATTACGCTGCACATCAACAATGGCTTTCGTTATCTCGAAAAAGCTCCGCTGATGTACTGGGCGACGGCCACAAGCTTCAAACTGTTCGGTGTGCACGACTGGTCAGCACGACTGCCGATCGCGTTGGGTGTGCTCGCGCTGCTGCTGGTAACCTATCGTCTCGGGCGGAGAATGTATGGTGAAGAAGGCGGCCTCTATTCGGCACTGGCGCTGGCCACCGGCTTTGGACCTTTCATCTTCACGCGCATCCTCATCCCGGACATGGCCGTCGCTCTTTGGCTGGCACTGGGCTTCGATTTTTTCCTGACCACGCTCGACCAGGACGCTCAGAGGAAGATTTCTCCGTGGCTCTCGTGGGCCATCGCCGCCACCATGGCCCTCAACGTCCTCACCAAGGGCCTGATCGGCCTGGTATTTCCCGTGGGCGTCATCTTCATCTTTCTCCTTCTCACGGGAAACCTGCGGCACCTGTTGAAGCTCCACCTCTTCTCGAGCTTCTTGGTCTTTTTGACGATTGCGGCGCCCTGGCATTTGCTGGCTGGACTCGAAAATCCGGCGCGGGGCCAGGCGCGCGGCTTTTTCTGGTTCTACTTTGTTAACGAGCATCTTCTCCGGTACCTCAAGAAGCGCTATCCGGAGGACTATGACACGGTGCCTCTATGGCTTTTCTGGGGACTGAACCTGCTATGGCTGATGCCCTGGACGGCGTTTCTTCTTCAAGCCTTGCGCCAGGTCCCGGTGCACATCTCTCGGATGCGAGACCTTAGCCGGCAGCAGCGCGGCACACTTCTCTTTGCAATCTGGTTTTTTCTGGTTCTGGTCTTCTTCAGCTTCTCCAGCCGCCAGGAGTACTACGTGATCGCCGGCATCCCCGGGCTGGCACTACTTCTCGGCCGATGGCTGGGGAAGGAGACTACGTCGCGGCTGGAAAGCCCCGAGCGGCGGAGCGGCAAAATCTCATCTTTGGTCTTGATGGTGATCGGAATGGCGGCGTGCGTTTTCGCCGTCATGCTTGCCGTGCAGGCGAAGACTCCGCCCCTGAAATACGACATTTCCGATTTGCTCAAGAAGAATCCTCAGGAGTACGAGCTCTCCTTTGGGCATTTTCTTGATCTCACGCCCCAGGCCATGGGCGCCTTCCGGGTACCGCTGCTGGTGACCGGGCTGGCCTTCGCCCTCGGCACAGCGCTCAACTGGCTGTTACGGCGATCGCAGCGGACGTTCGCTGCTAACTTAGCACTAGCAGCCATGATGGTGGTGATCCTCCATGAAGCTCACACCGGACTGGTGATTTTCTCCCCAGTCCTTTCGTCTCGCGTTCTGGCCGACTCCATTCAGACCCGCTGGCGTCCCGGTGACGTGATTGAAGACAACGGCGACTACGAAGCCGCTTCCAGCGTCAACTATTACACTGGACAGCAGATGCGTATTCTGAACGGACGCCGCAACAACATCTGGTACGGCTCAACCTTCCCTGACGCACCGACGATTTTTGACGACGATCAGGCGTTTGCCAAGATGTGGCAGGGCCCTCAGAGGATTTTTCTTTTGACGCCGGAGGATAGTATCCCGGCTTATGTTGAGGGGGCAGGCTCGTGCCGACTAGCGAAATGGGGGGGCAAGCTGCTGCTCACCAATGAGCTGAAACTTTGCCCTGTTCCCGCTCCGGCGGGGCGGTAATCAGCTTCTCGCTGCCGACGACAGTGGCTGGACGGATCTTTCCGTTCTCGAGCACGAAGATATCGCCGCGCCAGCGGACTTTATTGTCGGCAAAACTGGCGAACCACACCATGAAGGCAACCACGTCGCGCAACGGCAGCAGCCAAAGGTGTCGCCACACAGCGCGATCGTGAACTACGCCCAAGCCCACCTGCAAAGCCACGGCCACACGCAGAACCAGAGCGGCCCCCAGCACCGTCCACGACCACCATGCAGTCGGGGACAGCAGCGCCGACAGCATGGCCCAGGGCAGTCCGAAGGTAAGGATGAGGCCGATGTAACCCATGCGGCGCGAATCGCGCGTGCTGCGTGCCCAGCGCAACTGATGCTCGAAAAATCCGCGGAAGCTGTAGGCTGGCAGATGCGTCTCGACAACCACATCGGCCAATACCACGCTGAGACCCGCTTCGGAAACTCGGTAGCCCATTTCGAAATCGTCAGCCAGGTAATTCACCAGCGGCACGAACCCACCAATCGTGTCGAGCGCGCTGCGCGAAATCGCGAGCGTCGAGCCGAGAGCAAAATGAATTCCGCCTTCGATCCGTCGCGCGGCCAGCACACCGGGAATGAAATCGGTGCTGATCCCAATCGATTCGAGTTTCGATCCCAACGTGTCCGCCGCGATTCCGCGGTACGGGCAGGTAACCATGCCCACCTGCGGTTGCGCGAAGGAAGCCATCACCCCGCGCAAGTAGCCCGGAGTGACATAGATGTCACTGTCGTTGATCAGGAGATGCTCGTAGCGTGCCTGGGGCAGCATCTGCGCCAGGTTGCTGGTCTTGCGGTTGTTGCCCAGCACCGCCGGACAGACAACCAGCTTGATATGGCAGTGCGGAAATTCACGCATCAAGCGATGGACCGCTTCGACCGCGGGATCGTCCATGTCGCTCACGCCAAAGATGATTTCGTATTCCGGGTAATCCTGGACGCAGTGACTGCGAAAGCTCTCGTACATCTGCGGGTCCACGCCCCTTAAAGGCTTAAGAATGGAAACAGGGGGGGCGAATGCGGGCGCCGGCTTGCGACCGGAACGCAGAAAGCTGCGCGCGCTCCACACGCAAAGGACATAGAAGCCCATGCCGCACAGAGCCACAACGGCAGCCACGATGCTGGGAAGATAGTTCAACATCAACCTGGTTCTGCTCTCTTATTGTAAGCTACTTTTGGATCCAGAACGCGACGACTGGCGTGCGGTCCTGCCTATACTTAGATGTTCGACCCAGAACCTAAGCTTCTCGATGTTGGCAACATCATACAATCTGGATCCGCAAAAGCAACCCAAACTTGCCTAATCCCCAGCATATGCCCGCCAATCCAGTTTTGCACCCGGCGGTATGGCGGCGCCCTATAATAAGAGGTAGCTGATGCCGGACCGGGCGATTGCCGTCCTGTCGTGAACGCTGGGTTTGCCCAGGCTGCGCGGCAGGGGGGAGGAAAGTCCGAACTCCGCAGAGCAGTGTGCCGGATAACGTCCGGGAGGACGGCTTCAAGGCCGTTCGACGGAAAGTGCCACAGAAAACAAACCGCCACAAGCGCAAGCTTGCGGTAAGGGTGAAAAGGTGCGGTAAGAGCGCACCGCCCGCGCAGAAATGCTCGGGGCAGGGCAAACCCCACACGGAGCAAGGCCAAATAGGGAAGGAATTTCAGATGGCAACATCTGAAATGCGTCTCGGCTCGAGGCGGATCACTTCCGGGTAGGTCGCTGGAGCCG
>DATDGP010000178.1:0-4006 GCA_036522035.1 Terriglobales bacterium
GATAACCGGAATACCCAGAGGCACCATGGAGAAAAAAGCCATCGTCACCAGATCGCCGGCAAAAATATTCGCCCAAAGACGGACCGTCAAGGAAAGCAGCCGCGCGAGGTGGCTGAAGATTTCAATGATCAACATCAGGGGCGACATCCACCACACGGGCCCCAGAAAATGCTTGAAGTATCCGAACAGCCCATTTTTCGTGATGCCGTGGTAGTTGTAGTAAAGAAATGAAACCACGGCGAAGCCCAGGGGCACCGATACATTGGCGGTGGGGGATTCAAATCCAGGGATGATACCGATCAAGTTGCAGAGCAGGACGAAGACAAAAATCGCCGTTAACAGCGGTATGAAGCTCTCGTAGTCGTGCCCGATGATATCCCGGCACTGCTCCTTCACAAAGCCGTCCAACATTTCCGTTGCGTGCTGGATCCCGCCCGGGTTTTCTACCGACAGCCGCGAACGTATAACTAGGAAGAGCGAGACAATGATGACCACCACCAGAAACTCCATCGCCACCGTATTGGTAATGGGGGCTGCGGGGTTCGCCGGATGGAAAGGAGCTGGAAGCGCCTGCAACAGCGCGTCGACGGGGCTGCCCAGGGCACGATTCAGGAGCTGGGTAAACCAGAGTTGGTCTGCCATGTTTGAAAAATCACACCCAGAGATTCAGGCCCCGCGCCAGAGCGCGAGGTAAAGCTCGTAGACGGCCTCGATCAAAATCGCGCCTACGGGTAAGAACAAGCCAATAAAGACGCCGTAAGCATTGATGGTCGAACCTTTGACTATAACATACAGAGCGGCCCCCAATAAACCGTAGCGCAGGACAAACTTCAGCGCCTGCTTGCGGGCCGAAGGCGTCGCCTTGCCTTCACCAATCATCTCACCCACGGAGATGACGGTGCGCTTTAGAATTCTTAAATTGACCAGTGCGATGATGGCGCCGATCAGAAAGCCCAGGGACATACGCCATTGATGAAAGGAAACGAGCGTAACCATGCCGCCGATCAGCAGAGTCGCCAGCGAAATATTGAGGCGACGATAAACGTCGTCCATCTCGGTCATTTCGGGGAACGCCTGTCCTGGTCAGCGTCTTCCGCGCCGATCTTTATCGCTCCCTGGATGAAGCGTGTAAGGCCGGCAGCTGCGCCTAGCAACAAGCCGGTGATTCCGACCCAGGATGTGTGGAATTTCTTGTCCAAGCCGCTTCCAATGAGCCAGCCCAGAATCGTGGCAATCGGCAAGGTGATTCCCAGCATTATCATCTTCTCTGCCTGTACCCAGCCCCTTTTCCAGCCGCGCTGCTCGTCGGACATGGAACCATTGTGTCGCGCCCGCGACAAGTTTGCAATCCGAGGCCAGAGCCGAGGGGCGACAGGCGGCGGGGCATGCCGTGACAGGCCTTCGCTATAATCATAGGTTCGGCCATGGACAATCCAGCTCTCCAGTCACGATTGGCACCAGCGCACTCTCGCCTGGGTCGGTACAACGGAGTGGAAGCTGCGCTCGATTTCGGCGATCCCGCCCAGGAACTCTGCGCCTTGCAGTCCGGGTGCGGCGTGTTTGATCTTGGCTGGCGCGCCAAGGTCTCGGTGACCGGCAAGGACCGCGCGCGCTGGCTGCACAATATGGTCACCAACAACGTGCGCGATTTGGCTCTGAACCGCGGGGTCTATAATTTCGTTCTGAGTGCCCAGGGCCGAATTCTGGGTGATATGTACATCTATAACCGCGGCGACTTTTTTCTGATCGATACCGACTGGGCGCAAGCGGAGCCGCTGCTGACCGCCATGAAGCGGTTCATCATCATGGACAAGGTAGAAATGAACGTGGTCTCTGAGATCACGGCGATCGGGCTCTGCGGGCCGAAGGCCGGCGAGACCATGGCTGCGGCTGGCTTGAAGGCGCACAACTCCGCTCCGCTAGAGATTCGTGAACAGCAGCTGGACGATTTTAGCCTTGCCGTGGTTTCGGGCCCGGAAAACAAGCCTGGCTGGTACGAAATCTGGATCGCAAAAGCAAATCCGGGTCCGGCGGCAATCCACGAAAAGCTCATCGCAGCAGGAGCCCAGCGGGTGGGCGCAGAAGGTTTGGAGGCTTGGCGCATGTTGCATGGGATTCCCAACTATGGCCAGGACATCCGCGAGCGCGATCTGCCTCAGGAAACCGGGCAGATGCAAGCCTTGTCGTTCACCAAAGGATGCTATATCGGCCAGGAGATCGTGGAGCGCATTCGCTCGCGAGGCCATGTGCATAGGACATTTGTCGGCTTCGAGTTTACCGGCGAGCCTCCCACTCCCGCAAAGTTTGAGGCTGACGGTCGAAATGTCGCCGAAGTGACGAGCGTCGCCCGAGTCCCTTCTGGATCAGGCCAGACAGCCATAGGGTTGGGCTACGTGCGACGGGAGATTGCCGCCGACGGCCAAGTCGATCTGAACGGTCAGAAGGCGCGAATCGTGGAGCTGCCTTTCGTTATCTAACAGGAACATTGAGGAAGTATGTCTGAAAAGAAACAAGATTTTGTTGTGAGTGACCGCCGCCGTTTTGGCACCGAAGGCGATCTGCGCACCGATATCCCGCCGAGTGAGGAGGAAGCACCCGCACCTCCGGCAGCTATTCCTGCGCCTGTTGCGCCGCCGACCTCGAGTGCCCCCAGCGCAACCGAAGAGCGCGCGGCGGCTCCCAAGGAGCCCGAGACCGAGGCTGAGGCCGGCCCTGAGGAGGAACAGGAAATGCCTCCTCCGCCTACTTCCGCCGAGCAGCAAGCCCAGCATGACGCCTATCACGCAACCGGCAGAAAGCTGGACGAGATCTTTGCAAAGACTGGCGGGCGGCGCGAGAGTTTGCCGGAGATGACCTACGAGCGGCTGGTAGAGTCCTTTTACATGACGGCGTTGCTGCAGCTGGGGGCGATCCGTCAGGAGGGTGAGACGCCAGCTGTGGATATCATCGGCGCCCGTCAAACCATCGATTCGCTCACAATTCTGCAGGAAAAGACCAAGGGCAATCTCACCGATCGCGAACAGACTCTTCTCCAGAATGTTCTGTTTGAGCTGCGCATGGCCTGGATCGAGATCACCAACGCCTTGGCGTCGGCGAAGCCACCGGCTGGTCCGAGTCTCGACAAGAGATGAAGGCGACTCTGACGGTGTTGGGGAGCGGTACATCGATGGGCGTACCCACCATTGGCTGTTCCTGCCGCGTGTGTCACTCCAGCGATCCCCATGACCGGCGCACCCGACCTTCGATCCTGCTCGAGTATGCGGACCGATCGGTTCTCATCGACACCACGCCCGACTTCCGTGAGCAAGCCATCCGCGAAAACATCACTCGTCTGGACGCGATCCTCTACACCCATGCGCACGCCGACCATATTCTCGGCCTGGATGACGTGCGCCCTTTGAGTTTTCGCAGTCCGGAAAAGATTCCCCTCTACGCTTTTGACGGTCCTGCGGAAGCGCTGGAGAGCATGTTTCGCTACATCTTTGACGCCAACTACAAGTACGGCGGCATTGCCCGCGTGGAGATGAAGCGCCTGAATGGTACGGTGGAGCTGTTCGGCGCCAGCTTCGAACCCATCAAGGTGATCCACGGTGAGGCCGTGATCCACGGTTTTCGCTTTGGCAGCGCCGCCTATCTCACCGACTTCAGCGCCATCCCACCAGAATCGATCGAACGCCTCCGCGGGCTGGACATATTGTTTCTCGACGCCTTGCGTCACCGCCCGCACCCCACACACTCCACCGTTGCAAACTCGCTCTCTCTGGTCAAGGACCTCAAACCGCAGCGCGCTTTCTTCACCCACATCTCCCACGATCTGCCCCACGAAGAAACCAACCAGTCTTTTCCCGACCACGTACGGCTGGCCCACGATGGTCTGAAGCTGGAGTTTGAGATCGCATGAGGATTTTTAGATCTCTCGAAGAGCTCCCCAGCGACTACGGCCCCACTGTGGTCAGCGTGGGAAATTTTGATGGCGTTCACTGCGGCCATCACCAAGTCCTCAAGG